>WLJI01000008.1 GCA_009701845.1 Actinomycetota bacterium
CACGATGAAGATCATGACGGGTAGCACCATGGCGGCCTCGACCATGACCGCCCCCTGCTGGGATCTTGCGGAATAGCGTTTCAGTCGAGCAGGGGAGCGGTTCACCCTGTAGTTGTCGGCAGCTACTACTCCCAGCTTTAGGTCATTTGGCCTAGCCGGGGGACCGAAAGACCCAGATGCCAGACTTGTTACAGAACGCTGCGCACAAGAATCCGGGCTGCACGTTCAGCGATCAGGTCTGTCTTCATCAACGGATCAAAGATGTGCTGAATAAAGGCTGCAAATATCTGCGCCACGAACACTTCCGAAACCACTTCTGGGTCATCAATTTCGGGGACGTACTCCTCGAGCAATCCGATCACCCCAGTTCGAAAAAGTTCGAGCATCGCTGACCCTGTCGGCAGGGCTACGGCTTGGTTCCTCAAGCCTTCTCCAAGGAGGAGCCGCAAGACTTCCTCTTCCTCTAGCGCTCCTGCCCAGAACAGATTGAACACCGCTCTCAGCCGTTCTGCGACGTCAGCCTCTGCGGCAAGACCATTGATGTGATCTTGGTTCGCTAGGCGGGTGTCGTAGCGGCGCTCCTGAAAGACGCTCTGCAACAGCGCGTCCTTTGACGGGAAGTAGTGATAGATAGCAGCTACTTGCACCCCGCAGGCCAGTGCAAGTTGCCGCATGCTCATCGCAGCGGAACCTTCGGCCGACATTAAGCGCAATGCCTCGTCGAGGATCCGCTCGCGCTGATTCACGAGGTGATCAGTGCTCCACAGGGCAGCCAGCCCCAGGGGTGAATGTTGCAGGAAGGTGGTTCAGCGCAAGTACCAGAGTTGAATCCCCCCGAGACGGAGCAGCATCAGCAGGAACGGTGATATCCGGAAGGCGGGTCAAGAGCTCCTGAAAGACCGTCGTGATTTCCATTCTCGCCAGGTTCGCTCCTAGGCAGAAATGAGGACCGATTCCAAAAGCTAGGTGTGGGTTCGGATTACGAGTCAGGTCAAGTTCGTTCGGGTCAGTAAACACTCGGTGATCCCGGTTGGCACTTCCGTACAACATCAGAACTCGATCGCCCACCTTGAGCTCAGTATTTCGGTAGGTGTGATCAACCGTCACTGTGCGAATGAACCCAAGGACTGGAGTCACGTAGCGAACAATCTCGTCGACCGCGATCTCCATAAACTCTGGATTGTTCAGATTCTCAAGCAGCAGCTTGCGTTGCTCAGGGAAGCGGCTCAGGGCGACCAACCCACCGGTGAGTGCATTCCGGGTGGTTTCATTCCCGGCCACCATCAGCACTACAAGAAATGCCAACAGTTCGTCATCTTGCAAGCGAACCTCAGAGGCCATCTTTGCCAGAGTCTCTTCATCTAGGCCCTGAGTGGCCTTGTATTCCTTGGCCAGTCCGCCGTCATCGAATGCTTGAGTGAGAATAGAGATGAGATCGCTTTGCGGGTCAGCACGCCTTTCAGCAATGAGCTCAAGCGCCAACTCGGCAAACTCGCCAAATGCTGTTGCTGCGGCAAGCAACTGGGGGGAGTCGGCCTCGACATGGCCGTCTCCGGCCATCATGGCATCGGACCATCCGTACATCGACATACGTTGAGTTGGGTCGAGGCCCATCAATTCGCAGATGATGATCAAAGGAATGTGGATTGCAAAGTCTGAAACAAACTCAACATCCCCCTTTGTCTCCATGGCATCGATAATTTCATTTGTCAGCTCACGAACATGGGGAATCATCTCTCGCACCTGACGCGGCGTGAACCCTTTGTTAATCAAGCGACGCTGACGTACGTGCTCATCGCCATCAAGAGTGATGATGGACATGTCCCCGGCAATCTTTGGCCTGACGCCAAACCTGCTGCAGTAGGTCTCTTCGTCTCGACTCAGGGCAAATATGTCTTCATGGCGAGGCGCAATGTACAAATCGTTGAGAGCGTCGTAGTGAAGATGATCAAGGCTGCGCAACCAAGTAAACAGGTCGTACGGGTCATCAAATACTCGCGGATCAGTGAAATCGGTATTCGAATAATCAACTGCAGACTCTGTAACGGTCATGCTGACCCCTTCTTGTTCACGGAAGATCTCGTGGGACGTGTACCTCGTAGCAATGACCATACGCCCTACTGAACGTTCGTTCAAGAGCAGTTCTTCGGAATTCTCGCCGATCTCAGGTGTACCTTTGTGCTCATGAGCATCACCTCTGATCCCAAATCCGCGATGAGTCAGTCCAGCACCGTCCCCCCTGAACCAATTGAGGTTATTGAGAGCTTCGAGACATTCGACCCGCGGACCGGATCGCTGATTGCAGAAATCGAACAGATGAGCGCTGCACAGGTAAACAAAGCTGTAGATCGCGCGCGCAACGCAGCGGTGGCTTGGTCGTCACTTACCTATAAGGACCGAACCCGCCACCTGCTCAAAGTGCGTGATCAGCTGCTCAACTCCGTTGAGGAGCTCGTCGATACCATCTGTGCAGAAACTGGGAAGCAACGAGCTGAAGCAGTTACTACAGAGCTCATGGCTGTCTGCGAGACAATCGGATGGTACGCAAAGAACGGAAGCAGGGCGCTTGAGTCGCAGAGTGTTTCCCCAGGACTCATGGCCCATAAAAAGGCTTGGAAACGTTACGAACCGCTCGGCGTCATTGGTGTCATTAGCCCTTGGAACTACCCATTTACTCTTTCGATGACGCCAGTAATCACTGCGCTATTTGCCGGAAACACGGTAGTCCTCAAGCCATCCGAGGTCACCCCGACGGTCGGACTCGCCATTGGGAAACTCTTTGAGGATGCTTCCTGGGGAGACATCGTTCAGGTCGTCACCGGAGGCGGCGAAACCGGCGAGGCCCTAGTCCGCAGCGGTGTCGACAAGATTTGTTTTACCGGATCGGTTCGAACAGGCAAGCGTGTCATGGCCGCTGCGGCAGACTCGCTCACACCCGTACTCCTTGAGCTAGGAGGCAAGGACCCCATGATTGTCTGTGCCGATGCAGATCTAGCACGAGCGTCAAAGGGCGCTGTCTGGGGTGCATTTCAGAACTCAGGTCAGACCTGCATGTCGGTTGAGCGCTTCTACGTAGAGGAGTCGATCTTCCAGCCGTTCCTTGAGCGTGTACTCAAAGAGACTGCTCTGATTCGCCAGAACGCCACCGGCGGAGACATCGGCTCAATGACCTTTGGCCCGCAGATCGAGATCGTCGAAAGCCATATTGCTGATGCAGTCAGCAAAGGCGCCCGCGTCGTTGCTGGTGGCAAGCGCCTGGATCAACCCGGCTTATGGTTCGAACCAACTGTGCTCATTGATGTGGACCACACCATGAGCATCATGACCGAAGAAACATTCGGACCGGTCATGCCGATCATGTCGGTCACTGACCCTGAAGAGGGTCTTCGTTTAGCGAACGACTCTATCTACGGACTCAACAGCTCGGTGTGGACTTCCGATCATGATTTGGCTATTTCAATCGCGAATCGGCTCGAAGCCGGAAACGTTTGCATCAACGACTGCATTGTCTCGTATGCAATCCCCGGGCTTCCTTTTGGAGGAGTCAAGCAGTCTGGAATCGGTCGGGTTCACGGCCCGGAAGGGTTGCGAGAGTTCTCAGCAGTCAAGTCGGTCATGTCGACACGCGTTGCTACAGCTCGTGAACTTTGGTGGTTTCCAGTCCCGCAAGCACTCGAAGGACTCGGTATCACTTCCATGCGGGCAAGATTTGGCTCGACCTTCTCTACACGCATGAAGAGATACAAGAAGAACGGGTGAGCTTGACCTGTCTCGTAGCCAAACTCTGACCGATCTTCAGAGTTCCTCGGGGTGCGTCAAGGTTCGCAGCAACAGCCGAGCTACGGCATCTGCTGGTGGTGAAATCCCACCGCTGAGTGGCTCCACGGAACAGAACACCTCGGTAGTGCCATCGCCGCGACCCTGCATGCTGAGCAGCACAGAACTCGTCGGTTCTTCGAGGAACTCAATCACTATCTCGAGCAGTCCAGCAGCGGGATCGAGGTAGCTAATCTCGCCAAGCGAATGCGCCATGTCGATGAGCAACATGAGCGTCTCGGAGGCAGGGGCACCTACCGAGATCGTGAGGTCATC
Source organism: Actinomycetota bacterium (assembly GCA_009701845.1). Lineage (GTDB taxonomy): Bacteria > Actinomycetota > Acidimicrobiia > Acidimicrobiales > Microtrichaceae > IMCC26207. The sequence goes on from WLJI01000008.1 coordinate 4,093, forward strand.
GAGTAGGTCAATACGAACACGTTCCGCCCGAGGATCAGTCTCTGCTGCTGTGGGGGCTGGCTTGGGGTGGGGGAGCGGATCTGAGCTGGAAGTCTGCGAGCTCAGAAGTAGATATGCCTTCGTGAGAGCCATCGTTCGCTCGGTCGCGTCAACCTTGGGGCTGAGATCTGGGTGTGTGCGCAGCAACAGTCGCCTATACGAGGCACGGATCTCTACCTCTGACGACTGCGCAGTCACCTCTAGCAAACGCCGAGCTGCAACCTCGGCTTGCTCAGTCACCTGAGCAGAACACACGTGCCACTCACGGAAGTGTGTCCAAGAACTCAACGATGGCATCAGTAAAAAGGTCGTTACGATCTCCTGCCACCATGTGTCCGGCACCGGACACATCAACGAACTTGGCGTCTGGCCGCATGTTGAGAAACTCTTGAGCAGTCTCTTCGCTCACAAGGTCCGACATACGCCCTCGAACGAGCAAAGTCGGAACCGTTAACGCCAACGTTGCCTTGACAAACTCTCCGCTGAGCGAACCTGATCCGATGGGACGCGGCCCAAGAAAGATGTCTGGATCCCAGTGCCAACGCCACCTGCCGTCAGGGTCGAGTCTGAGGTTCTTTGACAATCCCGAGGTATTGCTTGGTCGAGGTCGGTGAGGCTGGTAGGTGGCAATTGCGTCTGCTGCTTCGTCGAGCGACTCAAACCCCGATTCAGCACGGTCCAACATGAACCCCACAATGCGGTCCACCCCGACCTTCTCCATGCGCGGGGTGATGTCCACTAAGACAATTGCAGCCGAACAACCGGGGCTCAAAAGCCCTTCGGCTAACAAACTCGCAAGCCCACCAAGCGAGGCACCAACAATCACGGGTCGGGAACCTGTGATCTCGTGAAGGGCGACACAGACATCTACAAGATCATCGGCAAAACGTCGAGTTGAGTAGTCACGATTCTCTGCTCGTGCAGAGGACCCGTGACCACGCTGGTCATAACTCACAGCGAACCAACCTCTGTCTGCGAGTGCCTCTGCAGTACCACCCCAGCTATGACGAGTCTGGCCACCGCCGTGAACTAAAACTACTGCGCGATTCGTAGGGCTTCCCCAAGATTGCGCAGCAATGGTCATGCCACTTCCAACCTTGAACTCCAAAAGTTCAGACTCTGCTTTGGTCACTATCTCGCCTAGATCAGCGACTTCAGAAGTTCCCAGGTACGCGCTTGATCTTCCGAGTTGGGTGCCGCTATGACTGCAGAAAACTCGGTGACTCCGCCCTCTGCTAAGCGGGAAAGCTGATCAGCCACTTGCTCTTCGTTGCCGATGATGGCCACGTCTGCTGGCCCCTCGGCACCTTCGATGTCGAGCATCGCACGGTAGGAAGGTAAGCCGCCGTACAGCGAGAGTTGTTCTGCAACCATTGCGTGCGCAGCCTCGGGGTTTGCAGTCACACAGACAGGTAGCCCGGCAATCACCCTAGGTGCAGCTCGACCAGCATCTTCTGCGGCCTGATTGATCTTAGGTACCACATGGGTGAGCAAGGCACGCTCGCCTGTACACCAAGTGATCGTGCCGCAACCGTTGGAGCCTGCGAGTTTCAGCATCTGTTCACCTAGCGCTGCCACGATTACTGGGGGAGCCTCTGCTCCTTGCACATCGACTCCTCCGACACAGGTGATGTCCTCGCCGTGGACGTCTACTGACTCGCCCCGTAGTAGAGGCAAGAGTGCAGAGAGGTACTCGCGCATATGGCGAAGCGGCTTCGCGTAGGAGTATCCCCAGAGTGACTCAACCACGATCTCATGCGAGAGTCCGATCCCAAGTGCAAGGCGATTTTGGCTTGCCAACTGAACCGTGAGCGCTTGGCCGGCCATCATCATTGGATGGCGCGGATAGGTGGGAACAACTGCCGTTCCAAGTTCGATCCGTGGCACTTCACGCCCAACAACTGCAAGTGCAGTAAGGGCATCCATTCCAAAGATCTGGGCAATCCAGAACGAGTCGAAGCCTGCTTCTTCAGTCTTCTTAGCCTCGGCAAGCACCTGATCCAAGGTTGCCAAACTGCCCGTGCCATTGATTCCGATTTTCATGTTGATGCTCATCCTGAGCTCCTCAGTGCTTGTGTAGGGGGGGTATAAAACAAAGATTATGTAGAGAGGTAGGTCGTGCAGTTCTACGAGATGACGACCACGGTGGAGCCAATCTCCAAAAAGTTCCACGTAAAGACGGCGTCTGCTTCTGCCTGCCGAATACATCCGTGCGAGAGAGTCTGACCGAGTTGCTCTTCTGATTGCACGGGCTCGCCGTTGACCCGAGGGATGTTATGAAACCCGATTGCCCAACCCTGAGGACCCTTGGTAAAGCGAACGAAATAGTCCATCTTGGACCCGTCAAGCCCCGTTGCATGCTCAGTTTTTGAATACACCTGAAAGGTGCCGATCTGGGGGGTGTTTGCTCTGCCCGACACGAGCGCTGTTCGCAGCTCTTCCCCGGAGGCATCAACCCACCAGACTCTTTGCTGAGAAATTGAAAAGACCATTCGCTTACCACTTCCCGACTCGGGAGGCAGTGCAGCCGAGGACTCGGGCCTACTAGGAGGGGAAGCGGGGGCTGAACTAGGGGAGGGGAGCGAGCTTGTTGTCTCCTCTACAAGCTGCCCTGCTTCTTTTTGGACAGTGGAACTCTCATTCGCAGCCTCTGCCGAAACAGTGCTGACCTGCGTAGAGGTCGCTGTTCGAAGAATGACGAACGCAGCAAGCACTGCAACAGTCACAGCGCAGAGAACTCGAATCCCAGGAGAACGAAACATCAAACCAAGGTTACCGGAGTGAGCAGGGCAGCATGATCCGGGGTCGCCTTCACGACAGGATTAGCCTTGAATAATGATGACTCTTCTCTCGGTCATTTCCTCAATTGCATAGGCGGGGCCCTCTCGGGTGTTGCCTGAGTCTCTCATCCCACCATATGGCTGCTGATCCGTGCGAAATGCCGGAACCTCATTGATGAGCACTCCGCCAAAGTCGATATGGTCAGCTGCCCTAAGTGCAGTTGAGATATCCGAAGTGAACACACCCGCCTGTAAGCCGTATCGCGAGTTATTCGCTAGGCGCACAGCCTGATCAAAGTTGTCATACGTCGCCACCCCGATGACGGGGCCGAATACCTCGGTATTGCTGATCGCCATCTCCGGTGTGACCTGATCAAGCAGAGTCGGCTCAAGGACATCGCGATCCACTAGCTGTCCTCCCGTTAGTCGCCGAGCTCCTTGAGCCTCAGCCTCATCAATCCAGGCTGCCACACGCTGTGTTTCGCTCTGATTGATCAGCGCGCTCACTTGAGTGGCTGGATCCGCAGGGTCACCGACGCACAGGGCAGCGACCTTCTGCTCGAGAAGGCCGAGCAATTCCTCGTGAACCTGCGCATGCACGTAGACCCGCTGAACCGAAATGCAGGTTTGCCCAGAGAATGCATATCCTCCGGCAACGATCTTTGTGGCTGCAACCTCTAGATCGCCGTCAGGTTCAACAATGACTGGTGCGTTATTGCCAAGCTCCAGTCCCACCCGCTTTTTAGGCGCTCGTGCTCGAATGCCCCAGCCGACCTCTGGAGAACCAGTAAAGGTGATCATTGCAATACCTTCATGCTGCACCATGTGATCAGCCACAGACCCCGGGCAAGGAACCACATTCAGCCAGCCGCCGGGTAGTCCGCACTCCTCGAAGAGCCGGGCAACTTTCAACGCTGTAAGGGGAGTGGCCGAGGCCGGTTTGAGCACCATCGGAACTCCTGCTGCGAGTGCCGGAGCGATCTTGTGACAGACCAAGTTCAAAGGAAAGTTGAATGGCGAGATGCCCGCAACGACTCCGATAGGCACGCGTTTGACGTAGCCGAGTTTGCCCACGCCTGCCGAAGAGGCGTCCATAGCAACCATCTCGCCGGTGAAGGTTCGAGCAGCAGCGGCCGAGAACCGTATGGTATCTACAGCTCGTATTGCCTCAATGCGTGCAGTCGAAATTGGCTTTGCAGACTCCGCAGAGATTGATTGAGCAAACTCCTCGGAACGTTCAATCATTGCAGCGGCTACTCGGTCCAGAATCTCGGCGCGCTCAAACGCTGGCAGAGAGCCTTCTGCATGCCTGCGCCCGGCTACTGCGATTGCCTGATCTAGGTGTAAGGCCGAGCAAGCAGACACCTCACCAACGACCTCGCCGCTGTACGGAGAGCGAACAACGATGGTTTGATCTGTGGTGACGTCTTGCCCATCAATCAGAGCTGCAGTGAGTTCATTCACGATCTGACCCTAGTTCCGCAAAGCCAGAGCCGTCAGTGGCCGCCAAATGCAGCAACCACTGGCGGCCCGGGACGGCGTACAAGCCAAGCCCTCGGCTTCGTGGAATTCGGTGAGTTTAGAAATCTAGGAGTAGCTCGCTGTTTGCAGCTCGGCGCGTGCACGGCGCTGACGCTCGAGTGAACGCCTCTTCCAAAAAGATTGCTTCCAGTGCTTGATGCGTCGCTGCGGATCGGCCGCAGCGCGGGGCGTGGCCGGAGCATGTTCATCCGTGTAGCCATGTGTGGGATGCGGCAACTCAAGAACAAGACCGTCGAGATCTTCTTCAAGCACTGCCACATGCAACGACTGATTGACGGTACGGCGCACCCTTCGGTGTTCTGCCTTTCTTTGCTCGCGCTCCTCATGGAGAGCTGAACTAGGTCCGGACTGCCGGGCACGATGACGAGTAGACATCGGCACCTCCTCAGTTGTATGGGGATCGGGGCCAACCCCGATCGCTACATGCATTTGACACCTTTCAGGCGCGCATGTAAAGGACCTATGGGATCTTCTTAGAGAATGAGCAATTCGACCTAAGAAAACTCACAACTTTACATAATGGGGATTTCCGGCGTTTTGTGCCAACTGTAAGAAGGAGCGGCTGAAACCGCTCTTACACAGCCTCATTGGCAATAATCTGCCCCAAAGCCAGAAGCTGCCTGGTAGTTCCGCCCAGCTGCAGCTCTAGTTCCTTTGCCATCAAGAAGTACCGGTGCAGCGGGTAATCGCGATCTACGCCCACGCCGCCGTGTAGGTGCTGAGCCGTATGAACAACTCGCTGGCCACCAAATGAGACCCAGTACTTCGCCACAGCAACTTCTGCCGAGGCCTCCATGTCTACTGACAGTCTCCACAAGGCTTGTTTCGAGGTAAGTCGAATCGCCTCAGTATCAACAAAAGCATCTGCAGCGCGATGAGCAACAGCTTGGAAGGATGCGATCGGAACATCAAACTGCTTGCGTTCCTTCGTGTACTCGGCGGTCAGACGAAGGGCCTCCGCGAAGACACCAGATGCAACTGCACACTGTGTTGCAACAGCGCGATCGTAGGCCCACTGCAGAGACTCGTAGCCCTCAGCCACCAGTTCGGCCGGAGCTAGAGCTAGCAAAATTGCGGCCTGCGGGTCTCCGAGGGTGGTTTCTAGAGGTTCGATTCCTACGCCCTCGGCTGTTCTACGAACCAAGAACAAGCCAACAGATCCCCCTTCGATTGCGGCCGGCATGAGGAAGGCATCTGCGATTGCTCCAGCAGGTACGCAAATCTTGGTACCAGTGAGTTCCCATCCGTCACCGTTCCTGCTTGCGATCGTCGTCGGAAGCAGTGGCTCCCCCAGGTCCTCGTGCCAAGCAGCCGTGAGGATCATTGATCCATCTGCAACCTTGGGAAGAATCTCTGCTGCTAGCGACTCGGGTGCAAATTTTGCAATTGCCGGCACACCTAGTCCACAGGTCTCCCAGAGCGGAACTGCAGCTGCAGTGCGGCCCACGTGTTCAAGTGCACCACCTAGCGCAATAAGGTCGAGTCCGGCACCCCCGTATTCCTCGGGCAGAAAGGCACCAAGAATGCCAGTTTCGGCCAAAGACGCCCAGAGTGCGGCGTCAAAACGCGGCCCTTCAGCTTTTTCGATCTCACGCAACCTCTCGTTTGTAGATGCGTCTCCAATCACTTGACCTGCAAGTTCACTGATCGCTAGCTGTTCTTCGTTGAGAGCAAAATCCATCTGCTTTTCCCTTCAAATCTTTCGAATACGTTTCTGGCTCGGGGTACGTCAGGATCAGCCGCGCAAGGCGCGCGGCAGTCCGAGTCCGAACATGCCAATGAGGTCTCTTTGAATCTCGTTGGTTCCGCCACCAAAGGTCAGAATCAGCAAGCTTCGGTAGTTCATCTCGAGTCGCCCCTTGAGGATCGAACCCGTAGAGGTCCGATCGAGGTAGGCACGTGGGCCGAGAATTTCCATCATCATGCGGAATGCATCGAGATAGAACTCGGTACCAAAGATCTTGATCGTTGAGGCGTCAGAAATATCGAGCGGCGCATGCGTTGCTGTCCACGCAACCTTCCAGTTGATGAGCCGAAGAAATTCGATGCCCGCATGAACCTTTGCCAGATTCAACTGCACCCACTCGTTATCGATGACTCGCTTGCCGTCTGCACCAACGGTGTTCTGCGCCCAGCGGCGAACCTCAAAATAGCTCTGCTCAAGAAGGCCCGAGGAGCACAGGGTGACCCGCTCATGGTTGAGTTGGCTCATGATCAAGCCCCAACCGTTGTTCTCTCCCCCAACTAGGTTCGTTGCTGGAACACGCACGTCATCAAAGAAGGTTGCGTTGATGTCATGACTCGACAGCAAATGCAGCGGATCGACGGTGATTCCGGGGGTCTTCATATCGACGATGATCATGGAGATGCCCTTGTGCTTTGGAGCCTCTTGATCAGTTCTTACAGCTAGCCAGCAGTAGTCGGCGTCGGAAGCCAAACTGGTCCACATTTTCTGGCCATTAATGACGTACTCATCCCCGTCGCGCACGGCTTTGGTCTTGAGCGCAGCAAGGTCTGTTCCCGCTTGGTTCTCGGAGTAGCCAATGCAAAAGTGCAGGTCTCCGGCGAGGATCCTAGGCAAGAAATCTGCTTTCAGTTCCTCACTTCCGTACTGCATGATCGTTGGTCCGACAGTATTAATCGTGAGCATGGGAACTGGTGCCCCCGACCTCATGGACTCATCAAAGAAGATGAACTGCTCGACTTGGCTTCGGCCCTGCCCACCGTATTCGGTTGGCCAGCCAATGCCGAGCCACCCGTCGCCAGCCATCTGCTTGACGATCTCTCGAGTGACGGTTCCGCAACCCATCTCTTCATGAAGCGCATTGCGCACCTCATCAGTCAACAGTTTGTCGTAGTAGGCCCGGAGTTCGTCCCGAAGCTTCTCTTGTTCTTCTGTATAAGCAATCTGCATAATGGCCTCCGTCTGACTGAACGTGGAAACTGTAACGCGTTCTATATCTGATACCGAACCGGTCTGGCGGTTTCTGTCCCGAAGATGCGAACCACCTACCCTTGAGCCATGGACGACTTAGAGATGGACGAGTTCGACCTGCTGATTATCGGCACGGGTTCAGGCAATTCGCTTCTGAGCGAAGAGTTCAGTTCTTGGAAGGTTGGAATCATTGAGCGCTCGGTTTTTGGTGGGACATGCCTGAATGCCGGATGCATCCCCTCGAAGATGCTGGTCCTGCCTGCAGATCGCATGCGAGAGGCCGTTGAAGCGAGCGAGCGCCTCAACGTAGAGATCAACGCAGTGAGCGTTGACTGGCCATCTTTGCGAGATCGCATCTTTGGGCGCATCGACCCGATTGCTGCTGGTGGAACTAGCTATAGGCAACAACAAGACAACGTCACGGTGTTCCTTGGTGAAGCACGGTTCCTCAAGGAGCGAACCCTGAGCATCGAACTCCATGATGGAAGTACCAAAGTCGTCTCGGCACGCCATGTTGTGATCGCTGCCGGCGCCCACCCGCATATGCCAGATCTGCCAGGCCTTCAAGGAACCCCCTTTCACACGTCAGACAGCATTATGCGGATCGAGGAACTTCCCAAACACCTGATCATCCTTGGTGGCGGGTTTATCGCCGCCGAGCTTGGACATGTATTTTCTGCTCTTGGTTCCCATGTCTCGGTCATCCATCGCGGATCGGAAATGCTGCGTCATACCGATTCAGAAATTTCTTCCCGATTCACGAAGGCTTTTTCTGATCAAGTGGATCTTCACCTCAACGCGGCTGCAGTTTCCGTCCAGCACGTTGGTGGAAGTTTTGAACTCACGTTGCAAAGTGGTTCCGGCGAGCAGTCATTGCTCAGCGGGGATGCCTTACTGGTGGCTACGGGACGTACACCCAATGGGAGACAACTTGATGTGGGCAAAGCCGGAGTGAATCTTGACTCGAGCGGCTACGTGCTTACGGACTCAACTTTGTTGACTGATGCTCCGGGCGTGTGGGCACTCGGCGATGTCCGTAACTCTTGGCAACTGAAGCACCTTGCAAACCAAGAGGCCAAGGTAGTGAGCCATAACCTGCTGAACCCCGACTCCCCCATCAGCATCGATCAACGAGTTATCCCACATGCGGTGTTTTCGCATCCTCAGATTGGTTCGGTTGGACTCACAGAACAGCAATTGCAGGCAGGAGGGCAGAACTACGTGGTTGGCTCTTGCGAGTATTCGAACGTCGCATTTGGCTGGGCGCTTGAAGACACAACGGGGTTCGCCAAAATTCTTATCGACCCAACCGACTGGCGAATCCTTGGGGCTCATGTTCTCGGACCACAGGCCGCAACCCTGATGCAACAAATCGCTCAGGCAATGCAATTCGAAGTCCCTGCGGATCGTCTCGCCAAGGAGCAAATCTGGTGTCACCCTGCCCTCCCCGAGGTGCTCGAAAATGCCTTGCTCAGTGCGCTCAGGAGTCCTGAGTAGGGTGCACGCCTTGCAGGTACGCCTCGGCTAGGTTCGCAAACCCCTCTTGCCAAGGCACCTGGGTTGGACCGCACATGCTCTGCATCTTTGAAGTGTCTACTGTCACGCCACCGATGGTTGAGTCGGTCACCTCAAACTCTGCAACCAGTCCGCAGCGTTGAGCCAAGAAACTGCACCACTCCTCGAGAGAAACCTGCTCGACGCCAGCCCAATTCACGATGGTGGCAGGGACTGTTGCTGCTTCTAACAGCGCAGGTATCGAAGCAGCAATGTCGATGAGATTGATGGGGTTGAACAAGTTCGGTTGATCAGCTTCGACGGGAATTGCCATGCCCGCCTCCATCATGGCCAGATGAAAAGCTGGCCAACCTCTTGGCTCACCAAGCGGACCAACCCCGTACGGCACATTCAAACGGGCAATCGTTGTCGGTATCTGCAGGTACCGGCACATAGTCCGCACCACTTCCTCAGCTGCAATCTTAGAGATTGAATACGTCGGCATGATCGGAGCATGGTTGTCTCCGAGAGGCGCTGCTTCGTCAAGCACCTGAGCACCTGCAGCTGCGTACACGCCCGTTGAGGAGCACTGAAGAAACGCCTTTGGGCGAGTATGCGCCATCAGCAAGCCTGCCGCCTCGGCATTTGCACGCAAATCAACATCCCAGCGCTGTGACTTCACGACTGCGAAGTTCAAAACGGCATCAACCTCAGTCGGGATTTCCGAGAACTCAGCCGCAAGAAGATCAGTTGGAATGCACTCAACTCCGCAAGCCTCGAGCCGTTGCCGGGCTGATTCATCAGTGAAGCGCGCCACTCCAATCACGCGATGCCGCTGTGAAAGTTCAGTGGCCACAACCTCGGCAACCTGCCCCGTCACGCCAGTAATCACCACGCTTCGCGAGCCATTTGACCACTTCGTATCGGCAAGAAATCTGTTCTCTGAGATGTTCGTACTCATCGGGGGTTCTCCTCTGGCGTTGATCTTCGATAGGTTGAGACAACTATGCCTCGTCGTCTAGAGATCGAACTAACAAGTGAACGCCCCGATGGAACCTGGACTTGGCGCGCTGCCGGCGCCAAACAGCCCAAGGGCGATTTACGCTCATCAATTCTTCCTGCAGGTTGCAAAGTCGGAGATGTCGTTCGCGCTGATGCCGAGTTCGAACTAGAAGGCATTGAGATTCTGAACGTGCTTCCTCCGAAGGCTGCTCGGAAAGAACCAGAGATGTTGACCGTCATTGGTACCCGACAGGATGAGCCGCTTGTCACGAGCACCCTGGTCGAGAAGTCGGGACGTTCTAGGGATGGAGATCGCGGAGGATCGCGCAGAGACCGCGATGACCGCGGACCACGCGGAGATCGCAAGCCACGCGGAGATCGTCCCGGCGGTGGACGAGACGGCGGCCGCCCCGGCGGTGGACGTGACGGCGCTGGAGCAGGCCGCCCACCCGGCGCTCGCGCAGACGGAGATCGATCACGAAGCGACCGCCCTCGCGGTCCGCGTCCAGAAGCAGCCCCAGAGCGGCCAAGGCCGAAGCGCTTGCGCCCGGGCCGCGCCCACCGCGCTGCTGTGCTCGACACGCTCCCGGTAGAACACCGTCCAATTGCGGAGCAAGTCATCCGAGGAGGGGTTCCAGCAGTTCGTGAGGCAATCGCAGAGCAAAATGCGCAGGCCAAGAAAGAGAACCGGCCGGAGATACCATCGGAACAACTGATTGCCCTTGCAGAGGACTTGCTCCCTCAGCTTCGTGCTGCAGAGTGGCTCGATCGTGCCGAGGCCGCTTTGGCTGATCTTGAAGAACTCGACTTGCGTGACCTTCGTTCGGTGATTGTTGCAGCAGATGGTGTTGCACGCGATGCAGAGGCTCTCGCTCTCAAGGAGCAGATCCAGGCCGGCCTGACACGAAGGATCGAGGAGGAGCAGGCGCTTTGGATTGCCGATATCACTTCTAATCTTGACGGTGGTCGCTTCGTTCGGGCGCTTCGTCTGAGTTCACGCCCGCCCAAAGCCGGCGCACCACTGCCAGTCGAACTCTCAAGTCGTTTGGTCACCGCTGTTTCGGAAGGACTGACCCCTACAGTCAATCAAGATCTGTGGGCTGCCGCATTGGACGCGTTGGCATTCTCACCGGTACGGAATCAGGTGACGCCAGCGGGACGGCCCGAAGAACCGACGCCTGCTCTGCTCGACGCCGTTCGACGTGTCGGAGACCGGCTGCCAAAGATTGTTGAACTCTTTGGCCTTGACCCCGCCGAAATTGCCGCTGCGGCAAAGAAGCGCGGACGGAACGGGCCTCGCGGCTCAAAGCCCGCAGGGTCAAAGCCCGGAGGGTCAAAATCTGGGTCGAATAAGTCTGGATCAGCAAAACCCGAGGTTACGAAAACCAACTCCACTTCGAGTGGAGAGCAAAGTCTTGATGCCACAAACAACGATAGGGAGAACAGTGCAATGAGTACTTCAGAGGAATCATCACCAGTAGCGACAGGCGAAGTCACTGTCGACGAGATTGTTATTGGCGAGGAAATCATCGTCGAAGAGACCATTTTGGTCGAGGAAGTCTTGGTCGAAAACAGCGATGGAGAAGTCGTCGTTGTTGAAGACATCATCGTTGTGGAAGACACCATCGTGATTGATGATGTGCTGCTCGTCGAGAGCATCGACGGAGTCATCGTGGACGTCGAGGAAATCCTCGTCGTTGAGGAGACAGTCACAGTAGATGAGGCGGTTATCGTCGAAGACCTCACCGTTGAGGACTAAGGGCATTCGGTCACGACAGCGCTGAGGACGGTTGATAGAACCGGCGAGTGCGCGACGAGGGCTCCTGCTGCGCTAGATTCCGCGTCATGACAGTTGACTATGAAAAAATTGGCAACATTGGAATCATCACCATTAATCGTCCCGAGGCGCGCAACGCAGTAAGTAGCGAAGTCGCTCAGGGTATCGAGTCAGCAATCGATCAGATCGAGGCTGACGACGAGGTTTGGGTGGGCATCCTGACTGGCGCAAAGACAGAGAAGGGATACATCTTCTGTGCGGGCGCGGACCTCAAGCAGATGGCGACTGATCCCGGCGGTATGTCAACTGCAAAAGGCGGATTTGGCGGTTTTGTGCAGCGTGAGCGGACCAAGCCGATTATTGCTGCAGTCGATGGTCCTGCTTTGGCCGGAGGAACCGAGTTGGTGCTCGCCGCAGACCTTGTCGTCGCATCAAAGACCGCTGTGTTTGGGGTACCCGAGGTAAAGCGCAACCTTGTTGCCGCAGCAGGTGGACTCTTCCGGCTCCCCCGGAAGTTGCCACGAAACATTGCTATGGAACTGGTACTGACCGGAAGGCTGGACTTTCCCGCTGAACGGGCATACGAGTTCGGCTGGGTCAATCGACTCTGCGAAGAGGGCGAAGCGCTTGAGACTGCAAAGACCCTTGCCGCCGAGATCACCGCGAATGCACCCTTGGCAGTCAGAGAGAGCCGCAAAATTGTTCTTGAAGCTACTGATCAGCCTGATGACGTTGGCTGGAAGTTGTCAGGAGATGGAATTGTGAAGATGTTTGGAACCGAGGACTTCGCAGAAGGTCTGAATGCATTCATCGAGAAGCGACCGCCAGAGTGGAAGGGCCGCTAGCCCTCAGAGATTCAGCAGAGTCAAACTAGGTGTGTCCTGCGAGGCCCGGCGGGGGTCTCGGCAGGGCAGGAACTAGACGAGAGTCTCGATGTAGCCATGATCGCTCAGGAACTCGGCTAAGCCATCGGCCAGGCCCAACTCTGCGGCATCCCACGAAGGTATCCAGCGGACCTCTGCGGATGGGGAACTGGGTTCTGTCTCGGACTCAAGAGTCACTGCGCGAAAGTACATAGTTACGCTGTGAGTGTCAGGAGCTACGGCCTCGACGGCTTCGGCCCAACCGATGAACGGCCCACAAATCGCATCAACGAGACCGACTTGATCTGCCAATGCTCGAACCACAGCCTCTGCAAGAGTCTCGCCAATGCGAACCGAAGCCGCGGGCAGTTGCCAGTGCGTGCCAGTGCGTAGCATCAGATAATCATCGCCTCGAGGCACAAGGGCAGCGACACGCAGAGAGGGATGACTCATGTGCCCCGCAGATCCTGATGCACCGTAATTGCCCTAGCAACGAGCCCAAAGGTTTCGAAGAAGTTCTTGGTTTCTCGGTCGCCTGGCATCGCTGTGGCGTCAATTCCTCCGCAGCCCCGCTCCTGCGCCCACTGAATGACGCACTTCATGAGCAGCTCGCCGACTCCTATCTCGCGGGCCTCTGACTCCACGAACATCTCTCTGATCTGACACAGCGCATAGCCGTCTGTGAGCTGCAAAATCTGAGCTGAAACATACCCAACCGCCACATCATCGATACAACCGAGCCAGACGAGGCGATCAGCGGTGAGATCCTGGGCGTCATTGCTCTCTGGGGCTTCCAGATCGGCGAAGTCACTCAGCAGAGCCACTTCTCCGCCTCGCTGCTGCGAGATATGCACCCTCGCTAGGTGACGAAGGAACCGAACACTGTCAGCGTCCACTGTCCCCGCAACTCGTGTAGACATCTTCGGCTCTGGATGAACCAAAGCTTGGTGATCTGGGAGTTCGGAGCTCTTTGAGTCACCCCCGGAACTATTCACTCTCAGGAGCTTTGGAATCTAGAAGTTCCGTCACACGATTCATAATTGTCTGCCGCCGACGGTGTGCTTGCTCATAGGCAAGAATCGACTGAAGATCGCTCGTTGCCAACATTGCTAGGCGTGGCACCACCTGTGATGCTGCGAGGCTGTCGTAGTCGGGCACCCCAAGGTCTGCCTCGAGTATCTGCGTAGTTGGTGACGAGGCGCCTTCGTGGCCCTCAGGATCACTACTCCCCCGCTGCGCAACAACCCCACTGTCATCGTGAGAGTCATTTGATGAGTCCTCATTCAATACGTCAAGCACATCGAGTGGCTCAGGTCGTACCGCTCCGGCCGCTAAAAGAGCATCAGCGGTGACCTCATGTGTAGAGCGCGCAGTCAGATGGCAGGAGAGCGCCACAAGCAAAGAACTTGCTAGCTCAAACTGCCGGAGGCTTCGGCTGACCAAAAGCGGTACAGCAGAAATCAGCGACCCCACAGCTGCTTGAGCAGAGGGGTCTGTGGAAGCGGTCTTCAGATCGGAGTCTGGATCGTCCTGCTTCGTCTGCTCAAACATAGCTACAAGGATGCCCTGATTTGCGCTGACCTAAAAGTCAGACCTGCCTGCATACTGAGTTTACTTTTTTGCAGCCTTCTTCAGCCGCTTCTGAACCGTTGCAATAGAAGGACAAGGAGAGTATCCCTCGGGGCACACCAGATTGTCCTTCGGTCCGAACTGCCGAGGATGAACAATCATGAAACAAGTTCCGCAGGTGAACTCTTCAGCAGACTTCGCGGCAACCCGCTCACTCCCGTCAGCATCGGAAGAAGCATCAGCAATCTCTTCTTCATCCTCGTCATCATCAGGGGTTGCTGCGATGCGATCCTTCAGGATTGCATCGAGGTCTGCTTCAACGTCATCGGGATCTACGTCCTCGTCCTCATCGTCGTTGACATCGGAGGGTCGCTTACGTCGAGCGGCAGGAGCATCCTCCTCTTCCTCCTCGACAACAACCTCTGCAGAGATGTCATCCACGATGACATCTCCTGTGACGAGATCGTCAAGTTCGCCATCATCGTCTTCGTCGAGTTCGTCGACCTCTAGGTCATCTTCCTCAAGTTCTTCTTCCTCGAGGGCTTCGGCATCTTCGCCGTCAATGTCATCTTCCAAGATTTCTCTTCCGTTCACGTAGACATGCCAGAATTCGGCTGAAGTCGGGCCGCATCCTAGACACTCAATCAGGCTCCCGTGTCACATTCACTCCAAAAAAGGACTTAGGACCTTATTACTAGGGGTTTTACGAAGGTTGGGCGGCTTCAGATCGACCCCAACATGGTTGTTAACTCGCTGACGAGCGACGTGACTCTGCCTGTCGCTCGGCCTGCAGCCGTTCGAGCTCAGGCTCGCCCGAATGATCAACAAACAGCATCATCTCTGCGATCGTTCGATGACCGGCCTGCTCCGCGATCAGACGATGCATCTCTTGTCCTACAGATCTATAGCTGGGGTGGCCTTGGATTGAGGTCCGCAGCTCAATCAGATGCATTGCTTCGCGTGCGTTGAACTGCATCGCGTATCGAATTCGATATGCCAACGAGACGGCATACCCTGCCCGCTCGGGGAATCGCTCCGAGAGGTCAGTCCAGAGATCCTTGGAAATGCCCATTGCCTCGTCGAACTGAGCCGTAAGTCCTGCATCATCAATGGAGACTGGACGGGTGTACCCGTGGCGCGGGGTGAGTTCTTGCCACTCCACGGTCATGAGTCGATGACGCTGCAGATCACGAAAAGCCCCGTAGTCAGAGACCACATCGAAGCGATAATCAGTTCTCTCCAAGGCCCTACCTGGTTTGTGACGCCGATTGGTTCGCTCGCCCACGTAGGCACGGGCCACTGCCAGACGATCCTCAACTGACATCAAACGAACACGATCAAGGATCTGCGCCTCTGGGATGCTGGTATGCGGGTACAGCATTGCGGCGATGACCTTCACCTCTCCTTCGGGGTCCCAATCGAGCAGGGTGACCGTTGGAGCGGCAAGGCCTGAGGACTCGTCGCCAGGCAACATCTCATATGCCACGGTCTCCATAGCCTCACGGTTGGTGGTCATGTAGTTCGACCAGGCACCGCCTCTATCGGGCAGATCAACGCGACGCAAGAAACTGGGGATCACCTTGCGCAACTCGGTCAACATGAGGTCCGAGTACTGGCGAGCCTCTGGTAACGGGTGCGAACGCATGCGCAACAGCAGGGCTTCGAAACCCTGACCTGAGCCATAGATACCAACATTAGAGAGCGAAGCAGCGGGCAGTATCCCGCGAGTTGCATCAAAGGCCTTCGCTCTAATGGCTTGGCGATACACAAAGTCCGAGTCCTGCTCGCTCTTCGGGTAACGCTCCCGGAAGTGATCTTGAATAGACCGCGCCAGCTCGCCATAGGTATCGAATAAGCGATCCATGTCGCCGACGTACCTAGCGCCCATTGAGGAGCCCAAGAGCTCTGGGTCGCGGTGATAACGAAAACGTCCACCGAGTCGCTCGTCATAGGGGATATAGCGTGTCGATTGTTCTAGGTAGGACATCAGGCGGCCCCACTCAAGAATCTTGGTTAACAAGTTTGAGGCCTGCTCACAGGCAAGATGCACTCCACCGAGCTGAGCCACACTGTCATCGCCATACTCAAAGAAGATCCGGTCGTACAGTGCCTCGGCGCGGTCCAATCCAATGGTGGCATCCACAGATTCATCACCGGTTGTATCGAGTTCACCGACAAACTCGTCAACAAATAACCTTCTGAGCGACTTCGCCGATCTGGAATAGCGCGCAAAGAGTGCGCCCTTCACCACCTCGGGAAGATTGACTAAAGCAAAAACTGGGCCGTCGAGATTTGAGAAGTACCTTCGGAGGACAACCTGCTCCTCTTCGGTGAACTGCTCAGCGACGTACGTTGGTACGAGGGAACTCACCTATTCACAATAGGTCTCTTGAGCGACCCCCTAGGCGATATCCGGCCGAGAAGAGGAAAATCAGCCGAGATTTCTTAGCTCAAGGGCCACTTCAGCAGCTTTGGAAGCGGGGTTTTCAATCCGTATGCATCTACAGCGGGTCCAGCCAGCAGTCGATAACCGTGGCGGCGAGGGCAGTTGCACCGTCTATTACGGCACGGTCACCTGCATCGCTGCAAGCAAAGGCTGCAAACTCGGGTGTGTGAATCGATACGCCTTCGGGGGCAACGGCAATAAGTGGATGAATGGTGGGAAGCACCTGGCTGACATTTCCCATATCGGTACTACCCATTACGTATCCAACAACTTCAGGATCAGCGAATGGCCGACCTAGCAGTTCAGCGTTCTCTTGGTACCTGCTGAGCAGCCGATCGTTATCGCTCATCTCGCTGTACGCAGGGTCCAACCACTCAATATCCATCACGCAGCCAGCAGCGAGCGCTCCTGCAGCCAAGCAATCAACGACGCGAGCTTTCAGTTCCTCAAGCTGCTGAGTTGTAGCGGCGCGTACAAACCAATGAGCGCTAGCAGCCATAGGAACAATGTTGGGAGCCTCGCCGGCGTTGAGGAAGACTCCGTGGACTCGCTCATCGCTACGAATGTGCTGACGAAGCGCAGCTACGTTCATGTATCCAAGTACTGCCGCATCAAGCGCATTACGTCCAAGATGGGGTGCTGCAGCCGCGTGCGAGGCAACCCCGGTGTAGTGCACCTTGAGGCAATGAACAGCAAGGGTGGTTAACGTCGGAAGATTGTGGTCCGCGGGATGGATCATCATCGCCGCATCGAGCCCCTCAAAGGCACCCTCGCGCAACATAAAGACTTTGCCGCCACCGCCCTCTTCTGCTGGGGTGCCAAGAATCCGCACTCGTCCACCTAGCTCTGCAGCCATGCTCGCTGCCGCTAGCCCCGCTCCGAGTCCCGCCGCGGCAATGACATTGTGGCCACAGGCATGACCAATCCCGGGTAGGGCGTCGTACTCGCAGATCACTGCAATCTCCGGGCCCTCGGTCCCAGCGCTCGCTTGGAACGCAGTCTCGAGGCCGTACGCATGCGGCTCAGTTTCGAGACCAACTTCGCTCAGGGTCCTACAGAGCAAATCGTGTGCACGCCGCTCCTCGAAGGCAAGCTCGGGTTGCTCCCAGATTTGATGTGAGATGTCAATGAGAAGGTCTGAAATGCTTTGGACGTATTCGCCAGCTCGCTGCTTGGCTTGCACTGAATGCGTGCTCACTCCGGGTGCTCCAACACAACTTTTCCGAGTTGTGATGCAGTGCGTAAGCGGTCAAGCGCACGGGGAAACTCTGAGAGCGGCAGGATCTCATCGAGTACCACAGGCAGTCCCTCTTCCATCAGCGAAGTTACATATCTGAACTCTTCTTGGCTGCCGCAACTCGCTCCCAAAATGTCTAGTTGCTTAAAGAACAGCCGCGGCAAATTCAACTCAACTTTAGGGCCGGAAGTACCCCCGCAAACGCACATGCGTCCACCATGGCGCAGTGTGCGCACCGAGTATTCCCAAGTTGCTGGGCCAATGCTGTCTACGACCACATCGGCGCTAATCGGGTAAGGCCCCTTCGAATCGAATGCCCCTTCTGCGCCGAGTTCAACAGCACGAGCGCGTTTGGCCGGATCTCTAGAAGTAACAAAGACACGGGCTCCAAGATGGAGTGCCAGTTGCATTGCCGCCGTTGCTACTCCGCCGCCGATACCGGTAATCAGCACGGTCTCTCCGGGGGCAAGCCGAGCGCGCCGGAGAAGGCGCCAAGCTGTTGTCGTGCAGACTGGATACGAGGCCACCTCAGCCCAAGTTCGATTCTTCGGCTTGAACTCAAGTTGGTGAGCAGCCACCACACAGAACTCTCCGTGACCACCCCAGCAGTGCTCACCCAAGAGTCTCATCTTCGGGTCGAGTACCGAGTCAAGACCTCGCTCGAGCGCAGATTCGGGGACGAGCGCAGTATTGATAACCACCTCGTCGCCAATGGCGAAGCGAGTGACACCCTCACCAAGCGTCTCGACCACACCCGCTACATCGTTTCCAGGGACATGGGGAAAGGAAGGCGGTTTGGGTAACCCTGTGGTGAGCCACAAGTCCATGTGGTTCAGTGCCGAAGCACGAACTTTCACTCTGACTTGGCCTGGGCCTGCTTGGGGATCTGGTACCTCACCCCAAACAAACTGACCGGGAGATTCAGGAAGGTTCCATGCCTGCATGACTCTTAGGCTAGCGAGGTCTGGCAACAACGCGCCCTTGCATGTCTAGACAAGAATCTGTGCAGCATCGGGCAAACACATGATCCAGAATTGGCTGCTGCAACCACGAAACTTTCCATCGGCGCAGAATTGAAAGCGAGTATCGCCAGAAACCTCGACTCGGCTGCGGACCCGGGTCTCGACAAGGTCCGGATGCGGAACATGAGTGCCACTGGGTGCTCGGCGAAGTGCTTGCTTCCTCTGAGATCCGACTAGTTGCCCATCGGTCACATCTAGTCGGCCATCATTTGGATGAGATCGTGGGCCCAGATTGAGATCTCCTACGAAGCCAGCGTTCATCGCTATAACGGTGCGGCCCTTCCAAAGCCTCATTTTTGAGTCTGTCAGGGCGAGCATGTGAGCCACAAAAAGCACCTCGTTTGACTCGCCGAGTGGATCCTGAAAGCCCAATATGCCCACATCAATAGAAAACTGGTAGCCCTGTCCTGAGCGCAGAGCAGATTCATCTCGTTGAGGTGCTCCCAGAGTGCGGTGAAGCGACCCGCCAACGAGACCGATTACCGGAGCCACCTGCTGAGAGTCTCGATACGACTGTAGGAGCTCTGCGAGCTCAATGTCGCTAGCCACTACGTGTCCAGAATCCTCTAACTCGCCGGGTTCTCCCCAAGATTCTCCCTTCTTGATGGTCATCTCTGATTCCCGCTGGGCCAAAAGCTCACTGTTGTGACGCCTCTCCAGAGGCGAGCACAACCCCGCGCGAGAGCGAAGCAGCAGCACGGCGAGCAGATTTAGCGGTGGCTGGATTCGGGGCGATGTCACCTATCTGCCTGAGGAGATCAATGAGCTGACGAACGTTTCGCACGAAGTCACCACCCTTTAGATCTTCATCAAGAATGTCATCTAGTTGCTGCCCAGTAGACCAACACCAGGCAGAGGCAGCGAACCCTCCAGCGGGCTCACGAGTGAGGGGAAGTTTGAGCCCTCGCTCTTGGCGCTCCAACCGTTTCCACGTGGCTAGCAGTACGCCGAATCGCTGACGGAGTTCCGTACTCGGCAGCAGCGGCGCAGGTGCAGGCTCTGAACTTCGATGCTCATAGGTCAGACAACTCAACAGTGCTGCAAGCTCAGCATCTTCCAGACCGTCGAAGATTCCCTCAGTCAGACTCAGTGAGATCAGAAGATCGGACTCATGATAGATCCGCCGAAGCCTCAGTCCAGCTTGCGTAAGCGACCATCCATCACTGTGCCCCGTGCTCTCGAGGACACCTCTGACTGCCCCAAAGCGCTGCACAAGGCCCGATCCTCGGCGTTCAATCTCTTGAAGCAGCACCTGCTGTTCTTGTTGCAACCTGTGCAAGGCAAACTGCTGCTTCATCAGTTCCTCGCGATCTGGGTGATCGTGCAGGGGATGCTCTTGTTGGGCCTGCACTGCTTCGAAGTAGGGGTCCGCGTCAGGGCTCGCAGTTCGCTTCGATCCCCCACCACTGGCAGCTATTTGGGAACGAGCAGCCAGCTTTTTCGGGTTCACGCGACGCAGGAGCGAGGCGCACTCCCTGCGAAAGGAGGCTTCTTTAGGCATATACGGAACCGGCAGATCAAGATGCGCCACGGGCACAAGAGACCCACTCACGGTTGCAACATCAAGTGATGCAGAGTTGCCACTGGGGTTTACGCCACGCACGCGCACGATGCCGCCTTTACGAGAAGAGACTGACAGCACCAGAAAAAGTTTGCTTCCTTTGCGGGTACCCCGCTCAATGACGTCGCCTGGCTTGAGGGCAGCCAAGGCTCTTTCGACTGCGGCGCGTTGCCCCCGAGAATCACGCTTGAGTTGCCGGATCGAATCAGTGATTGCCACGTATCCAGCCACATCGAAGACAGAATCAGCGGTACTAGCTTCATGAGAGCTCAGCTCGGTGATCTCTTGTTCGAGTCGATCGACGCGAGCAGAGAGCAGCACAACCGCCCGATCAGTTTGAAACTGAGCGAATGATCGCGTCAATACTTCCATCGCAGGACCTTCGTCATATCGTTCGATCAAGTTCGCTGCCATGTTGTAGGTAGGCCTAAATGACGACACCAGCGGAAACTCGCGGCTAGCCGCCAACGTGGCAACCTGAGAGAAAGTTGCGAAAGGTGACCACAACACCACAGCAGAACCTTGATCGTCGATACCGCGCCTACCTGCACGCCCCGTGAGTTGCGTGAACTGCCCGGGAGACAAGAACTCGTGTCCTTCACCGTTGTATTTACTTAAACGCTCAATCGCTACTGTGCGAGCCGGCATATTGATCCCAAGCGCAAGTGTCTCGGTGGCAAAGACCGCTTTGACGAGGCCCTGCACAAAACAATCCTCGACTGCCTCACGAAACGAAGGGATCATTCCAGCGTGATGCGATGCAATCCCCTGCTCAAGGCTTTCGAGCCATGTGTCATACCCCAGCACATCAAGGTCTGCGTCGCTCAAAGAAGTTGTTCTTGCTTCCACTAGTTCTCGAATGCGAAGCCGCTCCTCTGGTTGGGTCAAGCGCAGACCTGCATCGAAGCACTGCCGGACAGCCTCATCGCAGCCCTTGCGGCTGAAGATGAAGTAGATCACTGGGAGAAGGCCTTCGGATGCGAGCCGCTCAATTGTTTCAACACGGCGCGGAGTGAAAAAGCGCGAGCGCTGTCGCCTGTGTTGGGTAGCGGGTGGACGCTGTTGGTCACCATCAAAGCGGTGACCCTCGGGGTTCGTCACCCCGTTGACAATCAGTGGCACAAGGTGCTCACGCTCAGCAGTTCGGTCCCCTACAAAGAGCAGCGGGTCTAACTCAATCGGCCGGCGATGTTCGACCACTGTATGAGTCGGCCCACGGAGTGCAGTTACCCAATCGCCAAGCTCCTCGGCGTTCGACACAGTGGCAGACAAGCAGACAAAGCGCACGCTCACAGGGGTATGGATCAGGACTTCCTCCCAGACCGGCCCCCGGTAGGCATCTGCTAGAAAGTGGACCTCGTCAAGCACAACCCACTGCAAATCATCAAGCGCCGTAGACCCCGCGTAGACCATATTCCTCAGGACCTCGGTGGTCATCACCACTACTGCCGCTCCGCTGTTGATTGCACGATCGCCGGTCAGTAGTCCAACCTGATCAGCGCCCAGCACAGCGCATAAGTCGTTGTACTTCTGATTGGAGAGAGCCTTGATGGGCGCTGTATAGAAGCATCTTCCGCCGGAGTTGAGCGCTAAAGAAACTGCGTGCTCGGCAACAACGGTTTTACCCGAACCAGTGGGCGCTGAGACAAGAACATTCTGGCCGCGCTCCAGCGCGGCTATTGCTTCGATCTGGAAGGGGTCCAGAGCAAAGTCGTGGTTAAATCCCGCTTTCAGACTGCTGCCTCGTCTGGCTCAGCGGAGGCTGGATCTTCGGACTTTGCCTTTTTGCGAACCAGTAAGCGGCCGATCAGCACAGCTACCTCGTAGAAGAGGTACATCGGAATTGCTAGTGCTGCCAACGAAATTGGGTCTCCGCTAGGCGTAATCGCCGCAGCGAGAATCACAATGATAAGTACCGTCTGCCTCCGCCACGATGAGAGCTGCTTCGGGGTCACGACGCCAATCATCTGCATCGCCACAAGCACGACGGGAAAGAGGAAGCCGGTTCCAAAAGCGAGCATCATGAAGAGCGAGAGCCGCACAAACTCAACAGGCCCGGATCGAATATCGATCTCTGGCCCACCGACTCGCACTAGGAAGTTCACCGCTTGACTCAGGGTGAAATATGCAACGATTGCACCGGCTGTAAAGAGGAAGAAGGAGGACAGCACAAAGGCCAAAGCGTAGCGTCGTTCCTTTTTGTAGAGCCCTGGGGCAATGAATCTCCAGAGCTGCCACAAGATGATCGGCAGGGCCAGAAACAACCCTCCGTACCCAGCGACTTTCAAGCGCAAGGAGAACGGATCGAGCAGGTTTGTGACAAGGAACTTGCAGTCCGAAAGTGGGTCAACGCCTCGAAGTGCGTTGCAGTAGGGAGCGTTGAGAATATCGAGCAGCCAGTTGTAGAAAAACCAAGCCGGCAACATGGCTACCAACACTGCAACCACACAGATCAACAAGCGATAGCGGAACTCGCGGAGGTGATCGCTCAGGGTCATGTCTCCCCCCTCACGCTCAGCACCTTTAAACCAAGATGGCCGACTCATGTTTCGTTCACCCTGAATGAGTCTGGCTCAGTCATCGGTTCGACCTCTGCTTCGACCTCTGGTTCTGCCTCTGGCTCTGCCTCTGGTTCTGCCTCTGGTTCTGCCTCGGGTTCTGCCTCTGGCTGAATCTCCGACTCAGATGGAACGGAAAGAACTGGCTCATCAGCAGCCTGTCGCGCTGCCTCTTTCTTTGCACGCTCTTCGGCCTCTGCCTCGAGCGCATACTCTGCGAGCTTCTGCCGAGGGTTAGCTGCGAGTTCAGTGAGTTCTTTAAACGGCTTCATCGCCGGGTCATCCATGACGTCCGACACGCCGCTGCTAAACCCCTCGGTCATTGTCTTGATCTTGTTGATCATCCGACCAGCACTCCGAGCGACCTCGGGAATGCGCTCGGGGCCAAGGACGACGAGTGCGACCGCCAAAATGATGATCAACTCACCGCCTGTCACGTTGAACATTGCTGCTCGCTACCCCTTGATCCGTTCATCCAACTTGGCAGTTAGTTCATCCGAAGCTTGCCTTAAGTCCTCGGACACTCGAATCGCTGGAACAAACTTGAGCGACTTCAATCCCTCACTCGCATTCGAGAGTCTCCGAACCGTTACAGAGAGAAGCAGCGTCGAGACAAGCACCGCAGCAAGGATCACAGCTATAGCGAACACCTACAGAAGATACCCTGCGCAAGCAGCATGCCTGTTGCCTTGAGTGATCAATTCTGAGGGAGAGCAAAAATACAGCGGGACGCCCCGGCTAGAAGCGGCGGGGCGTCCCGGAGAACAAGGTCGGTTATCGGTCTGTCATCGTCGCCAACGTAGTGAACCAATCAGTGGTACTGAGCAAGTGATGAAAGTCCAGAACATCATCGTGGTCGATGGAGTCTCCAGAATGAACTTCCTGCAGTTCCGCTGGAAGAAGCCAGTCCTCTGATGTCACACCAGCAGCAAGAAGCACATCAACGACGTGATCCTCGGCGGCTCGCACTTCAATCATTCGACAGATTGGGCAACGAAAGAGATAGGTAGCCTCGGACGTATCGACGCAAGTACGGACCCGAAGATCGCGGGAACGCAACTCCACGTCGCCGCAGTCGCTACAGGTTGCTCGAATCAGTGCCATCAGTGTCTCCTTGTGTCACGTACCTGATTACTATCGGTCGCTCCTAGTGGAGGGTTGAACATTCTCCTCAAGGTTTTCTATTTTTACTCATATTTGGCGCTAAAACCTTGGATCCTCCTTACTTTTTCGACCTCGGATTGCCACCAGAATGAAGATTCAGTGGCACTATTTAGTCGGATGGACCCGACATTTCCTACTCTGAACAAGCCAGCGGTGCTTTTTGCTCATCGCGGCGCTCGAGCACATGCCCCTGATAACACGCTCGAGGCCTTCACACTGGGGCTGCGCCTAGGGGCAACCGGCCTTGAGAGCGATGTCTGGATCACAGCCGACGGAGTAGCCGTGCTTGACCACGACGGTGTGGTGGGCGGAGCGTTTCGCCGTAAACCGATCTCGGCGGTCAACCGATCAGATCTGCCAGCTCACATTCCCTCACTAGCCGAGTTGTACGAGCAATGCGGGCGGGAGTTTGAACTCTCCCTCGATATCAAGGACCCAGCTGTCACCCAAGAGGTTCTTCGAGTAGCCAACACGGCTGGCGCCTGCGACCGACTCTGGTTATGCCATCCGGACCTATCGTTGTTGGAATCTTGGCGTGAACTCTCACGACCTGCCCGCCTAGTGCATTCGACTCGCATGACTGCCATGAGCCAAGGCGCAGAGCGTCACGCTGCGCAACTTCGACACCTTGGAATCGACGCAGTCAACCTGCATCACAGCGAGTGGAGCGCAGGCCAAGTCACTCTGTTTCACCGGTTTACTCGGCTCACACTCGGGTGGGATGCCCAGTATGAGAGAACCATTGGCGCCTTGCTGAATATGGGTATCGACGGAGTGTTCAGTGACCATGTCGACCGGATGCTTGACATGACCACTGGGTCTTAAGAAGAACAGGTCCGAAGAGGCAAGTGTCCGAAGAAGCACGGGTCCTCAGAAGCCTGAGAGCCACGTCACTGCCGTCGCAGCTGCATCCGGATGCTTACAGCGAACCTATTCGGCCCGGGGGCCACATGATGGTGAAGGCACGACCAATCACGGTCTCTGCTTCGATGGGACCAAAGACGCGGCTGTCTTGGGAGTTGTTTCGATTGTCTCCCATGACCCAGGCTTGGCCGTCTTGGATTGTCACGGGCTTATCGAGATTGACCGTAGATGTCCCCTCGGGCAAATAGGGTTCATCAAGCAATTTTCCATTTACATACATCGAGCCCTCTTTGGCCTGAAGGGTGTCGCCTGGTACCCCGATGACGCGCTTAATCAAATCCTCTGGCTCACCCGGACCGGCAGGCAAGCCGGGCGGCCTCGTAAACACAACTACGTCTCCGCGGTTGATGTCATGGGCGCGATAACTGAGTTTGTTGACTAGCACCCGATCCCCAATCTCTAGCGTGGGCACCATTGACTCAGAGGGAATGCGAAAGGCCTGAACAAGGAATGTCTTGATCAAAACTGCCACGAGTACTGCACCAACAATGACCGCAACCCACTCGATGAGGTTTCGCAAAGATGCTGCGCGTTGACGGCGGGCAACGCTCTTTTGGTTCACCTCTGACTTTGGCTGCATGGGTCGTGCTTGGACTGTTGCGGGAAGGGGTTCGGCAGGCTGGTCAGTCACGGAAGCGGAAGGTGACTCCGAGGTTGAGTCAGGCGGTTGATCTGTCACCCGCTGAAGGGTACAGGCCCAAGGCAGCCCGAGACGCAGTATGAGCTGAGGAAATCCTCGGTAGTGCTTGCGAGCTCAAACCTGCAGATAGCGAGTAAGAATTCGGCTGGCCGCAGCGACACGAATTCCTAGCAACGACTCTCCAGAAAGCACCTCGACCGCAGTGGTGCTGGGATCAAGTCGCAAGAGCAGTCGTTCAAGCCATGGGGTTGCAGTAACTGGGATGACAAGGCGCACAGTGCCATCCGGTAAACGTTCAAACACGTCGTACGGATAGGCATCCGCTACCCATGCAATCGACTCAGGGCCCATCAATTCAACTGCGGAGAAAGCACCTGAAAGGGTCTCTTCTACTTCCCTGATCAACTCTGGCGGATCAAAGTTCTGCCCCGTCAGCTCAACTGCTTGGATCCTGTCAATACGGAACAGTCGCTCGGCATCTGCAAGGTGACAATGCGCCAGCAGATACCAATGACCTTGGCGGCTCAAGACGCGATAGGGATCGACTTCTCTCAGCGTTGCCTCATCACGGCCGTAGCTGTAATAACTCAAGGTAACTCGAGACTTCGTAGCAACTGCCGACTGCAACGCGTCGAGGATCTCTGTGTCTGCTGGCCCAAGAGCGACCTCGACCGAAGACTCTGCACCCTCACCGAGGACTGCAGACAACTTCTGCACCGCACGACTCAAAACCCCATCAGGATCGGAGCCATTACGGCCGATGAGAGCCCGTCCCCCTGCGAGAAGGGTGAGAGCTTGTTCGTGGGTCAGCCGAACTGGACGATGGAAATAGTCCGCAAGGTTGACTGTCACACAGTCATTGTCGAAACTCACCTCGACGAGCACATCGGGTGTAAACGGATACAGACCTACGCCATAAAAAACCAGCTCCAAGTCGTTACGAAGATCAGACTCGCTCAACGAAAATCTCTGAGCTAGTTCAGTGAGGGGAGTTCCTGGGTTCTGAATAATGTAAGGAATAACTGCCAGAATGCGCTGAACCCGATCTGGTGCAGCAATGCCGCTCATGCTGGCCTCTCAGCTGGTGACGAAACAAAGTTGCTCAACCAAAGAACAATCTCGCTGCGATATTCCTCCGGCGACAAGATCTCTGCTCGGTCGAGAAAATTCATCATGAAACTCCGAAGCCCTCCGGGGTTACGAACGTCGAGCTCCAACACAAGCGAACCATCTTGGCGGGTTTCAATCACTCGAAGCTCGGGGTCTTCCGCCATGACTGCGCTAGCAAGCTCTGCGTCAATAAGAACTCGGGCGGCAGTGCTGGGGCCGTCACCGATCTCCCAAGGCCTGAGCAGCACTTCTTCAACTGACTGTGGTACGACAAAACCTTCCGGCTCACCCGCGGTGACCACTCCGGTGAGTCGATCCAAACGGAAGCTGCGCTGCGCTTCTCGGTCAAGGTCGTAGCCCGTCATGTACCAGTGGCCGCGTCGGTACTCCAAGCGGTAGGGCTGAACTTCCCTGGGCTTTGATTCGTAGTCAAAACTTGCGACGCGTCGCTCCAAGGTGCAGGCAAACAAGCTCAACAGCTGTGGAGGCATCGGGACTGCTCCAACCGGTGCAGCACTAGGGGCTACCTCCGAGGTCAAGCCGCCTAAGCGTCGGAGCCCCTCTTCCAGATCATCTGGGTCAAGACCCTCGGCCTGAATCATCGTCGCAGCAAGGTGGAGAGCAGCGAGCTCATCTGTATTCAGTCCCGGATCGGGCAACTCATAGGTATCGCGAATAATGGTGTAAGCAGCGCGAGGCTGCTCTAGGTGATGCACCTCAAGAGTTTCTATGGGGATGCCAACTTCACGGAGTGACTCTTTATCGCGCTCGAACGCGCGATGAAATGCAGAATCTGACCTACCGGAACCACTCCCCGCAGCATCAGGTTCTGGGTAGCCAGGAACTCGTACACGAATTTGCTCGGCAGTAAGCGGGGTCGAGGTGTCGATCAGTGCCGCCACTAAGTTGAGGAGTCTTTCTACCCTTGCCACGGGCGTATCCTATTAGCTGTTGCCAACGGTCTAGCGCTCATCAGATACCAGCATCTGCCCCGCCAGAACCCCAGCGGAAGCCGCAGCCTCAAAGAACATCTGGTCCTCTACAACCGTTCTTCCCATCGTGGTGGTCTTCAATCCTGCCGATTCCATCAGCTCTACAACATTGACCACAACCCCAGTGTTTATTGCGCGAACTCCAGGTAGAGCTGAAGCCTCGATCGGTGTTTCGGCCACCCAGGGCTCACAATGGGAAAGGCTTGCGATAGTCCTTGTGTGATGCGAAATGCCTGCATGCCGAGGGCGAGGATCTCCACTTGAGGCGCGCACACAAAGAAGAGGAGTTCCACCAAGCGCTGCGACGGTGTCGAGTACTGATGCGACCTCGACTGCTGTGGTCCCGAGCGCAGTGCCGGTACCCACGACACCGGGCCCCATGCAGACCACCACTGCATCAGCCTGAAGCGTATGGACAGCAAGGCCCAAGGCCGAAGCCACACTCACGGCTTCTAGGTCTCCACCAAAGGCGTGGCCTGCGGTCACTGTTCCCGAGATCAAGTGCCGCGCCTTCAGATCGCAGATTAAGTCTGAGATAACCAAAGGAAGCGAAGCCCCATCTGTCATGACGTAGACCAAGGACTTGCCCGGCGCTACTTGCGCGAACGCTGCTGCAACTGCGGCGACTTGGCTGTGGACTGAACACACAACAACTGGAGTCCCACCGAGGGGCAGGTCACACTCCGGATGACGCAACTCATCGGTGCCCGCGTCAAATTGAAGACTGCAATAACGAAGCTTCATGATGTGGTCAGGCCCTGGAGAGATGAACTCCTTGGCTGCGAGGTTCCAATGCACTACATGCCAACCCCCGGTGCCTAGCTGCAGCTCAACCGCCGTTGTATTCACGATGACCTCGTCGTCGGGCTGACACTCACCGGTCAGCGCAGTAAGCACATACGCTCGAGCGGTTGAACCATCGGCCATCTCAACCAACAAACGTTGAAGGCCCGGGCGCTCCTGCAAGATTTCCCTGACCCTTGCGGGCCGAAATATGGGCATCAATTCACCGACACGTTCTGAATTGCTTGCGCTGGCCGATTCGGCTGCCCGCGAAGTGAGCCAGCGGGTGGGTAGTCAGCCGGATGGTCAATTCTGAGGGGCCAGATGGGAAGCACCAGCGAGGAGGCGTGTTCAGCGCTTCGCCCTACCTGATGAACTGCACCTTCAGAAATTGGGTTCTCGAAGCACCAGAACGGGTGATCGCGCCCGGGGGTAGACACTGCCACCCTCAGCCGGGAACCTGCCCGCAGCAGATGTGTGAAGGGATGAATGGGAATTCGAAAGTTTGTCCATTCACCAACCACGAGTGGTCGACGGTCTCCCTCAAGGAAGGTGTAATCAACACGCAGCGCATCCGAGTGGTCCGGGTCTTCAACCGAATGGATGGGGCGATGCCACCCGCACTGCAAGCGCTGCTCCATTGCGTCGGCACGAATCTCAGTCAGTGTCACCTGAACTGCAGTGTCTGTACTTCCCGAGGCAAACCAGAGATCAACGTGGCCAGATCCGGCGATGAGCACCGCCTCTTCTAGCGGCGCTGTCTGATAGGCCACTCGACTCGGATCACTGAACCGACTCCAGTCGATGTGGACTTTTGGCCGAGTGAACTCGTTGAGATTATCAAGCAGTTCCATTGAGTATGCCAACGCACCAGCAGATGGGTCATCTGCATATTCATCTGCACCCTCTCCCTGCGGGGCGGACTCGCTCAGGGTGCCGTCACTGCCAAAGAACCAACGTCTCGGGAGCACATCAACGGGTGGAAAAGATTCCGTCTCTACCTCGAATCGATGCGCAGGAGCCCCGGCTACCTCGTGGCCGGCACCACTTTCGAAAAGGACTCTGACTCTCGGCTCAGCTAGATACTCGCCGAGCGCCTCTTCAAAATTGCCTTGATGATGTGCAAACCGATCACCTTCGAGCTCTGCGCTGTAACCAAAAACCTCTGCGAACTGAAGCGGCGCGAAGCTGCGAATCAGTTCAGGAACAACCGGAACTCGGCGCGCAACATGGAAGGAGAGAAACTCAAACCATCGCAGTATCACCATGGGGCTATAGCCGTCTGGATGGTGACCGTTGAACAAGTTGAACCGCTGCGATGGGCTGGAGTCGAAGGACTCCAACATGAGCGCAAAGCGGCTTCCAGTCTGTTCGTCCTGCCACGCTCCAGTGAGATACACCGGCACTTCGATCTTTCCCACCAACGATGCTGCGCGCCGCGCACTCATCGTTGGGCGAAAGTTCTGTATGGCTCGCCCGAACTGCTCGAAATCAAAGTTCTGACTGCGGATCATCTGATTGTGCTGAGCCACTTCGTCGCCAGCATCGATGCGTTCTTGATCCCAGGCCATCCCGCCCGCTGCGCTCTCTTGATCTCGAGCTATGAGCCAAGCACGCGTAAACCCCGTGTTGTAGATACCACCAGGCCATTGCTGCCGCCAGAGATCATCAATAACAGAGAGTGGAGAGATAGCCGCAAGGCTAGGAGGCCTCGTAGCTGCCACGTAGAGTTGGCTAATCCCGGGGTAGCTCAAGCCGACCATACCGACGTGATGGTGAAGCACCCAAGGTTGCCGTGCAACGGTCTCTACAACGTCGTAACCATCTGCAGCTTGGGCCGGGCTAAATATGTCAAACACCCCGCCGGAGCAGCCCGTTCCACGCATGTTCACCCCAACGACGGCAAACCCCATCAGATTGGCAATCAGGGTTCCCGGCTGAGGTGCCTTCGGGTTTGAAGGGCTATAGCCCGAGTATTCGATCACAGTGGGATAGGGACCAGGGCCGTATATCCCCTCGTCGGGAAACCTCACGAGAATCGAAAGGTCAACTCCGTCTCGGACCCTCAGGTAGCCAAACCCAAGCTCCAGCGTCTGGTCATAGAGCGATGGGTCTGGCAGATCGCCAACTGCCAGAACACGCACTGCTTCACCTGCAACGGTGTAGTCACCTGGCGCAAGGACATCTCCCGAAGCGAGGGCCTGTGCTAGATCAGCCTGCGTGGTCAAAACCACTGGCATGGCTGGCACGTAGGCCAGATGAGCATTTCCCAGATGATCGGCGACCAGAGTGACAAGCCACTCTCCCAAGGAGTTTCGCACCTCAAGTTGAGTTCCTGGTTCTGCCCCAGTCACTGTGAGCGTCTCGACTCCCCCGTGTATATGCATGCGTATCCTCTCGCTCAAAGTCACAGCGAGAAGGCCTCGGCATCCCCGCTATCTGATGCGACAGGTTAGGCCACTGAGATACTCAGAGAGAGTCGATGAGTCGCTGAACTCGCTCATCTTCAGAAACGAACGGGTCCTTACACAAAACGGTTCGCTGGGCCTGATCGTTGAGCTTGAGGTGCACCCAATCAACGGTGTAGTCGCGCTTTTGCTCCTTGGCCTTTCGGATGAACTCACCGCGCAGTTTTGCCCGAGTCGTCTGTGGCGGGGTCTCCATTGCATCAATGATTGCCCCATCGCTCACGATTCGCTCGACTCGCCCAGCGCTCTGCAATTTGTAAAACACTGACCGCGAGCGGTTGATGTCGTGGTACTGCAAGTCCAATAACGCAACTCTTGGGTCGTCCATCTTGAGCGAATGTCTAGCTGAGTAGGCCTCGATCAAATTGTGTTTCGTGACCCAGTCGATTTCAGCATCAAGGGAAAGCGGCTCATCTTGAAGTCCAATCATGACGTGCTCCCACATGCCTAGCGCCTGCTTCTCTTGTGGGGAAAGGTCATGATTGTCTGCGAAACGAAGCGCCCGAGCTAGATACTCAGACTGGATCTCTACTGCTGAGGCTTCACGGCCATTTGCCAGGCGGACTTTGCGAGTACAAGTGATGTCGTGGCTGATTTCTCGAATTGCACGAATGGGGTTTTCAAGAGTCATATCTCGAAGAACAACAGTTGGGTCCTCGAGCATTCGCAGGATGATCGAACATGCTCCGACTTTGAGAAACGTTGCGTACTCGCTCATGTTCGAGTCTCCAACAATCACGTGAAGGCGACGGAAACGGTCGGAGTCTGCGTGA
>WLJI01000080.1 GCA_009701845.1 Actinomycetota bacterium
AAGGCGTTGACGAATAACGGGGTCACTAGTCATTCCGAGCTCTTTTGCAGTCTCGGTGATCTCGGTGAGTTCACGGTGAAAAGCCATTTGTTGGCCAAGTGTCAGTACGCCTCGTTCGAATGCGAGCGTTCCCATCGCAACCTTCCAGCCCTCACCTGGCGCACCCACGCAGAGGTCGGCCGAGGTGCGTGCCCCGTCAAAGAAAACCTCGTTGAACTCGGCTGTTCCAGTGATTTGGCGGATGGGGCGTATCTCGATACCCGGTTGATTCATTGGTACGAGCAGGTAAGACAAGCCCTTATGGCGCTGGGAGCCTTCTTCGGTCCGGCAGACCACAAAGCACCAGTCCGACCATTGGGCTAGTGAGGTCCATACCTTCTGGCCTTCGATCACCCAGTCGTCGCCATCTTTCCAGGCTCGGGTTTTTACGTTGGCCAAGTCTGATCCGGCGTTGGGCTCGGAATACCCTTGGCACCAAAACTCGGTTCCAGAGATGATTCCCGGCAAGAAGCGCTGCTGCTGTTCGGGCGTTCCGAAGTGGATCAGGGTCGGCCCAAGTAGGCCTTCACCAATGAGGCCGGCTCGCCCAGGGCCGCCAGCTGCGGAGTACTCCTCATGGAAGGCGACTTCTAAGTTGATGGGAAGTCCGCGCCCGCCGTGTTCGCTCGGCCAGCCGACGCCCGTCCAGCCGCCAGTGGCAAGCTCGCGCTCCCAACTCATGCGCTCTTGAACAAAGGCATGCTCGTCGCCGGGGCCGCCACGGTGACGCAGCAACTCAAACTCTCCGCACAGGTGGTTCTGCATCCACTCTTTGATCTCGGCGCGGAACTCGGCCTCGCTGGGGGTGCGATGTGGAGCAGCCCCTGAACTGCTCGCTGCAGAGGCATCGCCTGCCGATGTGATGGCAGCAGTTGTTTCTGAATCGACTTGTTCGCTCACCTTCCCAAACCTACCGCGACTGACGACCCGTCAGAAAAGCGAACCAAGTGTGAGCAGTCACCCGCCTAGACTTTGTTTGCTCAAGGAAAGCTATGAAACGGCTCCTGCCGCGGAGGGTATGTGGCCGAGAGTCGCAGTTCAACGAACGGATCACCTGCCGGCAAATCGCCTGTCAGCAAAATACTGGTTGGAGTTATTGTCGTTGCGGCCATAGCGCTGGTGGTATTGGTGGCCTTGGCTGTTCGTCAACAGTCTGCGCAGCAAGCGAGTAGTTCTCAAACAACAGCCGTTGTTGCACCAAGCACCACTGTTGTTTCAACAACTCAAGGCGAGCCGGCTACCAGCGTTTCGACAACCACTGTTGGCGCTGAAGGGGTTGACGTTGTTGATCACGTGATTCAGATGGGACTCATCCAGCGCGAGTACCTCACTGTTGCTCCAAAGGATCTTCAGCCCACAGAGAAACTGCCAGTTGTTATCGCCCTTCATGGGCTCGGAGTTGATCGCCGAGCGATGCTGAACGCTGCAAGCTGGCGCCAAGCTGTTGCGCAGGATCGCTTTCTAGCGGTCTTTCCTCAAGGGGTCGCAAATTCTTGGAACGTTGGACCATGTTGCCCACCTGCGAGCCTGCTCGCAATCGACGATCTTGGATTTCTTGATCAGGTAGTAGCCCAAGTGAGCGCCGAGCCGAACACAGACGCTCAAAGGCTGTACGTCAGCGGATTCTCCAATGGGGCGATCATGGCCTACTACCTAGCGTGTTCTCGGCCTGGGGTCTACCAAGCAGTGGCTCCGATCGCGGGTAGCAATCTGACTGGCTGTACTCCGCCTCAGCCGATCTCACTGCTTCACCAACATTCAGACCCAGACCCAGTGGTTCCCTTCGATGGCAAACCAACCGTTGCGCAGATTCTGAGCTCGGCTACCTTTCCGAGCGTGCCTGCCTCGGTTGCGGCCTGGGCTGCCGCAGATGGTTGCCCCGCCCAACCCACGGTGAGCACCCAAGCTGGGGGAGTTGAGCGCTCCGTTTGGGAACCATGTGCATCTGGTACTCGAGTAGAACTAGTGAGGCTGCCAGGCCGCGGGCATAACTGGCCCAACAAGGGGCCCTACGACGGCCTTCAGGAGCTTCTCGCCTTCTTCAATATTGGGTAACAGGGCGATCCCTGTACCCCGCCAGCCCTGTAACCCGTAAGTCGAGAGGCCGCCCATCAGTAGAGCGGTAGCACCGGAGCTAGAAACTGTTGCTTGGACGTTGGGTGCCGGGCCTTTGCACCCTTGCTATTGAAATGCTCGTTGAGTCGCTGGCACTGTTCTTTCTCGTAGTCGGCCACCGAGCGTTTCAGCGCAGTCATGCTGTCTGAGTCTGCGCTGAACAGACGGTGGGCGCAGAGATAGCGAAGGTAGGTGGTGATGGTTGTTGTGAGCCCATCTGGGTAGCGAACGCCACGGCCGCTACACCAGTTGCTGCAATCTTCGTTGAGTAGGGCATTCAGCTGCTCAGAAGTCCACAGCAGATGAACCTCGCCGGGGCGGGCCTGACTCGCAACGCTAATAATCACCGCTAGAGAGTCACGGTCCACTGCGTGACCGTGAGCAAGGGACCACCGCAGAACTGCCGACCGGTGGCGGCGAAGAGCAGATGCGGTTGGCACGGCACTAGCTCGGACTGCAGTGGAATCGAACATGCGTTTCATCATGAACACATCATGCCCGCAGGGTCTGACAGTCAAACTCCTGAGTCGAAAAAGCATCGTGGGGTGTGGCCGACCGGCCGCACCCCACGATCAATATTCTTAGGTTCCGGGCGGCTACTGCCAACCCAACCGACGAGTTAGCCGACGAATCCGAGTCCCTGAGTCTCGTTTGTCCCGGCTACTTGAGCTCCTGTGTTCTCGAGGGTGATTCCAAGAACTCCAGCGGTCACCGTCACGTCGATGATGCCCTGTGAGCAAAGTGGCTCGGCCTTGGTGGGGGACTCACCACCAACTACTGGAACTGCCACTGGGTCGATCAACTTGGGGAACAGTCCATTGAGCGCAGAGATCAAAGCTGGGGCAGCGTCTGTGAGCGGGTCAGCAATTGTGACCTTGATGAACGCAGCTGAGATCTCTGGGGTGAGCGTTCCGGTAAGGATTCGCTGAACGATAAAGTCATTGAGTGCTTGTCCGGTCAGACCACCGAGCGGATCTACTGGTGCGGGCGCTCCTGGAACGGTAGTGGTAGGTGCAGGAATCAGGGCCTGAACACTTTCGTTGATCCGTGTCAGAGCCTCTTGCGGAAGCACTGAGTACCACTGCCCAAGGGAGAGTGCTGGAACATCTTGTTCCGCCAAAGCTCCCTGATAGTTGATCTTGAAGTTGGTAATCAGGTTGGGGCGAGCTGCATTGTTCTTCTCGGCGACTACCTCGACGTTGCCGGCACCCACATTGGGAAGTCCTTCTAGCGCAGACTGAACCTGAGCGGCAGTGATGCCTCGGTAGGTGCTCCCCAAGAAAAGAGCAGAGTATCTACCAACTTGACCTGGGCCAGTAGGTGGGGCCCAGTTCTCAGGAGTTGGGATGGGTCCTCCGAGGTTGTCCGAGGCCCAAATCAATGGGGTCTCTTCGCCGCCAAATTTTAGGCTGAATGCGATTGGTCGCTTGTCGAAACCGCTGCTTCCGATTGGCGCCCAGTTATCGCCTAAGACGAGGTTCTGGATCTCACTGACCCCCGGAGCACCCGCATCTTCTTTGGGTACCCCGCAGATCTCTACGGTGGTTGAGTACGTGCCATCTGCGGCGGGAGCAGTGAATGAGAACACGCCGTTGGTGATGGTGGCTTCGCCAGCAGCAGGAGCTTCAACGATCTTGAGGGACTCTGGAACCAACGGGGTCTTTCCTGGGGTGATGATTGGCGGGTTGCCTCCAAGAAGATCAACGGTTGCTACGCCGCCAGCGGTTGCTGTCAGCGGAATGATCTCAGGGGTAAAGGTTGGCGCATCGGGATCTTTCACTGAGGTCTTTGCGATCAGATTTGACCCAGTTGGTGCACAGGTGATGTTCAGCACCACGGGAATTCCAGCAGCTTCTAACTCGGTGGTGAAGCTCACCGAACCGACCCGGTAGGTGATGATTCCGCCGCCTGTGGTTGTTATCTCTCCGCCGATGCTCCCAAGGCTGAGAATTGCGGGAACGCCGAGAGCAGGGACAACCGTCAGGTTTGGAGCAGTTGCGCTAAAGGAGGCGATATCGCTCGGGCCTTTGACTGTCATCTGAGCGCTGATGTTCTTTGCGTCGATGGCGGCGCCAAGACCTGCTGCCGTGTCGATCAGTTTTTGTGAAAGCTGACCTGTCCAGTTGAATTCGGCGTTGATCTTGTCGCCGATTGCTGCTGACTCGGGGATATCTGCAGCAGTAGCTGTCAGGGTGACGGGAATGGTATTTCCGCCAAGAATGCCGGAGAAGTCATTTAACGTCTTTTGTGAGGCGGCATCTGAACCAGAGCAGAGCGCTTCAATCTGAGTAGAGACCGGCGCCGCACCACTACTTGTGGTTGCAGCGGTCACTAGGCCAAAGGCGAGCAACGAAGTTGCAAGAATAACGCCACCTGCAGTTCGGGCAGATCTGCCTCGTTTGCTGGACATAACTCGATTGACTCCCATAACAACTCCCTTGTAGCGGCGGAACCCCCGCAGGCTGATCATGTTTGCCATGCTCGCCCACGTTCACTGCTTAGCAACCAACGACTTCAGAACTCAAGACCACATAACCTGTACGTACCCACCCGTGGCCTTATGCGAGCACTTCATTTCTACTCGCGAGTTAGCTGTGCAGGCAAGTAGTTTCGGTTCCTGTGGGCACTATTGCCCAGCACGAGCGATTGGCAACGCTGAAGCCCAAACTGAGCTTCCTAGTTGCCGTTTGAGCTCCAATGCCAAGGCTCAGACGGGAGATTGAAGAACCCGTAACTTGAGGCGTTGGCCCGCATCCAAGCAAAGCCTGAGCTGCCTCGAGTGAGGGTGCTTCCGCCTTGGGTGAAGTCAACGGCTAGTCCTCTCTCATGCATCGACGTGCCAGGTCGAGCCGAAGGAGGACTGCAAGAAGACGCAGGCATCTCATAGATGGCGTAGTTGCTTGATCCGCAGTTATTTCGGCGCACTGCAATTTGCCCGGCAGGATCACGATAGCCACCGCCACCAAAGTTGATTCCAGCAGCAGAGGCTGCAGCGAGCAGACCCTGCAAGTTGCCAGCCATGGATTGATGGATTCGGATTCCGCCGACGTTCACGATTTCGCCGCTGCCAGTGATGTTGGGAGGAGTTCCGCCACCGCCGCCTCCGCCGCCTCCGCCGCCCGAGTTGCCGCCGCCACCCGAGAGGGCAGGTTTGCTTTGGGCTGCGCGTTGAGCGGCTCGCGCCGAGTCAGCAGCGCGCTGAGCAGCAACGGCTTTGGCAATCTCGGCCTGCTTAGAAGTTATTGAACTCGAAAGTTGAGCATCAGTTGCGGCAAGTGAGTCGGCTTCTGCGAGCGCAGAGTTCAACCGTGCCTCTACTTTGGCTGCGAAGGCTTGCTGCTCCGAGTAGGCCTTGTTCAGCTCGTTGAGCCGACCTTCTACCTGAGCTGCCCCTGCGGTGGCTCGCGTGTTTGCTGCAGCTGCTGCGCCGCGCTGGATTTCTAGGTCCTCTTGCACTGACCGGAACTTCTCTACCAAGCCAATATTTTCATTGGCTCGCACCGACATCAAAGTGCGCTTATTTACTGTGTCGTTGATGTCGTCGGTGCCAACAGCGATGTTGTTGGCACTGCCCATACTGACGTATGCGTCTACAGCCGACTCCTTCATCTGAGCGGTGAGGGCATCTAGTTCGGACTGCTTTGTAGCCTGAGCAGCTTCCGCCGCTGCTTGGTCTGCTTGCGCCTGAGCTACGGCTCGTTCAGCCTCTTCAAGGCGATCTTGTTGAGCGTTGACGTTTGTGTTGAGCGCACTTAGCGCAGAACTCACCTGGGCATCAGTTGCCTTCAGCGCGTTGACTTGTGTTGCCTTCCCGGCAGCCTTCTGTTGCACTGCAGCACGCTGGCCTTGCAGCTCAGCCAAGCTCGGGTTGTCGTCTTTGGCGAAGGCGCCAGTGGCCGCCGAAGCTGGCAGGGCAGTTGACCCAATGAGTGCCAGAGACGCAATTGTCGCAAGAGCGACAAATAGGTTGGCTCGTGCTCGCAGGCGAACGGAGTTCTTAGCTCGAGATGTAGTCAGAGAAGTATTCACAGCGGAGAAAGGACCTCGTGGATCGACTTCATTTTGTAACGAAACTGAAACACTAGCAGGAGTGACGCAACTCGTCTGATCACAGCCTGAGGAACTCCTTCACTCTGGTTTAGGGACGCCGCTGACAGTTCGGGCAAAACACTGTTGCGCGGGCATCAATCACCATGCGCTTCAGGGTGGTTCCGCAGCGAATGCAGCTTTGCCCCGCCCGGCCATAACAATCCAAGTAGCGCTGATTGCTGCCAGCAACGCCTTCAGCATCACGATAATTGCGAAGGGTGGTCCCACCATTGTTGATAGCAGCGGCGAGCACATCGCGGATGGCCTCGGTCAGTTTCTGAGACTGCAGGATGGTGATTTTCTTAGCCGCTGGATGCACCTGCGATCGCCAAAGGGACTCATCAACATAGATATTTCCCAAGCCGGCAACCACCCGCTGAGCTAGTAGTTGCGTTTTGATGCAGCGTTTACTGGCGTTGACCTGTGCGCGCAGATGCTCTGAAGTGAAAGCCTCATCAAATGGCTCCGGCCCGAGTGCAGCAAGAGTTGCAAGTGAGTCATGCTCGCCGGCGGGTACGACAGCAATTCGGCCAAATCTGCGCACGTCGTCGAAGTACAGGCTTCGACCATCGTCAAGAGTCCAGATGGCTCGAAGATGGCCAAGCGCCGGAGCATCACCCAAGTTTGCTCTAGTGGATTGTTCCCAACTGTTTGAGTTCCCTGTGGGTGCTGCACCTGTGCTTGGTAGGCCTGTGGTGTTCGAAACCGAGAGCCGGCCCGTCATGCCAAGGTGAACGATGAGTTCGCGTTTTGCCGTTGGCTCGGCAGTTGGGGAGTCAAGATCGATCAGCAGGTACTTGCCTCGTCTGCTGACTCCATTGAGTTGCCAGCCAACAGCCTCATGCGCCTGGGTAAATTTTGCTGAGTCAAACGCCCAAGCATCAACCACGCTGCAGTCGCGAAGCAGAGGGTCAAGCTGTCTTCGGATCGTTTCCACTTCCGGGAGTTCGGGCACCCTTATGAGTGTGGCCCAATCGAGACCTAGGTGAGTGTGCACGCCCACCTAGGATGATCAAGGTTCTGCCGGGCATCCGGTCTGAAGTAGGAGACTCGTTGTCTGCAAGTGGAGGAAAGAAGGCGATCATTGCGGCGCTGAGCGCAAACCTTGGCATCGCTGTAATCAAGTTCATCGGGTTTGTTCTGACGGGCGCATCATCGATGTTGTCCGAGGCGATTCACTCAGTGGCCGACACTGGCAATCAGGCTTTGTTGTTATTAGGTAGAAGACAAGCCGACAAAGACAGCGATGACCTGCACCAGTTTGGCTATGGCCGAGAAAGATTCTTCTGGGCGTTTGTAGTTGCTGTGGTTTTGTTCGCTCTTGGTTCAGTGTTTTCCTTGTATGAGGGAATTCACAAAATCCAACACCCCGAAGAGATCACGAGTCCACAGATTGCATTTGCCATCCTGATTTTCTCAATGTTGTTAGAGGGGTACTCGCTACGAACTGCAGTCGTTGAATCCAATCACCTTCGGGGGACGAATTCATGGTGGGGTTTCATACGGCATTCACGAGTGCCGGAGTTGCCTGTGGTGTTGCTCGAGGACTTTGGGGCGATGACTGGCTTGGCAGTCGCCTTTGCTGCAGTCAGCCTGTCGGTAGTGACGGGTAACGGTATTTATGACGGCATTGGTTCGGTCGTGATTGGTCTGATCCTTGGTGTCATTGCAGTGATTCTGAGCATCGAGATGAAGAGTCTGCTCATCGGAGAACCAGCCCTTGCAGAGGATCAAGGAAAGCTGCTCGCAGCGATGTCCTCATCGCCGGGGGTAGTCAGAATCATTCACGAGCGGACCGAATACATCGGAGCCGAGCAAGTGTTGCTAGCAGCAAAAGTCGAGTTTGATTCCGGCCTGTCGATGACCGAACTTGCAGACGCGATCAACATTGTTGAAGCCAACGTTCGAGCAGCAGTTCCCATCATCACACTCATCTACATCGAGCCCGATATCACTCGGGTCAGTTGAGCGTCAGCGGCACGAGCTCCGCCTCTGGGGCATCCTCAGTTGGCCGATCTCTGCAGCGTGTCTCGCAAATCGGCATTCCTTGAGTAGCTTTATGTCATGAGCATCACCGCGCTGGTGAACCAAAAGGGTGGTGTCGGCAAGACCACCGTCACACTCGGACTCGCCGCGGCTTATGCCGCTCGGGGTCGCAGAGTCCTTGTGGTTGACCTTGATCCCCAAGCAAATGCAACTACCGGACTCGGCGTGTATGAGGTGAACCACGCAATCGATACTGCATTGCTCAGCGATGCAAGTGGCTCGGTCAACGCGGTGATTCAAAAAGCCGGATGGTCTCATCCTGAGTTCCCTATTCCGGTGGACATTGCTCCGAGTTCTCCGCAGCTTGCCAAGTGCGAACCTCAACTTGCGACAGACATGATCGGCGCTCAAGATCGATTAGCTGTTGCGCTTGAGGGAGTAGCCGAGCGATATGACGATGTGCTGATCGATTGCGCCCCCTCGCTTGGCTTGCTCACCGTCAACGCCTTGTTTGCCGCCGATCGAGTTCTGATTGTGGCCGAGCCAGCGGCGTGGAGCTCCGATGGAGTCGACCAGATTTTGCTGAATGTCAGACGGATTGCAGAGCGCAGGGCCGGTCGGCCCGAGGTGGCAGGGATTGTTATTAATCGGTTGGGTCGGACTCGCGATGCTCAACACTGGTTTGGAGTGCTCAACGAGGCTCACCCCGGTTTGGTACTCGATCCTCCAGTGAAATTGCGTGCTGCTGTGACAGAGGCGGCAGCAATGTCTGAGCCGGTCCTAGCCCTCAGCAGAGATGGAGCTGCTCAGGCCGCCGCAGAGTTCACTGCGCTCTCACTACTGCTAGACCCTGAAGCCACGCAGCCGCAGGCTGTGACCCGGGAAGCTGCGTTGTCCGAAGCTGTGTTGCCGGAAGTTGCGTTGCCAGCCGTTGCGCCTTCCTGGGACGAAACGGCAGCCGTTGCTAGCACTGGAGAAATCTGATGGCCTACGACCCGAAGCGCCCCCGTCCAACAGCGTCAACAAGCGAGACAGCACCAGTTGATGCACTTCTCGCGTCGCTCGGGGCTGCTGAGTCAGCCGAGCCAGCCGAGCCAGTTGTTGAGCCAGTCACTCCTGGTGTTGAGCCGGTTGAGCCAGTGGTTGAGTCAGTCAGCGAGTCTGCTGCTGAGCCCGTTGAGCCAGTTCTTGAGGCAGCAGAGCCAGTTGTTGAGCCAGTTGTTGAGCCTGCTGCTGAGCCCGCCGAGGCAGTGGTTGAGTCAGTCGCTGAGAAGGTCAGCCCGCCTGCTGCTGAGCCGAAACAAAATCTGGACACGAACGCTCTCAAGGCCCAGCAAGCCTCAGAGGTTCCTGTTGCCGCAGCGCCAGAAGAAGGCACTGCGAATCGAGCTGTTCTGCTGGCCGTGGCTGGGGCCTCGCTAGCAGTTGCGGCAGTCCTCATCATCTGGAGTCGTCGTCGTGCGACTACTTCGGGCGATTGATGTGGCCAGTAGCTGAAACGACTAGGAGCTGACGCTTCGCTCTTGGTCTGAGATCCTGTTCCCCAGACACCAGCTGTATCGAGTTTCATCATGAATGCAGATTCCCCCTCATCTCGTCGATTGCCTTGGCCTGTACCAATGCTGTGTTGTGCGTTGGCTGTCGCGTCGGTATCCCTTCTGTTCCAATTCGTACCTAGCGCCTCTGCAGCCGATGCTCCCTCAGATCGAGTGAGTGCCGCTCAGAGCGCTCTTGTCGCAGCAACATCGTTGCGTGAGCAGGCCGAGGCGCGCTCCGAGCAAGTCTCAGGCAATGTTGCTCAGTTGCAGACAGAGTCCTCCCGCCTCGGCGAACAAGACACTGCCCTGACTGCCGAATTGGTGACGTCTCGGCAGCGACTGCGCGACTATGCCGTGGCGGCATACATCGACGGTGGGCAGTCCGCAATTTTCCGTGCCTCTTTGAGCCCAGAAAAGGCTGTGGCGCTTTCCTGGCAGAGCAATATTTCAATCGGTCAGTCCTCCTCGGCGAATCAGGCCGCAAAGCGCTTCGAGGCACTCAAAGCCTCGGCTGCTCCTGTGCGTGCTTCTTTAGCTGAGCAATTAGACGCAGCCAAGAGCGAGTTAGTTTTTGCTCAGTTTGATGCCATCCAAGCAGCGGCATTTGAACGCGACGCTGAAGCCGAACTCGCCGCAGCCAAGCGGCAGCAGGAGCAGGCCAAAGCTGCAGCGGCAGCAGCCCAAGCCGCAGCGGATGCCGCAAGCTCTGCTGCTCAGCAAACACAAGAAAATCTAAGCCAAGGCTCCGCAGAAGGCTCGGAACCGCCGCAAGATTCGCTAGCCCCGACAGCCCCGACTTTTGCATTGATGGGTAACCCATCGGCTCAAGAATCAGCCACGCTTGCACGCATCCGCCGCTGTGAGTCTCGGGGGAACTACTCAATTGTCAGTGCATCTGGCCGCTATCGAGGCGCCTATCAGTTCGACTTCACAACTTGGCGTGGCGTGGGTGGGTCGGGTGACCCGGCAGCCGCTTCTCCCTCTGAACAGGACTATCGGGCACTGCTCTTGCTTCGTTTGCGGGGCACTCGACCATGGCCAATTTGCGGAAGGTGAGCAAGGGGTTGTGAGGAAATCCTCTGAATCATTTGCTCTAGGTTTTCCTGCACTGCTCTTGCCCCGGCTATGGTCGAACTCGTCATGAATGGCCCAGATAGAGGAATGCTGTGAACGCTCGTCTTCGTTTGCCCACACTGTTAGTGCTGACTGCCCTTGTGGCGTTCGGATGTAGCACCCAAGAAGCTGCAAAGCCAGCTTTCACTGGTGATATCGCCAAGGGCAACCCACCCGCAGCCGAGGTGCCCTTAAGTTCTGCCTCTGGTGATGCGCCCGAGCCGATCGGCCTCGACCCGCAAGGGGATGCAGAGTTGCAGGCCTCGCTTGAGCAAACGCCACCCGGTTGCGAGGTGCTGACTACGCGATCGTGTCTGTTGCCATTCCCTAGCGATGCCTACACGGTTGCTGATGTCACCACTGGTACCGGCAGGCGGGTAAGCCTTCCCGCGGGCCTACTAGAGAACGTAGACGGTCAGACCCTTGACCCAACTGACTGGAACCTCAACGACGGCTTCAGCCCGTCGACCCCGATCTTGGTGCACATTCCCGGTATCGATCCGTCCAAGACAGCCCTGCCATCGGAGACAAACATCGGCTTCTCCATTACCGCAGACTCGGCCACGGTGATTGTGGATCTAGATAGTGGCCAGCTTGTTCCTCATTGGGCAGAGATGGATAAGCGGGCAGAAGAAGACATTGACCGAGCACTGATCCTTCGTCCAGCGACCTCGCTGATCGAGACCCACCGATTTGCTGTTGCCCTTCGCAACATCAAGGGATCCGATGGTCAGACGCTGCCGGCACCTATTGGGTTTCGGGTGTTGCGAGACAACAACCCCACATCGAATCCAGTGATCGAAGAGCGCCGGAACGAGTTTGAGGCGATTTTCGCCGAGGAAGCCGCTGTTGGAATCAACCGAGCTGACCTGTACCTGACTTGGTACTTCACGGTTGCATCAGCCGACACTCTCGCCGGCCGGATGCTGTCGATGCGAGATGACGCGTTCGGGCAACTCAACGGTCAGTCACCCACCTTTGCCGTGACTGGAACTCGCACAACCGACTTGCAAGAAGGCGTCGCCAAAATTGTAACCGGCACCTTTGAGATTCCGCTCTACCTTGACAATGGTGGAGCGCCAGGCAGTCGGATGACCTACAGCCCCGCCAGCGGTGACCCTGTCTCTACAGCTACGTACACGGCAGAATTTACCTGCACAGTCCCATCCGCTGCAGTTGAAAATGGCGAGGCCGTGCCCGTGGTCTACGGCCACGGCCTTCTTGGCTCCTCAGATGAGGCTGCATCAACCTCGGTACAGCGAACTGCCGCTGCCAATAACTCGCTGTATTGCGCAACAAGTTGGAT
>WLJI01000081.1 GCA_009701845.1 Actinomycetota bacterium
CGATGCTGGCCCTCGCGCGACGATCTTGTTCTCGGGAGCTGCCCATACCGAGGCAGTCAAGGCTCAGGCGGAACTGAAAGAGCACTACGGCGTGAGCGCCGAACTGTGGTCAGCTACGAGCTATCAGCAGCTACGTGTCGAGGCTCTTGAGGTTGACCACTGGAACTCGCTGCACCCGAACGAGCAGCCACGCGTTCCATGGGTGACGAGTCAACTTGGGCGGTCACAAGGACCAATCGTTGCAGTCACAGACTTCATGCGAATGGTGCCCGATCAGATCTCACGGTGGTCACCGCGAGCGTGGACCTCACTCGGAACCGACGGCTTTGGCCGCTCGGATACCCGCGAAACCCTGCGACGCTATTTTGAGACTGACGCTGCCAACATCGTGCTGGCGGTGCTCAACCACCTTGTGGCAGATAACACCTTGGTGCCTGCTGCAATTGAGGATGCAATCAGTCGATACAACATGCCCACCGAGGGCCCGGTTCCCTGGCACGGCTAGTCCCCACCCCAAACCCCACCCGATCCCCACCCAATCTGGTTTGTATTGTCCGTGGCCCGGGTTGGGTTGGGAGAGACTGCTGCAGGACTACTACCTTTCTGCACCATGAACCGTGAATTGATTCGTCACGCCGAGGATGCACTTCTAGAACAGCGCCGACTGCTCAGCGCAGATGAACTAGCCGCTCTCGCAGCACTTGCCCCTGAGCACACGCCAGAACTCACAGCGCTTGCACATCAGGTGCGCTTGGCTTGGTGCGGTCCAGAAGTAGAAGTTGAAGGAATCCTCTCTGCAAAGACGGGCGGTTGCCCCGAGGATTGCCACTTCTGTTCGCAATCCTCCGCCTTTGACACCCCGGTCAAGGCAACGCCTTTCCTCGACACTGAAGAAGTGATTGCTGCGGCCAAAGAAACCGCTGCGCTCGGTGCGAGTGAGTTTTGCATCGTGTTGGCAATTAAAGGGCCAGACGAGCGCACGCTGTCCCGCATCTTGGAACTTATTCCGGTGGTTCAAAATGAGACGGGCCTGAATGTGGCAATCTCGGCCGGAATCCTGTCTCGGGAGCAGGCTCAGCGACTC
Organism: Actinomycetota bacterium; assembly: GCA_009701845.1. Taxonomy (GTDB): domain Bacteria; phylum Actinomycetota; class Acidimicrobiia; order Acidimicrobiales; family Microtrichaceae; genus IMCC26207. The sequence goes on from WLJI01000081.1 coordinate 1,085, forward strand.
TCGGCCGGCGGCGTTCACCGCTATAACCACAACTTAGAAACTGCCCGCTCGTTCTTTCCTCAGGTTGCTACCACCCACACCTGGCAGGAGCGGTGGGATACCTGTCAGCTTGTGAAGGAATACAACATGGAGTTGTGTTGCGGAGCGCTACTCGGAATGGGCGAATCGGATGCTCAGCGCCTTGAACTGCTCGGCCAACTAGTGGAACTTAACCCCACTGAAGTGCCGCTTAACTTCTTGAATCCGCGGCCAGGAACACCACTACAAATTCGTAAACCGATGGGAGCTATGGAGGCACTGCGTTGGATTGCGTTGTTTAGAATTGCGCTGCCTTCAGTCATCCTTCGCTACGCCGGTGGACGCGAAATCACACTGCGCGAACTTCAGGTCATGGGGATGACCTCGGGGATCAACGCCTTGATCGTGGGCAACTACCTGACCACATTGGGACGTTCCCCAGAAGAAGATCTACAGATGCTTCAGGACCTTCAGATGCCGATTGGCGCACTTACCGGCGTGCTGTGAGCAACCTGCCTGGCAACGAACAAGTATCTAGTGCAAGCAAGTTTTGCTCAGGATGCGGCAAGAGCCTGGCTGTGTGCTCTGGTTGCTTGCCAGCTTTTGACCCACCTCGTTACTGCAGCCTGTGCGGAACCTGGATGGCAGTGCGAGTCAGCACAGGCGGTTGGTTAGCTCGCTGCAAAACCTGCGAGTTGGCGACCGGCTCAACTGTGTAGTTCGCTCTGTGTAAGTCGCTCTGCGTGAGTCGCTCTGCGTGAGTCGCTCTGCGTGAGTCGCTCTGACCCTCTCGGGTGGAGCCCTCAGTGATCGGGCTCAGGCGGGGTCGCAGTGGCCACACGCTCGGCGGCATCGGCGCTTTCAATTTCTGCTCGTTCAATTTCCGCTCGTTCAATTTCTGCACCGGTGGGCTGAGCGAGCACTGCGATCTGTTGGCGTGACAGCCATCCGAGCAATACCGCCACGGCACGAGGATCGTGGCGCAACTCGTGGCCGGCACCGTTGATCAACCGAAACTCGGCATCACCATGCGCTCGAGCCAGGGCCCGGCCGTCATTGAGCGGGGTGAGGTCATCGCTATCGCCATGAACAACCAACAAGGGCCTTGGAGCTAAGCGTGCAGCTGCTTCCACTGGGTGAACTGACTTGAACCCGCCGGCCCAGTCTTCAAAGGATGGGGGAAACTCCGGATCTTTAATGACCTGCACCTCACGTGCATGCAGGAGAAGCCTTCGTGGATTGCGTGCCCAGTCATCGAAGTCAGTTGGAGTAGCTAGGGCAGCCACCCCCATGACTGTTGGGTTTCGCGCACCCTCACAAACTGCAAGGGACCCGCCAGTACCAAACCCGGCCACCCATACTCCCGTCACACCCAAGCGGTTGAGCTCGGCGACCCCTGCAGCCACGTCGTCGAGCCAGCCGAGCATCGAGTAGTTACCCTCGGCGGTGCCGCAGCCCCGAAAGTTCATTGCGAGCACAACCCAACCAAGCTCTACTGCAATTCGATCGGCAAGTTCTGGGAACGAAACACCCGACTGAGGCGACTCGCGGCCGCGAACCGGAAACCCGTGGCAGAGCAATAAGCCCGGAGCGTTATGTGGGCCCTCGGTTGGCTCTGCAAGGTGCCCACTGAGCTGCAGATCTCCGGAGGGAAACTGATAGTCCATGATGGCGGGCGCCGAGTCCGCTTGGTCTGGCTGACTCGTTGCCATCAGTACCCACCCCGTGCCATCTTGGATCAGTTCTCGTGCAGTGTCCGCTGTTTGCGGAACAGGTGATACCCACGATTTCGGGCCTCTGGAAGCGTGTCTGGTCCAAAGCACAGGTAGGTCTCGGCAAGCATGAGTTCCTCAATGAGCGCCTCGTCCTCGCCCTCGAGCGCATCCACGTCGTAGACCACTTGAGTGCGCTTATCGCCCACAAACTGATTGTGCTCAAACTTCACTGGGCGTTCCATCTCATACTCCTGTGCTTGAACCGGTGGTTGTCATCGTACGGGGAATCAACACAAGCGCGCTAAGCGCCAGCACTCATGCAGACGGATCGACCGGAAGGTCGACCATCGGACCGAACGCCCCGATCGCTCGGTAGTACTCGGACTCGGCATCGAGAATCTGTAGAACCTGCTCGTCATCCAATTGCAGGTCAGACTCGCTTACCTTGCCCAGCACATAAGCAACGGGTTCATCCTCGGGTACCACCACCAACGCAGAACCCATGTCCTCCGCTGTTGCGAGTGAAGCCACCCCCTTGTCTGCTAGGTAGTCGCAATGGAACAACAACACAGCACGCACTTCTTCAAAGCTGATGACAGAGGTGAGGTCGACGGGTAGACGGTCAGCAACAAATTCCACGGCCTCTTCAATGTCGTACACACTGCGTCGAGGCCGAGTCGCCAGAGACCCGGTCACCATGCCAATAGAGACCGCTGCGATGAAGAACGTGCACAAGATTCCTAGGGCGATCCAGAACCACATAGGTCACACAGTACTGCCGAGCTAGCGAAACATGGCCAGCAGCGCCCTAGAAGAACGAGACCCGCCGCAGCATCTCGACATATGCAGACAGAGGCGCAACCTGTAGACCGTCGAGTTTGCCGCCGTCGTCCCAGCCCCTCAGCCGAACAGCCGCGGCACTTGCAGGGTTTCTCTCAAAGACCCGCAGTTCGGTCAGGCTCATTGGCCCGCCTTGCAGCTCTAAGCTGCGGACCGAGCCAGCGGAGAGTCCGTCGATGTACTCCGGTTTCATCCCACAGAGATACCGCTTGGCTCGCACATGGAGCGCAATCGGGCCGGTAACTGCGGGCGGGAAGAGCCCTGCCAAGTAGCGGGCCCCGACAGCCTCATGTGTCAGATCCGCCGCTGGCACGGCCGACTCCCCCGCTGCTAGGCCAGCCTCAATCGCTAAGAGATGGCCAACATCATGAAGTAACGCCGCCACAATGAGTTCCTCGGCAGCACCCTCGTGTGTAGCCAATGCAGCAGTCTGGAGAGCATGGTCGATCTGGGCAAGCTCCTCGTCGTACTGCAGACTGCCAAAATCCTCATAGAGAGCAAGTACATGATCGACGCTTGCAGCGCTCTCTGGTCGAGGGAGTTCCGATGGGTGTTGGTACTCGGCGCTCACACCACTGACCGACCTTGGAAGTCTCCGATCAAGGAGACTCTCACTCGGCCTTCGGCTGCTTCCCCTGCTGCAAATTCTGCCAACTTGTGCTCGTAGTACTCGTCTCTCAAATCGCCTTCAGACAAAGCGTTGTAGGTGGGATATAACGCGCGCCGAGCCGTTTCTGAGTTGTTTGGGCCGCTGCGATGGGGCGTCCGGGAGTGAAACCACAGGGTCTGCCCTGCCCTGACCTCTACAGGGTCCCACTGAAGCGAGTCCACAATTTCCTGCGTGATGCAGCCGGAATCATCGGTATCAAGGATGCTCTGATGGTGAGCAGAAACCACTTCTAAACAACCGTTCTCTGCGGTTGAATCGTCAATGGCAACCATGCACGAAACATGAGAGTCAATAAACGGATACGCAGGAGCATCCTGATGCGGCGAGTACCCGGCACCACCCGACAGTTTGTAGTTGACCTTCTCCTTGTATAACGCCGCCGGCGAGCCAAGAAGTGCAGATGCGACCTCAGTCAAGGCGCCCTCGGTCAGCAACGTGCGAAGCCCCTCATGGAACGGAATCAAATTTTCACTTCTACAGAGCTTGGGACCCTCGTCGGTGAGTTCGTAGTGGTGCATCCACCCATCCCCCGCTGCGGGCCACTGAGCGATCTCGTCCATCCACGAGCGCAACTGTTCAAGACCTTGAGCATCGAGCGTCTCGGTCAGCAGCCAACCCGTGGCATGAAAATGTTCAAGGTCCGCCGGGCTCACAGCAGTAGCTGCGGAGGGCTCTGGCTGGATATCGCTGCTCAGTTGGCTCACATCCGAGATGCTAGGTCTAGCGCAGTGCCCCTGCATAGAAACCGGCGAGTCTTCAGGCCCTCAGGGATGTCGCCGATGCAGCACTGTCGGCAAAGAAATGCCAACCTGACCCCATGAAAACTCTGTCTTGGACGGTTGCCGACATGGGCGATCAACGCGATCTAACGGTGCTCATCACAGGAGCGAACAGTGGCCTGGGGCTCTCTTCTGCTCGAGCCTTTGCGCAGAGCGGGGCACGGGTTCTCCTGGGCTGCCGCAGCCCCGAACGCGGCGGGGCAGCACTCAAGCAAGTGCAAGCGGTTGCCACTGGAGAGGCCCCGCAACTCATCGAAGTTGATCTGGCCGATCTGCAGTCAGTGCAGCGCGCTAGCGAGCAGGTTGGCGAGTCGATCGACCGTCTTGATGTGTTGATGAACAACGCCGGGGTCATGGCGCTTCCTTTGCGAAGAACTGCGCAGGGACATGAGATGCAATTTGGTACAAACCACCTAGGCCACTTCGCCCTTACTGCAAGGTTGCTGCCGCTCCTACTCTCAGCACCCGAAGCACGAGTAGTCACTACTTCATCTGGTGCGCACCGCCTAGGAAAGATGCGCTGGCAAGACCTTGATTGGCACAACGGCTATCACAAGTGGGCAGCCTATGGTCAATCAAAGCTGGCGAATCTGATGTTCTGCTTTGAACTTCAACGACAAGCAGATGCTGCGAAGGTTCAGCTCAGCTCACTCGCAGCTCACCCTGGTTACGCCTCGACTCACCTGCAAGCAGCTGGCCCCGAACTTTCTGGCCAAGCGCTCATGGGTCGCCTGATGGATGTTGCAAACAACGTCTTTGCGCAATCAGCCGACCAAGGTGCGTTACCCCAGCTGTTTGCAGCAACGAGCCCCGACGCAGTTGGAGGTTGCTATTACGGACCAAGCGGTCTTGGCGAGATGCGTGGCGCGCCTTGTTTAGTGCAGCCAACATCCTCGGCGCTGAAGAGCGACGAGTGGAGACAGTTATGGTCAGTTTCTTCTGAACTCACCGAGCTGAGCTTCGATTGGCCACAGTAGGTTCACACCATGACAAAACACGCCGACCCAACGTCCCCAGCCCAGACTTCCGAGCCACAGTCCTCCCAACCACAGTCGTCCCAACCGCAGTCCTCCCAACCGCAGCTCGGCATGGTCGGCCTAGGTCGCATGGGGGCGAACCTAGTACGCAGGCTCGTCAGCGGAGGCGGAGCCTCAGTCGTCTTTGATACCGATCCAGCAGTTGCTCGAGCGCTTGCAGAAGAACTCGGAAGCAGCGTGCGGTCTGCAGCCACCTTGGCAGAGATGGTGACAGCCCTGCCAACGCCGCGTGCAATTTGGGTCATGGTGCCAGCTTCGGTAGCGGGAAGCGTGGTAGCTGAAATTGCTGGGTTGCTTGATCCAGGCGACATCATCATCGATGGCGGCAACACCGACTGGCGAGAAGATGGACCGAGGGGCGCGCAGCTAGCTGCGCAAGGAATCGAGCTTCTTGACGTTGGCACGAGCGGAGGCATCTGGGGCCTTGAGCGTGGGTACTGCATGATGGTGGGAGGCGCTGAAACTGCGGTGCTTCAGATGAAGCCGGTGTTCGACGTTCTCTCTCCTCCATCTGATTGCGTGGAGCGCACTCCGGGCCGAACAGGCGAGCTCAGCAGTGCCGAGCAAGGCTGGCTGCACTGCGGCCCAACCGGCGCAGGTCACTTTGTGAAGATGGTGCATAACGGCATTGAGTACGGGTTAATGGGCGCCTATGCCGAGGGACTAAATCTGCTGGGCCACACTGCGCCGTATGGCTTTGATATTGACATTCCGGCAGTGACCGAAGTCTGGAGGCGCGGCAGTGTGGTTGGGTCTTGGTTGCTTGATCTGACTGCAGCAGCCTTTGTTGCCGACCCAGCCCTAGATGGTTTCACCGGGGTAGTCAGCGATAGCGGCGAAGGCCGGTGGTCGCTCGAAGCAGCGGTGGACTTAGGCGTGCCAGCACCCGTGCTTGCAAGTGCCTTGTTCTCTCGCTTCTCTTCTCGTGGCGAAGAAACTCTTGCCAACAAAGTCCTCTCGGCTATGCGGAACGAATTTGGCGGCCATGTTGAAAGTTCCGCACCATGAGGGAGCAGAGGCCACACGCTGTCGATTCAGCCAACACCGGCGACGCTCTCGTACTGTTCGGGATCACCGGAGATTTGGGGTTCAAAAAACTCCTGCCGGCGCTCTATCACCTAGCCGCTAACGGCCAACTCGAGGTGCCAGTCATTGGGGTCGCATCTACAGATTGGACTGTCGAGGACCTCAAGGACCGGCTGCGCTCAGCGCTAGATGCACAACATGTTGTGCCAGACGTCAAGGTGCTCGACGACCTTGAGTCTCGTTTGTCATACGTGCAAGGCGACTACGCAAACCCCGCCACCTTTGTTTCGCTCAATGAAGCCCTTGATGGGTCCAAGCTGCCCGTTGTGTACCTAGCTATTCCCCCTGTGCTCTTCCCGGAAGTGATCGAGGGCTTGGCTTCAGTTGGCCTGAATGATCGCGCAAGAATCGTTCTTGAAAAGCCCTTTGGCCGAGACCTGACCTCGGCACAAGAACTCAATGCAACTGTCCTCTCTGCCTTCCCCGATGAGCGGGTCTTTCGGATTGATCACTTCTTAGGCAAAGAACCAGTGCTCAACCTTTTGGTCTTCCGCTTTGCGAACACAGTGCTCGAACCACTGTGGAACCGTCATCAGATCTCTAAAGTAGAGATCACCATGGCAGAAAGCTTTGGAGTTGCAGGGCGCGGCGGTTTTTACGATCGTGTCGGAACCCTGCGAGACGTCGTTCAGAATCACCTTCTGCAGATTCTCACTTTGCTCGCCATGGAGCCTCCTAGCTCTGAGTCTCCAGAGGCTCTTCGCGATGAGAAAATAAAAGTGCTTCGAGCCATTGAGACTGTCGATGTTTCAACAGTGGTTCGAGGCCAGTACGAGGGCTACCTAGATGAAGAGGGAGTCACAGAAGGCTCCGATACCGAAACTTTTGTGGCCATGCGCTTTTTCATCAACAACTGGCGCTGGGCGGGGGTCCCTTGGTACGTACGCTCAGGAAAGGCAATGGCTGCAACCTTTACTGAAGCGGTGATCGAGTTTGAGCCCGCTCCTCAACCCCTCTTTGTTGACCCGGCACACCCACCAAAGCCAAACCGTCTGAGATTCCGCCTGAACCCAGACGACGAAATCACCCTAGAGGTTCAGGCCAAGAAACCGGGCGAGGAACTGCTTAGTCAGACGGTGGACCTTGACGTGGATCACTTCTCGGCAGCGGATCGCATTCCCGAGGCCTATGAGCGCCTGCTTCGCGATGTCATCGAAGGCGACCAGACCCATTTTGGGCGAGAGGATTCGGTGGAAGAATCCTGGAGGATCGTGCAACCACTCCTTGAGAATCCTCCGCCTGTAGTGCCCTACTCACGCGGCAGTTGGGGGCCGGAACTCACCTCCGATGAAGACCCTTTCCCCTGGATCAACTGTGGCCCAGACAGCCGCCACGAGAGCCGGCCCAATCCCCTGCCCGACCCAGAATGAATCAACTCGGCAGGCACGAACTCGTGGTAGTTCGTACCGCTGCAGATGCTGCAAAAGAAGCCGCCCGGATCATTGCCGAACTACTGGCTCAAGCCCAGCTCTTAGCTCGAGACGAACTCCCGCATGCTCAGGAGCCTCAGGGCTCTGCCTCAGTGGCTTTTAGCGGCGGCTCCTCACCAAAATTGATGTTTGCAGCGCTGCTCGAACTCCAGACTCAACTCGACTGGTCGCGAATAGATCTCTTTCAGGTAGATGAACGAGTAGCACCCGATGGCGACCCGAGCCGCAACCTTGTTGACCTGCAGCATGAACTCCTTGACCACCTCAACCCACAAGCGTTGCTGCATCCGATTCCCGTAGAGGCTGGTGCAGCGGAGGCTGCAGTGCATTACGCAGACACCATTAGCCGAGTGCTTGGCAGTGGCGCTCACTTAGACGTTGTGCACCTTGGCTTGGGGAACGACGGTCACTGCGCGTCACTTGTTCCGGGTGACCAAGCCTTGCTTGTAGTGGATTCAGATACCGCAACGACAGCGAAGTACCAGGGCCACGAGCGAGTAACGATGACCTACCGAATGTTGAATCGAGCACGCTGCGTTGTTTGGCTCGTCACTGGGGAGTCAAAGCGATCAGCGTTGTCAGCGCTGCTTCGAGAGGATCCGGCGATTCCTGCCGCTCATGTGCGACCGACTCGATCCATCATTGTTGCTGACCGATCAGCCCTCAGCGGCGCTGACCGATCAGCCCTCAGCGGCGCTGACCGATGAGTAGAGCGTGTGGATGCACGTAGCCACGATCGAGCGCCTGAGTGGTGACTTCTAGGTCTGCTTCTTGCATCACGGCCCGCAGGGCGTCAAGTGGAACGAGTTGAACTGTTTCACCCTCTGTTACCCGGGTGAGTTTGGTAGAGATCAACTCCTGAGTTGAACACCAAGCCGCCTTAGCTCGCAGCGTGGTATCCATCTCTTTGACAAGCAAGCGGCCTCCGGGTTTCACAGCACGTGCAGCGGCCGCAACAAGGTTGAGCGCTGCTGAAATTCCCAGCAGATACAGCACATCGATAATCACGACTGCGTCATAGAGGTGGTCGCTTGGTGGCCGCCAGTCAGCTTCAACTTGTTGAAACTCAAGTCGCTCCTGATTCAAGCCTGCTGCTTGTGCAGCGCGACGAGCCTCAACGAGTTTTGCTCCATCGATATCTGTGCCAATGACCCGTCGGTCATGGCTTGCTAGTGCGGCCGTGAGAGAGAACAATCCGTGACCGCAGCCGATCTCGAGCACCTCGCCAGAGTCTGGCAGTTCTTGTTCCACAGCATCCATGGGAATCGAAGCCCACCGCACCAGAGTGTGCGCTCGTGTCGACCAAGGCTCCGACTGATACGCCCGAACGATCCCCGCCGGACGATGCCATCGCGTTCCCCTCTCGGGGCCACTCGACTCGGCTGGCGTCTGAGCAGTGCTTCCGGTACTCACGGCCGCTTCCGAGTCATCGCAAATCCCCAAAGGTGCCAAGTCGCAGCCCCGCAGAAGTGATGCGGTTACGCACAGCACTGCTCTGCAATCCTGATGCCTCTTCTGCCCAGTGATACGACCAGTCGTAGCGGTATCGCTCAGGGTCTTGCACTGCCCCTGGATGACAGCCAATCTCTACCGAAGCGCTACTGCTCGGAACTGCTTCAATCAGCTTGAGCAACTCTGGCTCGGTCAATGAGCCCGAATGCGAGAACCCAGCAAAGCTCTGTGGTGTCAGCAGGCCAGCCCGTTTGGCGCGAGCTGCGGTGAGCTTGCCAAGCACCGACATCGGCCCAAGCCCTTTCGCCTGCGTCGATCGAACTGCCCGTACCTTGGCCACGTTGGCGAGCCGTTGGATGACTGGCCAAAGCGTGGGCCACTCATGAAGGTGTTGATGCGAATCTAGGTGTGTCAGCGGAACGCCTTCAGCTTGAACGGCATGGATCTGCGCAGTCAGTTCTTTCTCAACATCTGCTGGGTCGATTCGACCCCTCACTGCGGCAGCGGCGAACTGCTTCCAAGAAATATGGAACCGTCCTTGGGCATCTACCAAGCTCGGCACCTCCCTAGCCGACAGCACAGGAGGGTCCTCACCAACCAATGCCAGATGCACTCCCACTCCAAGGTTTGGATGCTCAGCTAGAAGCCCAATCGTCGAAGCAAACGCGGGCGCAGGAACCAGCACGCTTGTAGAGGTCAAGACCCCATGCTCATGGCAGTCCAGAATGGCCCGCGACGTAGCCTCGGTGAGGCCGTAATCGTCGGCGTTAATGATCAGAAGAGTCACGACATCAGACTCAGTCGGCTGGGCCCGCTGGATTGAGAGGGCCCGCGGGGTTGAGAGGGCTCTCTGGGGGCGTGGCGCTAGCGGGCGCTTTGGTGCTTCGACGCAGTTCGGCTCCGAGCGACAACATCTCGCGCAGCATCTTCAGAATCACACTTGGCGAGGAAAGTGTAGAAACTCCGCGAGTGCGAGGGAAGTAATCAACCCCAAACTGAATAATCTCTGCCCCCTGGGTACGAGCTCGAGCCAACAGTTCGGCATCGATAAATGACCCTTCACTCTTGAGTTGCACAGAGTCAATCACCCACCGCCGAGTCAGCTTGAATGCAAAGTTCACGTCACGGATCCGCAACCCCAACAGGGCATTGACCAGCGTGTTGTAGATGTAGCTATAGAAGAATCTCAGCGGGCCTTCACCTTTTCGCTGTAGGCGATACGCCGCAACGACATCGGCCGAGTACAGATCTAACAGATGAAGGGCCTGTCGGATCTCTGCGGGGTCAAAGGGAAGATCTGCATCGGTATAGAGCACTAGGTCTCCGCTCGCTGCAGCAAGACCAGTGCGTATCGATCCGCCGAGCTTTCGATTGGTCGAGTGATGGCGAACAACAATGCGGGGGTCACTCGCGGCAAACTCATCAGCGAGTTCACCGCAGCCATCAGTTGAGGCGTCATCAACAAAGAGAAGTTCCCAGTTGCCGATCACCGCATCGGCGACGAGTGAGTCAAGTTGCTTCGACATCGCACTTATGGTGCGAGGCAGCATCTCGAGTTCATTCCACATCGGGATGACTACCGAGATCAGCCGTTCAGAAACAGCTCCCTCAGGCAGTTTTTCGATTTCGGAACCCCGTTCAGGCGACATAGACACCCTGAGCGTAGGAGTAGGAGACAACGAGAGCCAGCGCAGAGCTCGCAGACCATATTCCACAACGACGAATCAACGCTTTCATAGAGAGCCGCTCACCCATCACAGCGAGGACCGGAGGCACTCTTGACCTCCGGATGGCTAGGAAACATCTGATAGGCCCTTGCACAACAACCACCCAGCACAACAACCACCCAGCACCAGAACAACAGACAGAAAAAGGAAACCCAGAAATGCAAACTGCGTCGGGCTGACTTCGCTCGCGGTGGAGTCTGGCCTAGATGTCTTGGTTCCCCCGGCCAAGCCAGAACTGTCGAATCCACCCTTGAGCCCCCGCTTGGGTGATGACGCGGTGGGATTGATCAG
>WLJI01000082.1 GCA_009701845.1 Actinomycetota bacterium
GTTCGCAAGAGCTCCGTGGTCAGCACCTCTGACGGGCGCTCGTCTGCGTTCACCATCTCAATCGTTCGATGCACCACTGCGATCTCAAGGCCGTGGCCGCGTTCAAGCAGCACCACCAGTTCTTCGAACAATCGGCCGACTCGTTCGGAATCAGCTCCAGAGATGGTGATCTCATTACCGCGAGCGATAATCGAAACTTGCGGAAATGCGGCCTCAATAGCGTCGAGTAGCTCGTCTCGACTCCCCAGCAAATCGGTCATCAGGTGGTTGCCGGGGACTCGAACCAAGGTGCGCGAGGGTTGATCGAGAGCGCGTGAGGTGTCAGGGCTGGCCATTACGAGCAAGAGTGTAGTTGTGAATGCAACGTGGCCCGAGGGCGAGGAAGGCAAAGAGCGCTCAGAAACTTCTCTGGGAGCAAGTCATCTAGGCGCCGGGGGTGCCGAAGGTGCCGACAGATTCGTAGCGGATGCGCGGGGGGACGAAGCCGTAGCGTTGGCCCGGAGAAGCAGATGGGCACGGCATATGGTCGAAGAGTCGACCACGGTGCTTGCCACCTTGCAGGCATCGGTCGGCCAAGAGGTGTTCCTCACCCTGACGTCAACCGAGCGGATTGGCGTTGAGGTATCGGCCCTCGGCGAGGACTACGTCCAGGTTCGCACCGCAACATCGCTGCGTTGGATTCGATTGGCTTGCGTGATTGCCGTGGAGACAGCTTCAGCGCTGGCCGCTGACCCGGGCGCTTTTGACCCTCCTGAAGGCCTCCTCGTTGAAGTCCTCGAAGACCTCGTCGCTGATGAGCTTCAAGTAACGCTGGGACTAGCCGGAGGGGCAAGACTCACTGGCTTCGCAATCTCCGTTGGCGCAGCGATTCGGCTCCAAATTTCCGACACTGCGAACCTGGCTGTTATCGACATCGAGAATATTGAGATGATCCTGCTGCCGCTTCATCAAAGGAACTGAAGGCATCCGCCTGTTTCGCAGGCTGCCTATTTCGACGGCTTCGATGCCTCTGCTTCTTGGTCTTCGGGATCAAGGGACGAAATATCTAGCGTTCCCGGGGCAATCCGGCACTCTTCAATGAACTGAGCTACTTCGCTTTCTTTCAGGCGAATGACTCGGCCGAAGCGATAGGCCGGAACCTTGCCGTCATCAATGAAGCGATAGAGCGTTCGAGGGGTAATCCCAAGCCGACGAGCTGACTCGCCTGTGTTGAGCCAAGTGATATCTGCAGTATTCACGATGACCACTTTACTGCCTTCCAAGGTGTATCCGGTGCATGTCAACACTTCCAAGGGTTTTCAGTACTTAACAATTTATATAAATACTTTTTGACAACTCTCAGTACTTTTGATTATGTTTCATACATCGAGGTCGGCTGGGTTGGTCAGCCCTCCCATCCACCGCCCGGCCAGCCCAGCCCGCCTCACCCCAGTTCAACCGAAATCAGTTCAACCGAAATCAGTTCAACCGAAATCAGTTCAACCGAGCCCAGCCGAGGAGATCATCACCGTGAGTCGATCAAGATCCACCGAATCGGCAACACATGCCGACTCTCAAAATTCACCAGCGCAGGCCACTGCTCGTCTTCGGCGGGGCCTCCCCTCGGGTCGGGCTTGCGTGGGGGCGATTCTGGTCACCATCTCCGCAGCAGGAGTTCTTTTCGCTCACCGAAGCGCGTCACAGCCGCCCAGCAGCCGATACCTCGTTGCAACTCAAGCCATTCAGTCAGGAGAGATCATCAGAGCTCAAGATCTCGGCAGCATCGCTCTCGATCTGCCAAACGAGCTTGAGGCTATTCCGGCCGCTCAAGCAGACAAACTCATCGGCCGCGTCTCAAGCAGTTCGATCTCTCGCTCTGAGCTGTTGCGCCCAGACGACGCCCTAGCGGCCGGGCGTTTCATCGACCCCGAAGCCGTAGAGGTCTCGCTCGAACTTCCTCCGGCCCAAGCCCTTCAAGGGATTCTCCGGCAGGGCAGCCTGGTGGACGTTCTCGCAACTGACCCTGAGCCAGATCCAAGCACCGGACTGGCTACCACGGTCTTAGCCACTGGGGTACGAGTTAGCTCGATAGGCGACGGTACTGCGCCAGAGCAAGCCGCTGCAGAAGGCGAAGAGGCATCCGCCTCGGCCGGCATCGGTGTCAGTGGGCAACTTCGAGTAGTGCTGAGCGTTTCGGGCCCCGACCTAGCAACACAGCTAGTGGACGCTGCTCGACGCGCAGAGATCACACTCGTGCTGCCGCGGCCGATTGAGGAGGCCAGAACATGAGCGACCGATTCGTAGTACTCGGACTCGCCCGTTCACGTTGTCAGTGGTTCTGCGATCTTGCGAGTTGGTCCTCTCACGCAGTCGCACCGATCGACTACATCAAATGCCTCACGCCAGACGAAGCACAGGCACTCATTGGCTCAGGCCGTCGACTCTCTGCTGTGCTGGTGGACGCAGCACTCCCAGGTATTGATCGAGAATTCATCGCACTCGTGGCTTCCATCGGCGCAGCCACTGTGGTGGTGGCCGATGGAGCAAGCTCTCGCGATTGGGAGTCGCTGGGGTGCTCGGCGATACTCAACAGCGCATTCACCCCTGCTGAACTCGTCGAGACTCTGACTCGTCATGCGGTGCCAGTCGACCGGTCCACACGCAGAGCAACTCGTTCAAACGTGGGCCCAACCTGTACAACCCCACTGGCTCCGCTTATAGGCGTTGCAGGCTCTGGCGGAACTGGCGCATCGACCGTAGCGATCGCTCTGGCACAGGAACTCGGCAGGGATTCTTCAGAACCAGAGGTTGCCCTTGCTGATGGCGCTCGCGTTGGAGATATGTCGATGTATCACGATGTCGGAGATGTACTGCCCGGCCTTCCAGAGCTCGTTGAGGCACACCGCGTAGACCAACTCGATCCTCAAGAAATCAAGCGACTGCTGTTTCCCATTCAGAACCGTTCCTACCATTTGCTGCTCGGCCAACGTCGCAGTCGAGATGCCGCTGCCATGAAGCCTCACTCTATTCAGGCCGCGATTGAGGGACTCAGAAGAAGTTTTGATTTTGTTGTGCTTGATCACGATCCGGATCTTGACGGCGAGGCTGAGACTGGCTCAATTGATATTGAAGAGCGCCACACATTGAGTCGATCCGCTGCAAAGACTGCAGACCTGATTGTGCTCGTCGGCAAGCCGGGCGCCAAGGGGATACATGACCTGATCCGCCTCATCGATCGCTACTCAGACCTAGGTGTACCCCGTGAGCGACTCATCCCTGTCATGAACCAAGCCACAAAGAACCCCGCACACCGCTTGGCAACCGCAAGAGTCCTCGCCGAGCTCAGCAGCTCGCCCAGCAGCGAAGCCTCCACGTTGGTCTCTCCTCTGTTTCTGCGCAATGTTCGCCGTATGGAGGAGCTCCATCGAAGCGCAGCGGTCTTACCCGAGGCCCTTGGTCGGCCAGTGGCTCAGCTGTCGCGAAGGCTGCTCTTAGAGCTTGGCCAGCGCCAGGCAGAGGCTGCCGAGCCTGTTCGGTTGCGAGCTGGGGAACTCGGGCTACACGGCCGACCGCAACAAGATGCCGGCCGCTCAGGTAGACGCACTCAAGCACGCAGAGAAACTGGAACGCCTTCGGACCGACCTTCTACTCAGGGACCAAGCTCAAGGCGAGACGTAGCATGATTCCGACAAATGTCTCTCCGTTAGCTGAGCTTGAGCAGCTTGTTCAGATGCGGGCCACTGCGCTGTCAGTGGATGTCGACACCTCCGAAGGATCAGATCGTCTCAGAGATCTGATCGACGTTGCAGTCACCGAGTGGTCAGAGGAACATCACCGGGGCCAGCGTGAGATCGGACTCTCAGACCCAGAGGGTGTCTCAAATAGAGCCTTTCGAAATCTGGCTCAATACGGCCCGCTGACAGACCTCCTTGAAGACGATGATGTCTGGGAAATAATGGTCAACTCCCCCGACCTGATCTTCGTCCGCCGCCATTCCATGGGGAGTTCCTTTCATGATGAGGTGTTTCACGATGATGATCACGTGGCACGCACGCTCACCAAGCTGCTCGACGACTCAAGCAGTTCGCACCGAAAGCTCGACCCCACCGAAGGTCTACAAGATGCTCAGCTAGACAACGGTGCGCGAATCCACATCGTCCACGGTGACTTAGCACGCGGCGGCCATCTGATGCTCAACATCCGTAAGTTCACCGGGGTCGCCATCACTCGCCTCGATGAACTGGTGAATCGTGGGTCACTCTCAACACAAGCAGCGGAGTTTTTAAGCGCAGCAGTGCGCTCGAGGCTGAGCATCATTTTTGCCGGAGCCCCTGGTGCCGGCAAGACCACGCTGCTCTCTTGCTGCGCTGCCGAGCTAGACCCTTCTCGGCGAGTAGTCATCGCTGAAGAGGTTTTTGAAGCTGATGTGCCGCTCGCAAATGTCGCGAGCATGCAGACTCGCCCATCACGCTCAGACCGGCCAGAGATCGACCTACGGCGACTCGTAGCAGGCTTCTTGCGAATGGCTCCTGACGTAGCAATCGTCGGGGAAGTGCGCGACCGCGAGGCGCTTCCATTGCTCCTGACACTCTCCTCTGGGGTCACCGGATACACGACGATCCATGCCGGGTCTGCACGCACGGCCCTGACCCGGTTGCGTTTCGTTGCGCAACTCTCTGACGCTGCAAGCGACCTTCCAGTGGCAGCACTGAACAATTTGGTGAGCGAAGCAGTCGACCTTGTTGTGCATACCGAACGAGGGCCAAATGGTCCACGAGTAACGGAGATTCTGGCGGTTGAGGACCACACCGCTGGAGCAGAAGCTGTGCAGTTCACTACCACGGAACTGTTCAATCGCATCAGTGAGAACGCAGAACTTCAATCAACTGGTCTACTTCCGCTTCGGGCAACAAAAGAACTCGCACGCCACGGCTTTGACGTTCGCAAGCTTTGTGCTTTGGCCGAGGACAAACGATGACATCACTTCTGCTGTCGGCCTGCGCCGCCCTAGGTATGTACTTCTTACTTACGCATTCAACTTCCAGGGAACGGGGCACAAACGCAGCGCGCTCATCACCGTGGCGCACACTCAACAAGCGAGTTCACGAACTGCTTCAACAGGCTGGGCTTGAGGGGGTCTCACCACTTCAGTTCTTTAGCGCATCTGCTGTTATTGGTTTTCTGTCCATGATTCCAGCAGCAGCGATCTTCGGACTCGGCCTGTCCACCCTGCTGATAGGTGGATGCGCCGCCACTATGCCTGCTGCCATCTGGCGCAAGAGACGAGCCAAAGCCAGAAGCATCGCCCGTGAATCCTGGCCCCGATTCATCGAAGAACTCCGTGTCCTTACCGGATCGGTCGGCAGATCAATTCCGCAGGCTCTCCTTGAAGTTGGCCTACGCGGACCGGTTGAACTGCGCGGCGCGTTTCAAGCGGCTCAGCGAGAGTGGTCGTTAACAACTGACTTCGAACGCACCATTGCCGTCCTCAAAGATCGACTCGCTGACCCAACAGCAGACGCAACCTTTGAAACGCTCCTCGTTGCCACCCAGGTAGGAGGAGATATCGACTCACGGCTCGAGGCGCTAGCTGAGGACCGCCGTCAAGACCTACTTGGCCGCAAAGAAGCCGACGCCAAACAAGCAGGAGCCCGCCTCGCAAGGATCTTCGTGATCCTTGTTCCAGCGGGGATGGCGCTTGCTGGCCTCAGCGTAGGGAACGGGTCAGCAGCGTACCGGTCCCCTATCGGCCAGGTACTCGTCTCAATTGGAATTGCGTTGATCATTGCCTGCTGGCTGTGGGCCAGCCGCATCATGCGCCTCCCAGAGCCGCAACGGGTGTTTGACCGATGATCTGCAGGCTTCGATGATCCTTCTCGATGTGAGCTTCCTCGTTGTCTTCGCGGTGGGCCTTGCCCTCGGCTTGAGCGAGCTCCCCTGGATTCGCCAACGCTCGCTCATTGATCGGCTGCGCCCGTACACGCGCCAAGCTCGACCTGAACTCGCAGGTGCAACCGGCCAAAACGGAGCGTTCTCATCGCTGCGACAAGTCCTTGGACCGGTCCTTTCAGACCTTGGTGCGAAAGGAGGCCGGCTGCTCGGGATCGATACCCCTGTGGAGGTCCGCCTTGAGCGGGCAGGCTCGGCACAAGATCCGGTGGCATTCAGGCTTCAGCAAGTCGTCGCAGCGATTCTCGGGCTCACAGTCGGATCAGTCCTCGCTCTGTGGATCTCTCCGCCAATTGCATTGTCGCTAGTTCTCCTCCTCGGACTTCCGCTGCTCTGCGCACTGGGTCTTGAACAAAATTTGTCATCGAAGATCCTTCAGCGCCAGCACAAGCTTCAAGCGGAACTCCCCGTGATTGTTGAACAACTGGGGATGCTCCTTGGTGCCGGGTACTCACTCACTGCGGGGCTAGCACGCTTAGCTGATCGCGGCTCTGGAGTTGCTGCGGAGGACCTCACCAAGGTGATGCGCAGGATCCGCCAAGGAGTCTCAGACACCACAGCGCTTGCCGAATGGGCTGAACGCGCAGATCTGGATTCAATCCGCGGTTTCGTTGCAGTTCTCGCCCTTCACGGAGAGGCGGGTGACCTTGGCAGCTTGATCTCGGCCGAGGCGCGGTCCGTACGGGCAGAGGCTCACCGAGAACTCATTGAGTCAATCGAGCAGCGTGCGCAACTGGTCTGGATACCAGTCACGGTAGCGACGCTGGTACCCGGGCTGATCTTTCTAGCCGTGCCCTTCTACTCGGCGATGGCCCAGGTCGCAGGAACCTCGTAAAGCAGTCACAACAACCAGCAACACCAACCAGAAAGCGAAGTACCAGTATGCAAAGCACGCACAAAAACCCAAATGACGTCACGTCACTACACACAGCTACACCCCACGCGGCACCACTCCACGCAGCGCCCCTAGCAACTCCAGTGTCATCACCTCCATCAGTCCCTCAAGGCGCCGCTCCTGCCGCTGCAGTACCACGGAAATCTGAACGCGGTGAAGGTGTCATTTCAACAGCTGTTGCAGTTTTGATCGTCGCCTTTCTTGGAATTGCTCTCTGGACGGGATTCAACAGCATGATGAGCACCGCCACGAGTCGGACCCGCACCCAAGTCGAGCAAATCGGCAGGTGATACCCGCAGCGAGTCAACTCGGCGAGCGCTGCTTAGATTTGTTTCGGCAGCCCAGAAGCAGTGCCTCTGAGCGGGCAACGGGCATCCTCGGTACAACAATCGGAGTCGCGGCGATGATCGCGATGCTCGGTTTTGCCTCGAATGTTTCGCTTGGACTTTGGACTCGAAGCACCGTGGATTCGGTTGCGTTCGATGCTGCTCGCCGAGTTGCGACCGCTCCCCTTGAGCAATCCCAATCAGCAGCCTCGCTCAGTCAGCTTGAGGTGCAGGCAGTTGACTCTGCAAGACAAGCACTTGGCAGCTACGGGCAGAGAGTGACCATGGAGTTTGAACACCCCAACTCTTCCGTCGTTGTGCTGCATGTTCGCTCACCTGCTCAGGGCCTACTTCCGCGCCTCATCAGCGCAGGACCCATTCTGGGTGCGGTCGATCGCCGAATCATCATGCGCAAGGAAGGAAAGTGAGCAGAGGAACCCTGAGGAGAGGGCATACGAGGGAACGCGGGGCAGTTGGCGGTGGCGAGGGTGTGATTTTCGGCATGCTGATTCTTGTTGCCGGCACGCTGGTCATCCTTAATCTCTGGTCAATTCTTGATACACGCATGGCACTTGAGTCCGCTGCAGGCGAGTACCTCCGAACCTACACAGAGCAACAGAACTTCTTTCAGGCCCGAGTCGTTGGCGAGGCTGCAGCAAAGGATTCCTTGGCGCAGCGTGGCATTACTCCTGCCCGGGTAGAAATCCTGCCAAGCGAACCTCAGGGGTTTGGGCCCTGCGCTGTTGCAGTAGTTCAGCTCCGCACGCAGCTGCCGTGGGTACGCGTCCCCTTTATTGGCGGCGCAGGAAGCACTTCGGTGAGCGTCACTCAGACCGAACTAATTGATGCGCATAGGGAGGTGACCGCAAGTGCCAACTTTCAGCAGTTCGCAACACCCTGTGCATCGAACTAGATCGACAGCAGAGAGGCATCGCACCGCCAGGAGAGCATCTCGCGGCACTGCTTTGATGCTTGTTCCAGCAGCGATTCTGGTCTTCTTTGTACTTGGATCAATCTCTATTGACCTCACCGCCATCTTCCTTGCGCAACGCAGCGCTCAAAGGAGCGTGTCTGCTGCCGCAGATGATGCGGCCGCAATGCTCGACACCCGCCTCATTCAATACAACGGCGAACTGCGCATCGATACAGCCGCAGCCGAGCAGGTTGCACGCGCTCATATTGCAGCACGGGTGCCCGCCGCCCGGTTGCGTGGCCCGGTGATCGTGCAAGTGAGCGCAGACCGCAAATCGATCGAGGTTCGGATCACGGTGCGCGTCCCGCACATCATGATGAAAGCACTGCCAGGAAGAACTGACTACGAAGACCTGACCGTCACCTCTGCTGGGCGGATACTGAAGTGAGCTCACAGAGTAAAGAGCAGTTCGAGACTTCAAGAATTTCACATCGACTCATTCACGGCCAGCGAATTTTGGTGAAATCTGCAACTGGCAGAGAGCGCTCCCGTCTTCGCCACGAAGCAGAAGTTCTCTCTCTGTTGAAACTCTCTGGACTCGTCGAGATGATCGAGGTCAAAGAAGAGGACGATCAGACTTTGCTGCTCCTTGCAGATAACGGTCCTCGCACGCTGCTTCGCCCACTCGACATGACTGGCGAGGAACTGCTTCGCTCGCTCCAACGGTGCTGCACCGCAGTGGAACAGCTTCATAGCGCTGGATGGAGCCACGGGGCGCTTCGGCCAGAGCATGTACTGCTCGGCGCTCGCGGCCGGCCAAGGCTCTGTTCACTTGGCGAATCTCAACCACTCAGTCACCTTCCTCAACGAGAAGCCGCTGCCGCAGTGCAAGGCGATATTGCTCAGCTTGCTTTGATGTTCGACCATGTTGCGAATGTTCAGATCGCACTGATGTCTCGATCGGACCGGTGGCGTTGGAGGCAACAAGCACGCAGGCTTCGCCAGATAGCTCAGGCCAGCGCAAGTGGTGCGCAACTACTGTCGGCTAGCGAACTGAGCCGCGCAGCAGGAGAACTCAAGTCGGGGCAGATCCGTAGCCGGCGAGCACGAGGCTTCAGCGCTCCTCGCAAACCTAACAGCGCGCCAGCTAGAGGTTTATTGGCCTTGGGCCTTGCCGCTGTGGCCATAGCGCTGCTGTTCACGGCTGGATTTGGCCTCACGGCTTCAAATACAGCACCTCTCAACACAGCACCCCCAAACACAGCACCCCTCAAGACGCCCGCCGCCAAACCAGCCGCCGGCAAAACAAGCATCGACAAAACCCCCGGTGGGCAGGCGCCTACGCCACCTCAAACCGAGGCACCGACTCCGGTGACTACCACCTGCGGCTTCTGGCCACTCATCACGCTCGAACTCGGAATCGACATCAACGGGGACTCCTGCCCTGAGCGGGTTGTCATCGATGGCCAGTTCATCACTGTCGGTGAACTGACCTATCAGGTCGGCCTACCTCAGGACCGCTTAGCCGTCGGCGACTGGAACTGCGACGGGCAAGCCACGGCGCTCCTTCTGCGGCCTTCCACAGCTGAACTGTTTGAGTTCTCTCACTGGGCAACGCCCGGAGAGGCTGCAGAGAGTCAGCTTGTTTCGACTGTTGAACAAGCTGTGGATCTGCGCAGCGAACCACAGCCTCGCTCCGCAGAAACAAACAAGAAATCGTGCGACCGAGTTGTAGTCACACTCCAAGACGGGTCATTGGTGTACCCACCCATTCAGCTAGCAGAGGCCAAAAAATGACTACCACACACTCCAGATCTCAAGGCAGCGTCGAACGGAAATTCCGCTCGTTTGAAGCGACACAGAGCCACCGAAATGACCGAGCCTTGCGGTTTTCGAAGCTACTCATATGGGCAGCATGGACCTGCGGGTTAGGAGTCGCTTTGGCCTTACTTGTTCGTAGCAGCGGGTTCTCTGCCTCTACGCCGCCGATACATTCGGGAATCGAGTTCCGGAACTTCTTCGTTGATCGCGACCCGCTTGACATTGCTGCATCTGCAGCGCGACTTGTTGCCATCGTGCTGATTGGCTACCTGCTGATTGTCAGCAGCATCCAAGCTGTGGCGTTACGCGGCAACCGACACCATGCCCAGACGATCGCAGCCAAGCTCGCTCCAAGGTTTCTGCTGTTCTTCACCGCCGGCCTTCTAGCTTCAACCTCGCCGGCGTTAGCCGGGTCTGCGGCCTACGCCGCGGAACCCGATCAGCCCGAGCCCTCAGCTGCACCAGTGATGCAAGTTGTAGAAAACGCCATACCTTTCATTGACCTGCAGCCAATCAACCCCGCTCAAGCAAGAACCTCGCTGCCCTGGGCCAGCAGCGCGTGGCCTGCGGACCCTCCTACCACTGCTCCTTTTGGAACGGCATTGACTCCAGAATCGCCTAGTGAGCCGACTACTGCTCCTCTGCAAAGCACGACATCACCCACAGCTCCGACCAGTACCCCAACCATGAGCGCTCAACCGTTAGCGCACGCCCAGCCGCCCGGAACTCCGCAATCCCCAACACCACAGCAACCCCCAACACCACAGCAGCCCCCAACACCACAGCAACCCCCAGCGCCACAGCCAGACCCGGTAACTGAGCCACAGCCAGCCACAGAGCCACAGCCCGCCCAACCACCTACAGCCCAAACACCAGATCTCTACACCGTGGTCGCTGGAGACCACTTCTGGGGTATCTCAGAGCAACTACTCACCCTGCGCTACGGCACCGAGCCAACTGCCGCGCAAATTGCTCGATACTCAGCAGAACTGATCCAACTCAACAGATCAGCTCTGATGCACCCCGAGAACCCAGGGCTCATCATGGTGGGGCAAGTATTTCAGCTTCCCGCAGCTAGCTGAAGAGCAGGAGCTGCGCTTCTGAGCCACGAGCGGCATCAACCGAGACGAAGGCCCATCTCATCAAGGCGTAGATCTGCGGTTACTTCGCTGACACCGAGGATGCACGCAATTGCCTTGATGTCGTCTCGGCGAATCGTCAGTACTCGGCCGTTAAAGTCTTGGCGCTGAACCTGAATCATGCGCAGATACCGAGACAGCATCTGAGATTCGGTGTCGTTCATCTGCTCTAGGCGCGTCAGGTCAATCTTGGCGCCGCCATTATCGGCAATACGGCGAAGGGCATCATCTTCTTCGGCTTCCCCTTCGGGCGATGGCAGCAACTGATCAACCGGCACCTTGTAGAACTGGGCAAGTCGTTGCAGGCGTGGCACCGAGATAGCTCGCTCGCCGCGCTCATACGCGCCGAGCACACTCGCTTTAAATTCCTGAGCCGAGACGGCCTCAACCTCTTGGAGCGACAACCGCTTCTGCCGACGAATATGACGAAGCCGCTCACCTACCGCCTTACCGTACTCATCTCGCATGGCATCTTCGCCCGCACTGTCTTCATTCAACATTTCATCTCCCGCATCTGTTGAACTGCTCCATTGCTTCACTGCTGAACGGCTTCACTGCCGACCTGCTCACTCTGCGTAACAACTACTAGTCAAGGAAGCTAAAACTTGCCTAATAAAACGCACAGAGTGATTATCTCAGATTTTCACTCGTAAAGCCAGCACGCAGGGCGGTGAGAAGAACACCAGCAGTAATTGCCGCCGTCTCGGCGCGCAGCACATTTTCGGCCAATCCCACGCTGGTTGCTCCCTCCGCCTCCGCGTTGTCCCAGCCTCCCTCGGGGCCAATCAACACGATCCTGTCCTCTTGCTGCAGTGGGCGACCGCCCATATTTGCCAGTACCGCGCCGCTGCGATGCACCTGATCAAAGCGCGCAAGACCCGTTGTAGAGTCCACCTGACTGGAGTCACTTGGGTAGCCAACTGCTGGCATCCATAGCCTGCGGCTCTGTGCGCAGGACTCACGCGCAACTCGCCGCAAGCGTTCAAGGTGCTTCCTCGCTCGCTCGTCATCCCAGCGCACCACAGATCGCTGCGCCGTAAACGGCCAGATCCGGTCTACCCCAAGCTCAGTGAGTTTTTGCACA
>WLJI01000083.1 GCA_009701845.1 Actinomycetota bacterium
CCGTTGCCTGCTCCAGCAGCGCCATGGCAGCCAGAACAACCTTTGTTGTTGTAGACCTCGGCTCCAGCCTCGAATGCACCGAGTTCGGTGGGCGTTGGCGTATCTAGTGTGAGCATGTAGACCGCCGCCCAGATGGGCAACAACGCAAGCACGGGAATTGCCCAGAAGGGAATCTTCTGGCGGCTCTGTGCAGCAGCCACCCATGGCGCTACTGGTTCAGGTGCTGCAGGCGTGTTATCAACAATGGCCGGAGAGGGCGCCGCTGATGTTGCCGCTGCGCTTGAGGCCGCAGGCACAACGGCCTCGGAACCTGAGCTTGCAGCGCTGCTATCGCTGGGTGCAGCGTCGCCGCCACCGCCCATTGCTGCACGGCGTGCTCGGCTTCTAGCTAAGAGATGTTCTGGTACTTCGGTCAACCCTGCCTCCGCGGCGCTCGGCTGTTGATGTTCTTGAGTTCAGGTGTTAACTCTCACACTACGCACGAAGCGATGGTGTCGACCAAGCCGGAACCGAGATAACTGCTTGGACTCCAATGAATATATCGCGAACTGGACCAGTGAACGAACACGAAGAGATCGGCCTGACTGAGCGAAAGTCCTAGCTCAATGTGTCAAGGAGTATCCTCCCGTGGTAAACCAACAAGGGTGAGCTGAAAGTGTGTTTCTTTCGGCTGACCTATGCGATCTAGACTTGTGATGTCTTTCACAAAGCGCCTGTCCTGACACCTCAGTGGCTTGCGTCAGTGCGAGACTCGGCAGTACCGAAGAAAACTCTGAATTCATGAACCCTTTTCACCTGCAGAACTCTTTCCAATCCTGTGGCGAACTCGTAACCGGGTCCGACTCCACACAAAGTTCTTCTACACAGACAGGAGCTTGTTTGTGGTTGCCTTCCTGATGTCGATACTGATCACCATTGCGATGGTTGCTCCGATCTTCCCCTACGCCAAGAAGCGTCCGGTCGGAACCCCACTCACCTGGGGTGAAGCAATGCTGGCTGGTACCTACATTTTCTTCATTATTTTTTGGATCTACGGAGTAGTGCCCCATCAGTGGTTGACACTGGCGGATGCCGAACTCGGTTGGCGTCCAGACCTGATCTGGTTGGGGCCAGGCGGATCGGCCACCTTGCCGTTCGTTGGCTGGACGATTGAAACCCCGTGGTTCCCAATCATGATCAACGCACGCGCTGTTCGAGACATCGTTGCTGTGCTGCTCTATGTTGGTTTCCTTGGTGGCCAGATGTGGATCTGGGCCTGGTGGCAAAACCGTGGAAAGCGTGCAGACGCGACCAAGGCAATCGAACCCGTATCAACGTATGGCCGTCCACTTGTGAAACAGGCCTAGGGGACCGCGAAGCATGGCAACTACTGATGCGAATCCACCACTGCCAGAATTTCGTGACGACTACGTCCTGCAAGAGGTCGATGCCGATTACCTTGCGCGTGCAGTCAAGCCAAAGCAGTTCATCCACATTGATCAGTCAGAGTGCATTCAGTGCGAGGGCTGCGTGGATATCTGCCCATGGAAGTGCATCCACATGGTCAGCCCTTCAAGTATTGAAGAGGCGATTGGCGTTGATCTTCCCGGAACCGATCCAACAGATAACGTCCTGTTCTTGATCGATGATGATGTCTGCACACGTTGTGCGCTCTGCGTGGACCGTTGCCCAACTGGAGTCATTATTCTGGGCAAGATTGGTGATCCATCCGCCGCAGGAGACCCGCACCAGCGAACAAATACCCACGGATATGGCTACGGAATGCGCTTGGCCTAGGCCAGTTGCATTGAATTTCAAGATCGATTACGCAGGAGAACAGAATCACATGACGAACGAAGCGGCGAAGGAGCAGTAGTGGCAAAGACAATGCAGGGCTCCCGCGGCGAACGAGCCCAAGAAAAAATGAGCGAAGTCTGGGAGAAGACCCAAGAGTCCCAAGCTTGGGGGTCGATCTTTAGACCAGGTTCCATCTTCCGTAAGGGTTACTCCGATAGCCCGAGAAACCGTTCATACGTGATCATGAACAGCGTGCTGTATCACCTTCACCCCGTAAAGGTGAAGCGGCATGCCGTCAAGGTGAGCTACACGCTCTGCCTTGGCGGACTGAGTTTCTTCTTGTTCATCATTCTTACGGTGACTGGCATCTTCTTGATGTTCTTTTACCGCCCAACTGCCGCACAGGCTTGGGATGATATTTATGCCCTGCAGACCTCAGTGACCTTCGGGTTGCTGGTTCGAAATATGCATAGATGGGGCGCTCACCTGATGGTGATCGCTGTGTTCTTGCACATGGCTCGAGTCTTTTATCACGGCGCCTACAAGGCTCCTCGTGAGTTCAACTGGGTGATTGGGGTGATCCTGCTGACCCTCACACTGCTGCTTTCTTTCACTGGTTATCTCTTGCCTTGGGACCAATTAGCGCTCTGGGCGGTAACTGTGGGTACCAACATGATTGGGTATACGCCAGTGTTTGGCGATCAGGTTCGATTCGTGCTTCTTGGCGGAGCAGAAATTGGAACCAATACTCTTCTTCGTTGGTATGTGTTGCATGTTCTGTTCTTCCCGTTCATTACCGTCATCTTTATGGCTATCCATTTCTGGAGAGTCCGCAAAGACGGCGGCATCTCCGGGCCGCTCTAACGACTTCATGACCGAGTCTGCAATGACAGAGTTTTTCCATAGTGTCCATGTCCTACCGACCGTCTCCGGGATCCACGGAGTACTAGCAAGTGAGCAAGCATGACAGAGGTACCAGAACACCTTCTGAAGCGGGCGCAAGCCGCTAAAGATAAAGCCGCCGCAAAGGCTGCCGAGTCGGCACCAGCAGAAGCATCCGCTCCTGCGGAGTCAGCTGTTGCACCTGCGGAAGCAGCAGCCTCGGATAGCCGGATCCCGGCGCATCTGCTAGCGCGTTCTCAGGCCGCAAAGACCAAAAAAGCAGGAACTGCTGATGCAGACTCCGCAGCAGCCGGCGGCGGTACAGCTACTGCCGTAGCGACTGCACCCGTTGGTGGCGCAGTCGTTGCAGCGGGCGGCGGACCACCACTTGCAGCAGGCCCGGGTGGTCACACCCAGCGTTTGCTGACAGTGGTCAAGTCAGGCTCGATTCAAGATGTCAAGGCGAAGCCTCAGGACAAGGTCCACGTTTGGCCGCATTTGCTCGTGGTTGAGTTTGTTGCAGCACTTGTCTGCACGGCCTTCTTGTTTATCTTCTCCTGGTTGGTCAACGCTCCTCTGCTGGAGCTGGCAAACTTCAATCAAACCCCCAACCCGTCCAAGGCCCCATGGTATTTCTTGGGCCTGCAGGAACTCCTCACGATGTTCCACCCCATGGTTGCCGGGGTGACCATCCCCGGAATGGGCATCTTCTTGTTAATTCTTGCCCCGTACATGGACAAGAACCCCTCAAAGCGTCCCGAGGATCGCAAGTTTGCGATTGCTTTGATGACAGTGCACCTGATGTTCTGGGCTGTGCTCGTCACCATCGGGTCATTCTTCCGTGGTCCTGGATTCCTCTTTACGCTGCCGTGGACCGGCGGCGTCTTCTTCGAACTGTGAGGTCAACTGAATCGTGAATGCATTCATCATCATTGCCATCATCTTGGTCGTACTCTTTGCAGCCATTGCACTCGTCGGTGCCTCAAAGCGCCGCGATAGCTCTGCCGCTGTAGGAACGCTTGCCGGAGAAACACTGAAGAAAGACCGAACTGCGCGCAAGGACGCGCCCGAAGAGGTGGCCGACAAGGTAGCTACAGGCAAGCAAGTCGAGCGTGCAGCAGTTCTTGCTCGCACGAGTACTGAAGTTGCCCCCGTTTCTACCAAAGCCCCTGTGGCGTGGACTCCTCCAGATCCAGAGGCCTACGGAGTTACCCGGCGCCAGTTCCTCAACCGCTCAATCTTTGCGCTGTTCGGCCTGAGCATCTCTGTCTTCGGAGTTGCCATCGTGGGCTTCTTGTGGCCTTCAGGGTCAAGTGGCTTCGGCTCCAAGATACGGGTTGGCAAGGTGAGTGATCTGATCGCGGAAATCGAGCGCAATGATGGTTTCTTGTACAAGCCAGAGGGGCGCATGTGGGTAACTCAATACCCAGAGGCTGCACTTTCGAAAGCCAAGACGGTGTACTCGGCTCCAGAACTCACCGGCATGGAGGCCGGTCTAGTGGCTCTCTACCAGAAGTGTCCTCACCTTGGATGTCGAGTGCCAGACTGCAAGAGTTCGCAATGGTTTGAGTGCCCCTGTCACGGATCTCAATACAACCAGGTGGGCGAGAAGAAGGGCGGCCCTGCACCTAGGGGAATGGACCGCTTTGCCATGGAAGTCAACGGTGGGGTATTTATCGTCAATACCGGCCAAGTGATTCAGGGACCACCAATCGGTACCAACACCACTGGCCAAGAGGCCGAAGGGCCCCACTGTGTCGGTGGAGCAAAAGCGCACTAGGTAAGAGCAGCTCAATTCGCAGCCGCAGATTTATTCAGTCCGTGTTTGGTTTCACCCAAGCACCTGAGGAAACAAACGAGTACGTAGATGATCGTCGCAGCAACAACACAACGAGTAGTCGGGTTCATCATTCTTGCCGTGGTTGTGGTTGGAGTGATTGCTTGGCTGATCGCCAATATGCGCGCTTCGCGGGCCGAGCTAGGGTCCGAGATCGAGCTTGCAGCAAACCGCAAGCCCTACTACGACGATGAAGAGCTTGAAGGCAAGAAGCTCAACGCAGCGTTGTTCTCGGCTGCTGCTCTGTTGGCACTCATTGGAGTTGCACTTCCGCTGTATTGGCTAGCCGAGCCGGGCCGTCAAGAAGGTGCAAAGGTTGCATTTCAAGAGACTTTCGTTGAGCGCGGCAAAGAACTCTATGAACTCGGTGCACAGTGCGTGAACTGCCACGGCGGCGAGGGCAGCGGTGGAGTTGCGACCTACATCATCAACGACCAAAACGGCCAGTTCGTTAACCAAGTCTCTTGGGCGGCTCCAGCGCTCAATAATGTGCTGTATCGATACTCCGAAGAGGGCGTTCGATACGTCTTGAACTATGGCAGGCCCGGTTCGCCAATGGCAGCTTGGGGCGGCCCCGGTGGTGGCCCGCTCACCACTCAGCAGATCGATAACCTCATCGACTACCTCTGGTCAGTACAAAAAGATCCAGTCGCCGTTGCAGCCACAATGGACGACTACGTCAAGGGCCTTGATGCTGGCCTGTATGGCCGCATGATGGAAGTACGCAAGTCCAACCGTGGTGATGGCGAACCCGTCGATGCCAATCGGCTGTCCCGAGCTGATGAACTGGCTCTTGGAGAGATCATTTTCAACAACCAAGAGATCGCAGCGGGCTCATATTCCTGTGCTCGGTGCCATGTGGCGGGAGCGAGCTACGGCCAAGCTTGGCAACCCTTTGCTCGCCTGCAAAAAGGCTCCCTCGGGCCAAACCTTGAGGGCATCCAAAACATCTCAACTGAGCAGCAGCATTTTGACTTGATTTGGAATGGTATGAAGCCTGGCATTGGCTACTTCTCTCGCCGGCAGGGCAATCCGCAGATGCCGGCCTTTGGCGCTAACCCCAATACTGGTCAAGCCGACAAGGGAATTCCAGATAAGGGCGCTTTCGGCATGCTCAAGGCTGAGCAGGTCTGGGCGGTCATAACGTACGAACGAAACTTGTCCAACGATTCCACCGTGAAGTCTCCGGTAGCAGGAACCGCAAACTCCCCGACCTTCGCCGGTCAGCAGTAAAGGCTCTGGAGCTGAATATGTCATCAAGTACGGGGTACCTTCTGGCAGCGATTGCCTTCGATCCAGCCATCCGCGGCGTGCTCGTGGTTATGGCCTCGGTCGGGGCGCTTGTTGGGTCGGTCTATCTGCTCAACGCAACCAACACCGGAATCCGGACGGGATTCCTCATTACCATGGCGGCTTTGACCGGATGGTGTTTTTCGCTGGGGCTCTTCTGGACGATCTACGGAATCGGCATGATTGGCATGGCGCCTTCATGGACGGCAAAGGAAGTCAACTTCGATCGCAACTCCGCAACCGTTACTAAGAATGTGGACAAGCTCCCCATAACTGATGGTTCAGGCGGACAAGTGAGGTCAGCCCAAGAACTCCTCACCACTTTTGAGGAGAACAACCCAGAGGTTCGGGCACAGATCGAGTCAACCGAAGGTGAAGGGTTTGTTCCCAAATCGCTGACCCAAGTCGTTACGTTGGTTCCGGAACTCAAGGTCGAACTTGATAGCCAATTAGGTGGTTGGCGGATCTTGGCAGAGTCGGACTCCCGGCGTGGCGAGGCCATTGCATCTGCTGATGCAGCAATCGCCGCAGCGCAGGTCTTTGGAACCGACACCACAGCGGCCAACTACACAGTCAAAGACGTGTTTTTCTATGGCGGCAAGACAGCGGCCGAACCTGAAACCATTAAGGGTGAACGGTCACTGTTGCAACAGGTCGTCCATCGTATTGAAACCACCCTTCAGGTGAAGAACCCCACCTTGTATGCGGCGATCACGATTCAAAAGAATGCCGAAGTAGTCGTGGCTCCAGGTGAGGCCCCCCCTCCTGCAGAGATCGATACCACGGCCTCAACCGTGACGGTGATACTTGAGCGCAACCTCGGCAACAAGCGAGTCATTCCTGCGCTCTTTGCACTCTTTAGCGGAATCCTCTTCTTCGTGTTCTGCTGGATGCTGCACACCCGCGATAAGAAAGCCGCCGAGATGCGCGCTGCGTGGGACGGAAAGGCCAGCTGAGATGGCGCAGTATCTACCGCTGATAGCGCTTCTTTTACTGACCGCAGGATTTGGCGCAATTAGTTTGCTGACATCCAAAATCCTCATGCCAGCGCGTCCCACTGCTGCCAAAGTCATGGCCTACGAGTGTGGCATCGTGGATGTGGAAGAACCCCCGGAACGCTTTCCGGTTCGCTTTTATCTGATTGCCATGATCTTTATTGTTTTTGATATTGAGATCATCTTTTTCTACCCGTTCACGATGGTCTACCGAGAGTTGGGCGGCTACGGACTTGCAGCAATTCTGATTTTCTCTGCAGCGGTGTTTGAGTCGTTCTTGTACTTAATTAGTAATGGCGCATTGGATTGGGGGCCAGTGAGACACCTGCGCCGATCCGACTTGCTGCTTTCGAGCGATCGAACCACCGAAACCACCATCCGTCGCGTTGGCCAAGATGGTCGTGAGTCAGACCAGCAGCATTCTGGTGATGCAATCCGTGAGGTGGCCTGATGGGAATTGTTGCCGATGTTCAAGCTGATGGCCTAGCTGGCCTAGAGCACAACTTCTTGACTGGCAGAGTTGAGGACCTGATTCGTTGGGCTCGTTCGCATAGTTCTTGGCCTGCCACCTTTGGCTTGGCGTGTTGTGCCATCGAGATGATGGCCACGGGTGGGCCGCATTACGACCTTGCAAGATTTGGCATGGAAGTGTTTCGCGCCTCGCCCCGTCAAGCAGACATCATGATTGTCGCTGGACGCGTCTCTCAGAAAATGGCGCCTGTTCTTCGGCAGATTTATGACCAGATGATGGAACCCAAATGGGTGATCTCAATGGGAGTCTGCGCATCTTCTGGTGGCATGTTTAACAACTACGCACTAGTCCAAGGTGTAGATACGATTGTGCCCGTAGATGTGTACGCCCCGGGTTGCCCACCTGGTCCAGAAACACTGCTTCAGGCAATCGTGACTCTGCACGAGCTGATCGAGAGCGGCGAAATTATGCGTCGCCGCGATGTGACAGGCGCTGGAGCAGGAGTTCACCTTGATGAACTGCAACTGCCAACATCGACGGCGTTGACTATCGGAACACGGTGATGTCAGATGCCGAGACCCCATCCATAGACGAATCCGAACTGGCCGAGGAATCTGTAGAAGACGTTCTCGAAGAGGAACTCCCACAGCCCGAGCTTCTGCATGGTGTGCCCGTGAGCGAGTCACGCGGTCAGGTCGTGCTGCACCCCTCGAGAGATGAGTACGTGGCTCTAGTGAGCTCCCTGCGAGAGCTTGGCTATTGGATGTGCGTAGACCTGTGTGGCGTCGACTACCTCGGCTACGGTGCTCAACGAAATTTGCCTGCGGGAGTTGCCCCAGAACGGTTCGAGGTAGTGGTTGGACTGTTGAATCACACCGATCGCAGCCGCCTGAGGCTACGGGTGCAAATTCCAGAATCCGACCCTCAGCTAGCGACCTTGTTTCCGCTGCACCCCTCAGTAGAGAACCCCGAGCGCGAAGTCTTTGACATGTTCGGTATTCGTTTTGATGGCCACCCTGATATGAGTCGTATTCTCATGCCAGATGAATGGATTGGTCACCCCCTTCGTAAAGACTACGAACTTGGCAGAATCCCGGTTCAGTTCAAAGGTGCTTCAACAGCGCGATGACTAGTACCGATCTGACAACTCTGAACTCTGCCCTCACCCGCCTCACCTCTGATGAGTCAGTTTTGCGACTCTCCGAGACCGAAGCCGAGCAAAAATCCGGCTACCAAGCTCCGACCGAAGAAGGCCTCGGCGAGCGAATGATTATGAACATGGGCCCGCAGCACCCATCGACTCACGGTGTGCTTCGACTCGTGTTAGAGATGGATGGCGAGACCATCACGAGATCCAAGCCGGTGATTGGCTACTTGCACACCGGGATGGAAAAGACCGGTGAAGAACTCACGTACCTGCAAGGAGCAACCAACGTCACCCGCATGGATTATGCGGCGCCGCTCTTCAACGAGTTGGTGTTCTCTCTCGCAGTAGAAGAGTTACTCGGAATCGAAGTCCCCGATCGCGGACAGTGGATTCGCATGCTGATGTCGGAACTCAACCGAATGAGCTCGCACCTGTTGTTTATGGCCACCAACGGTATGGATCTTGGTGCCGTTGGAATGATGTTGTACGGGTGGCGTGAACGTGAAGAGGTACTTCGGTTCTTCGAGGCAGTGACTGGTTTGCGCATGAACCACAACTACATCCGTCCCGGCGGGGTAGCAGCAGACCTTCCTGGTGGTTGGGATGAAGAACTCTCTGCGATCTTGGACGTGATCCCAGATCGTCTTGCAGAGTTTGATCTTCTCATGACCGGGCAGCCGATCTGGCGTGAGCGCTTGCAAGGCGTTGGAGTCATCACTGCTGAAGAGGCACTCTCGCTAGGAGCAACGGGCCCGATTCTGCGCTCAACAGGGTTTGCTTGGGACCTTCGCCGAGATCAGCCGTACCTCAAGTACGACCAGGTTGAGTTTGACGTTATCGCTGGCTCTTTTGGCGATTGCTTCGATCGCTACGCAATCCGCTTGGCGGAGATTCGCGAGTCGATGCGAATTGTTCGCCAGATCATCGACAAGATGCCAGAGGGCGACTACCGCGTTCAAGACAAAAAGGTCACTCCGCCGCCGCGAGCTCGCATTGATGAGTCGATGGAAGCGCTCATTCATCACTTCAAGATCTTCACCGAAGGATTCAAGGTTCCAGAGGGCGAGGTCTATGTCGCTGTAGAGAGTCCTCGAGGAGAGTTGGGTTGTTATATCGTCTCGGATGGTTCCTCGAAGCCATTCCGGATGCATATCAGAGGGCCAAGTTTTGTGAATCTCCAGACCCTTCCCCACCTGATGAAAGACTCGTTCCTCGCCGACACTGTGGCAATTATTTCCTCGGTCGACCCCATCATGGGAGAAGTAGACCGATGAGTCGATTTTCACCTGCCAACCAAAGGTTGGCTCAAGAGATCATCCGGCGCTATCCCGTGGCAAAGTCGGCAACTATTCCGTTGTGCCATCTGGCCCAAGAACAAGACGGCTATTTGGCCGACGACGCAATGGCGCAGATTGCAGAGCTAGTGGGCTGTTCCTCTGCCGAGGTGCTTGGCACTGCAAGCTTCTACGAGATGTTCAAGATGCATTCGGTGGGCAAGTTTTGTCTCGGAGTTTGCACCAATATTTCGTGTCAGCTTCTAGGCGGAGAAGAACTCCTAGAGCATGCAGAGCAGACCCTTGGTATTCGCCCAGGCGGAACCACAGCGGACGGCTTGTTCACCCTAGAAGATGTGGAATGTATTGCGGCCTGCACCGAAGCCCCGGCAGTGCAAGTCAACTACCGGTACTTCCACCGTCTGAGTCCTGCGGATTTGGATCAACTCATCGAGGAGCTTCGTAGCGGCGCACTTGACGATGTCATTCCACCGCACGGCACGCTCGGTAAGGTCCGTCAAGATTTGGGCGAGGATCGCATTGCCAATATCACCGCCCCCGAGGATCAGACCGAACCGGTCTGGTTGCGTCGTCACCGTGAACTCGCCGAAGCAGCCGCTGCGGCAGATGCGGCTACTCCTAGTACAGCAGGGACTAACTCATGATCGGCACCGTGAGCGTTGCTACCAAAATGGCTGAAGGCGTGCCAGCAGTTGTCTCGTCGCGTTTCGGCGTGATGGATGGCCACACCATGGATGGGTACACCAGCAGTGGTAGCTACAAGGGCTACGAGGCGATTCGCCAAGTACTCGAGATGAGTCCTGCTCAGGTGAGTTCAGTTGTTAAAGACGCAACCGTGCTCGGTCGCGGCGGGGCTGGTTTCCCGGCCGGAGTGAAGTGGGGTTTCTGCCCTCCGGGAGTGTGGCCGCGCTACATCGTGGTGAACGGTGACGAGTCCGAGCCAGGCACCTACAAAGACCGGCTGCTCATGGAGCGTGATCCTCATCAACTCATTGAGGGTTGTTTGATTGCTGCGTACGCCATCGGTGCAGCACAAGTGTTTCTGTACGCACGTGGTGAGATGCCCCATGCGCATGAGCGCCTCGCAGCGGCGCTGAATGAGGCCTACGCAGCGGGACTGATTGGCAAAAATATTCTTGGTACCGATTTCAGCGTAGACATCGTTTTGCATTGGGGTGCGGGCGCTTACATCGTGGGTGAAGAGACGGCGCTCATCGAGTCGCTTGAAGGCAACCGCGGAATGCCACGGCTCAAGCCGCCGTTTTTCCCAGCGGCCAAAGGCCTCTACATGGCACCCACCATCGTGAACAACGTAGAAACCTTGTCGAACCTTCCTTGGTTGTTCAACCATGGAGTTGAGCAGTACCGAGCAGTCGGAACAGAAGCAAGTCCTGGTACCCGACTCATCGCCCTTTCGGGGCATGTGAACAATCCTGGAATCTTCGAAATCCCGCAGGGAACGACCACCTTCCGGGATCTGTTCGAAAAAGAGATTTACGGCAACGGCATCCGAACTGGCCACGAACTGAAGATGTTTATTCCTGGCGGTGCATCCGCGCCCTGGTTCTTCCCTGAGCAGGTTGATCTGCCGCTCGAGGGACGCCTCATCGGCGGACAAGGTTCGATGTTGGGTTCTGGGGCAGTAGTCGTCATGGACGAAACAACCGACGCAGTGCGTGCAGCGCTTCGACTTGTCCGGTTCTTTGCCCGTGAGTCCTGCGGTAAGTGCACTCCTTGCCGTGAGGGAACCACTTGGGAAGAGAAGATTCTGCAGCGCATCTTGGATGGCCACGGCCGCCCAAGCGACATTGACCTTCTTCTTGATGTTGCCGACAACATCTCTCCCGGTCCCTACCCTGTGGCTGCCGACCCGAACAATGACCTTGAAGCTATTCCGTTCCCACCAAGGCAGACCACGATCTGCCCGCTGGGGCCATCTTCTGTTGCGCCGATTACCTCGGCTATCAGACGGTTCCGTCACGAATTTGAGGCAAAGATTGTGCAGCGAGACCTGATCTCGGTCAGTTCAGAACCCTTCACAGCAGCGCCTGAGCCATTGGCCTCGATTCAGCAAGAGGCCGACCATGTCTGAAAAGCCACGCAAGACTGAAATCACTGACCCCGTCACCATCACCGTGGATGGCCGTCAGCTCACCGCTCAAAACGGCGAGCTGCTCATCGATGCCTGCGAGCGAAACGACGCCTACATACCTAGGTTCTGTTACCACCCGCGTATGAACCCCGTGGGCATGTGTCGCATGTGCCTCGTCGAG
>WLJI01000084.1 GCA_009701845.1 Actinomycetota bacterium
CACTGCGCCGCCCTCAGCCCTTTGGGACAGCATTGAGGCTCGGATGTCGCTCACTGAGCCAACAGTGCTTGCAGAACCAACTGTGCTTGCCGAACCGACAGCGCTTGCTCAACCAACAGTGCTCGCAGAACCAACAGCGCTTGCTCAACCAACAGTGCTAGCAGAGCGCAGGAATCGAGGGCGCAACATCGTTCTTGCCGCTGCAGCCGCAGTAGCGATCTTGGTGGTCGGAGCAGTCGGGATCAGGTTGGCAGATTCTTCGAGATCAAGTAGTGAACTCGTTGCGAGCACCAATCTGGACGTACTCGAGGGCCCAGCTACGGCGCAGGCCAAGCTCGTGCGATCGGGCGACACAGAGCGACTAGTGGTCACTGCCAAGAACATGCCCGCTGCACCCGCAGGTAGCCACTATGAGCTGTGGCTTGTCGATCCAGCAGTGACCAAGCCGCAGTCCTTGGGACCAATGACTGGAAGCACCGAAGTGGTCATCCCCGAGTCGCTTGATCCAGCCGTCTTTCCAGTCGTTGATATCTCGCTTCAACAAAATGGAACGCACGTTCACTCTGGTCACAGTTTGTTACGCGGCACGCTGCAGTAGATCACCGGGCAGTAGATCACCGGGCACGAGCAGGACCGGGTAGTAGCAGGACCGGGTAGCCAAGGCTGCGTCCGCTAGCGTCGGCCTGTGGCCGAAGATGCTGAACAAGCCCTCCGCAACAAAATCAAACTGCGTCTTTTGCTCGCTGGCGCACCTGTAGAGCAGGTTGATCAGCTTGGGTTTGAGGATTCGGACCAAACTCCCAACGCAGCGGTAGGTCTACTTCGGCGGAATCTGTTCTGGAGCAACGAAGAGCTCATTACCATCAGTGAACTCGCCGTTCGAAGCGGGCTTGATGTGGAGCTCTGTCGCAGGGCGAGAATGCTCATGGGGCTTCCCGACCCCGGAGATGCGGCGCTGTGCCGGGTAGAAGAGGCAGAGGCCTTTCAGGGGTTCGCCCTTGGTATGGAACTCTTTGGAGTAGAGCCGGTTTTGCAGTTTGCGCGGGTGATTGGGGCTTCCCTTGCCGCAGTAGCTGAAGCTTCACTGAGTGTCTTTGGGCGCTCGCTCACCGAGCGCGCCGGCAGCAGCGAGGCTGTCGTACCTGAAGGAGATGCATACACACTCGAGGTTCTTGATGCCGTAGAGGCGTTTCAGATTGTGCCGATGGCCCTTCAGGTGCTCTCTAAATTGCAATTTGACCTAGTGATGGACCGTCTCACCGAGGCACCAGGGCAACCCAGCTTTGCAGCAGTGGGATTTGTCGACCTGACAGGTTCAACACGAGCAACGGTTGACCTCGGAGTAGACGCAATGGCCGCTGCTCTCACCCGATTTGAGGAATGGTCAGTTGAGCTCACCGTGGCACGCGGAGGCCGAGTGGTGAAGTACATCGGCGACGAGGTGATGTTCTTAGCGCCAGAGATCTCGCTGGCAGCAGAAGTAGCGACAGAGTTGATTGACAGAGTCGCCGATGACCCCATTTTGGAGTCCGCCCGGGCGGGAGTGGCCTTCGGCGAAGTTCTGAGTCGGGACGGCGACTATTTTGGCTCTACCGTGAACCTTGCTGCTCGCCTAGTGGACAAGGCAAAGGCCTCCTCAGTGCTGCTGACAGGCCAAGGAGCGAGCGACTGCCCCGGCGCTGTGTCAAAGGGAAAACGACGGCTGAGGGACCTACCGGAACGAGTCGAGACCTGGCGAATCGGCTGAGCCAACCACTTGGCGATTCCGACGCATCAT
Organism: Actinomycetota bacterium; assembly: GCA_009701845.1. Taxonomy (GTDB): domain Bacteria; phylum Actinomycetota; class Acidimicrobiia; order Acidimicrobiales; family Microtrichaceae; genus IMCC26207. The sequence continues at coordinate 1,778 of WLJI01000084.1, forward strand.
CAACAGAGTGCCTCCACCGACCATGACCGCTGCGGCGCTCAGTGGGAGCAACAGCGTCAGCGGAGCCTCCGGAACTACGGGTGGCGGCCCGTAGATTCCTACTTGTTGAGAGGTACTCGTATCGAAGGGAAACAACAATGGCCCATGCCATTGCAGCCAGGGTGCAATCTGCTGTGGGGTTGCTCCTGTGACCACATCAAACTGGACCGGGCTTGCCGGCTTGGTAAACACAACCTCGGTCACTCCGGCAGCTTGCAATGTAAAGCTGAGCTTCTCTTGAAGCTGTTGTGGCCAAGCATTCCCATTGCCGGGCATGGCATAGATCACGGCACTCGCAGTAATGGGCGCACACAGCGGCGCAAGCAGAGTGATTTTCAGTCGAAATGTTGCACTATCCGAACTACTACTACTGCGTGCGACGAGGGCTATGGGCAAGCAAGGTGCGGTGGGACCAGTTGCTGTCTGCAGAACCGAAATGTTTCCGCTAGGTGGGGGCTCGGAATGTACCAACGCGGCAGCACCTGCTGTTGCTGTGCCAACAGTGACAGCAACAAGTAGAACGCATAAGGCCGTGAAGAGCCGCTTCAAACCAAGTCGCTGCATAGCCAACCTTTCTCAACAACCTTGGCTAGTACATACAAATTGACGAGAACTGTCTTGAAGGTGAACCTTTGCAAAATACTCAGCAGGAGAAGCAGCAGCAGCAAGAACCTGGCCGCAACAGCTGTGCGCCCTAGCGCTGCTCAGGTGGCGCCAAGCGACTGCGGGTCCCTCGCACCAGAGGGCGGTCAGAGTAATGCTTGCCATCGGAATACCTCGGTGAAGTATCGGGCTTTCCCCGCTTGGAGCTCCACCTCCAGGTAAGCGAGATACGCGGGTGGTCCGTGTTGAACGCAGGAACAGCATGAAGAAAGTCGCGCTGGCATCTGCCGCCCATTACTAACAAATCACCATGCCCGGGACTCAGAACCACATCCTCCTCTTGCGACTCTGGCCCTTCTTGGACTTGTCGGGAACTTTGAGGACGCAGCCGAAACGGTCGAGGCTCGCCAAGAACCAGAATGGCAATCAGCGTCTCGTCAAGCCAAGTCATTCCCCTGTCGGCATGGAGACCCTGAAAGTCTTCGCCAGATCTATACAAAATGGCTGCAACTCCACTCAGGCGCGCTCGGTACGCCATCTCGAGGTGGAGCGAGGTTTGAGTAAGAACATCTTTGAGTAAGCCCTCATCGAGTTTGTCTGGGCGAAAGCGAGCACCAAGGCGGCGTTCTTCGACGTAATGATCGAAGCGCCACACCTCGCTCTGCCTCCATTCAGTGGTGGCCAGAGTGGTTTCAAAGAGTTCCTGAGCCCTTGGAACAAAACCGGGGCGGAGATCAACCCATGATCTGCCATCGCCTAACGGGATTCTCTGCACTGCTGCTTTCCGGTTGATCTCTAGATGCAGAGGTTCAGTCATCAGGTTGGGTCTTTCAGACAGGGAGTCGATCACAACAAAGCGGTGTCACTGAGGCCGTGTATGGCTCTACGGTAGGCACCTATGGGGAACCACTTGATTATCACCAACGGGACCATCATTGACGGCACCGGAAGCCCCGCCTTTGTGGGAGACGTGCATATCTCTGACGGAGTGATCACCGCAATCGGCCCGGCAGGGGAACCTGTGGGCGCAGTGGACCCTCGAGCAACAGTGATCGACGCCACGGGCTTGCTGGTCACTCCGGGCTGGGTTGATATTCACACTCACTACGACGGCCAAGTCACTTGGGATGACCTGTTAGCACCTACTGCATGGCACGGAGTCACCACGTTGGTCATGGGTAACTGTGGCGTGGGGTTTGCGCCGGTTGTTCCTGAGCGCCGCGACTGGCTGATCGGCCTGATGGAAGGCGTAGAGGACATCCCTGGAACTGCGCTCTCCGAGGGGATCGATTGGGACTGGGAAACCTTTCCCGAATACTTGGATGCTCTTGAGCCGCGCCGCTGGACGATGGATGTAGGTACCCAGATCGCTCACGGGGCAGTCCGCGCTTATGTCATGGGTGACCGGGGCGCGAAAAACGAGCCTGCAACTGCTGAAGATATTGACCGCATGAGGATCATCGTGCGCGATGCCCTCGGTGCTGGCGCTTTAGGGTTCTCAACCTCTCGAACAATTGCGCATCTCGCGATTGACGGCGAGCCTGTGCCTGGAACCTTTGCTGCCGAGGACGAACTGTTTGGCATTGGCTCGGCGCTCAAGGAACTCGGTACTGGCGTGTTTGAGCTTGCACCTGCCGGAGTTGCAGGAGAGGACGTCCTTGCACCGGCAAAAGAGGTGGACTGGATGCGCCGACTTTCTGCAGAGATGGGGCGACCTGTCACCTTTGCGTTAATTCAGGTGGATTCTGCGCCTGAACTCTGGCGTGAACTGATGGATGCCTCGCTCGCTGCGACCGAAGAAGGAGCAGATATCTGGCCACAAGTTGCAGGCCGTGCGACAGGATTGTTGTCGGGCCACCACACCACCTACTCGCTCTTTGATGCTTTCCCCGCCTATCAAGAACTCAAAGCGCAGAACCTTTCTGAGCAGGCTTTGTATGAACGTCTCTGCGATCCGCAGATTCGAGAGTCGATTTTGGGATGGCAGCCAGATGACTTCACCGCTGGCTCTCTGCAACAAGCCTTTGACCGAACGTTCTTACTTGGCGACCCGCCCGACTACGAACCCGGCCCAGAACGTTCGCTGACCGGAATCGCCCTTGCCAACAACACCACTCCGCTCAACGTTGCCTACGATGCAATGCTTACCGACGGTGGGCGTGGGCTGTTGTACGTGCCAATTCTGAACTATGCAGACGGCAACCTTGACCCCGTACGAGAGATGTTTCTGCACCCACGAGCCGCGTCTGGTCTAGCTGATGGTGGAGCTCACTGCGGAGTCATCTGCGATGCCTCGATGCCAACGTTTATGTTGACTCACTGGACTCGAGACCGCACCCGAGGAGACAGGTTGCCGCTCGAGATGATTATCAAGAAGCAGACTCAAGACACGGCAGCGTTATATGGCTTGACTGACCGAGGCACCCTCAAAGTGGGCATGCTGGGCGATGTCAACATCATCGACTATGAGAACCTGCAACTTGGAAGCCCTTATGTGACCGCAGACCTACCTGCTGGCGGCACTCGCCTGGTGCAAGGCGCACAAGGCTATGTTGCAACCATCAAGTCTGGTGAAATCACCTTTGATCGCGGCCAAGATACGGGTGCTCGCCCAGGACAACTTCTACGAGGAGCAAGATGAACGAAAATCCACTACTCAACATGTCACCCGATGAGTTGTTGTCGACAACCCGATCGGTGCGAAAGCGTCTGGACTTCTCGCGTCCCGTCGAGCCAGAACTACTGAACGAATGTTTAGAACTCGCAGCCCAAGCGCCGACTGGCTCAAACGCTCAGGGATGGCATTTCATTGTGGTCACTGATCCAGACAAACGTGCTGCTCTAGGCGAGATGTACCGCAAGGGGTTTGAGATTTTCTACGGCAACCGTGCTGCGGCCGAGGCGAACCTGCCTGCTGATGATCCCGCATATGTAGCCACCACCAAGCGAGTTATTGACTCAGCTGAGTATCTTGCAGAACACATGGGAGAGGTTCCTGTGATGTTGATTCCATGCATTGATGTGAGAACCGATGGCCTCAACGCCGCCATTCAGGCAAGCATCTGGGGTTCGCTCTTGCCAGCCGTGTGGTCTTTCATGTTGGCTGCTCGTTCTCGCGGTTTGGGTACCTGCTGGACCACTCTGCATCTTGTGCACGAAGCCGAAGCGGCAGAACTCTTGGGGATCCCAGACAACATCATGCAAGGTGCGCTCATCCCTGTTGCTCATACTCTCGGCTTGGACTTCAAAGCCGGAGCACGACGAGATATGGAGCGGATCATCCACCACGACAGTTGGTGATTGATCGCCCCGATGACCTTTGAGAACGAGGATCTAGCGCAGCAACTGCGCGCAGCTACCGAACTACTTATTGCAGTTGCCCAAGACCGCTCAGTTTTGGCAACCCTGAGTACCGAGGAACGCTCTCGACTTCTGAGCGCTGCAGGCGATGTCTTTTGCCCTGATGTAGAAGAACGCCGCCAGCAGATCCGGGCCCGTCGACGTAGCCAACGCGCAGCGAAAGCCCAGCGCGATCAAGACATTTTGAACAGTACAGAAATCCGAACGTTGCGCGCCCAGGAAGTCTTTACTTCTCCAAATGTGACTTCTCCAAATGTGTTTCCGCCGGTTGGGTTTGTGCAAACAGACCTGCCCGATACGGGCGACCTGCCCGGAGCCACGCCGTTCCGAGAAACGCTTGAGCCACAGCATTGTTACGTCTGCAAAGAGAAGTACTCAGAGATTCACTTTTTTTATGATCAGCTCTGCCCAACTTGCGCCAAACTGAATTACACCAAACGTACAGAGTCAGCAGACCTTGGCGGTCGAGTCGCTTTGCTGACTGGCGGGCGCGTCAAGATTGGCTATCAGGCAGGGATCAAGCTTCTTCGAGCAGGTGCTCACTTGGTAGTAACCACGCGCTTTCCGCAAGATTCGGCCCAGCGCTACTCCCAAGAACCAGATTTTTTTCAGTGGAAAGACCGACTCGAAATCTATGGCCTTGACCTGCGCCATACACCGAGCGTTGAAGCGTTCTGTAGCCACATGGCGGCCACCCATTCGCGTTTGGATTACATCATTAACAACGCTTGTCAGACGGTTCGCCGGCCGCCTGAGTTCTATGAGCACATGATGCAGCGTGAGCGAAGCGCACACAACGAGTTGTTGCAGCCTCAGTCTGGGACTTCCGGTCGCACTACTGGCCCGGTATCTGGTGCGGCTGCACTCGTGCATGCGGCTTTGGGCACTGCGAGCTCGGCGGAAATCTCTCAACTACCACTGCTCGAAGAGGACCGCCTGCGTCAGGGCCACCTGTTTCCCGACGGCCTCCTCGACCAAGACCTTCAACAAGTCGACCTGCGAGAACTCAACTCGTGGAGGCTGAACTTGGCGCAGGTCTCGACTGTTGAGATGCTCGAAACACAACTCGTGAACGCAGTTGCACCCTTTGTGCTGAACGCTCGACTCAAGCCACTCATGTTGCAGACTCCGGATCAGGACAAACACATCGTGAATGTGTCGGCCGTAGAGGGGCAGTTTTACCGCCGTTTCAAGACCACGAAACATCCCCATACCAATATGGCCAAAGCTGCTCTCAATATGATGACGCGCACGTCGGCTGCCGAGTACCACGCCGACGGGATTCATATGAACAGCGTGGATACTGGCTGGGTCAGCGACGAGGACCCGACCCATATCGCAGAGCGCAAAACTGCCGAACATGGGTTTCATCCCCCGCTCGACATCGTGGATGGTGCTGCACGAATTGTTGACCCGATTATGAGCGGTGCGCTGACCGGTACCAACCTATGGGGGCAGTTCCTGAAGGATTACGTCCCTACCGACTGGTAGCTCTTCCGACTGCTAACTCTTCTCACTAGCGACTTGTCCGACTAGCGACCCCTGCGACTAGCGACCCGTGCGACTAGCGACGTGAGCTGCTGGCTTACTCGCAGCTATCAATCCAGATCTCACCGTCGGCTCTGAGTTCCTTCTTCCAGATCCAGCCCTCGGCTTTCACTCTGTCGATTAGCACCGAGGCTGCTAAAAACGCAGCGCTGCGGTGCACTGCTACGGCAACAATCACCACTGCAGCTTCACCCACCTCGACACGCCCCACACGATGAACGGCCAAGGCTGCCCCTAGGCCGAACTCTGTTGCCACCTGTGCTGCGAACTCATGGAGTTGGATTTCTGCTCGATCCTCCCAAGCCTCATATTCCAAAGCCAAAACCTGATGGCCGTGATTTGGGGAGCGAACGGTTCCTTCAAAAACAACTACTCCACCGCAGTCATCTCGCCTCACAGAATCCACAAGGCCAGCAACATCCAACGGCGTTGAGTGAACGCCAGCAACAACGATTGGAGTCAGAGCGGGTTGGTCAGTAGAAGTCATGGCTGCCCGCTTCGAGCAGTGGCACAGGCATGGGGGAGAATCTGAATCACAGCCTCGAGGCTTTCGGTTGCTCCTCGAACCGAACCTGGAAGATTGACCACAATCGTGCCTCCCCGTCGCCCCGCAACTTGCCGGGACAGCGCTGCGAACGGCGTGTGTTGCAGTCCTGCTGCACGCATCAGTTCACTAATCCCGGGTGCTTCAGCCTCGAGCACCTCTTTGGTTGCCTCGGGGGTGACGTCCCTTCTTGCAAGCCCAGTTCCACCGTTGGTGAGAATCAGGTCGAGCTGATCGCCATCGCACCACTCGGAGAGCATCCGAACAATCTCGGCTCGCTCATCGGCCACAATCGCGCGGTGTACCACTGATGCTGAGAGTCCCTCAGCAACGAGTGCTTCTACTGCGGGGCCTGTCAGGTCCTCATACTCTCCTGAGAAAGCCCGATCTGACACCGTCAGCACTGCCACTCTGAGCACAGGCGCAGTCTGCGGCTCTGCGTGGTCGGACCCACCCGATACGGGGGGAAGAATTGCTAGCTCAGAGCCTGCGGGTCGCGTCAGGAACTCCGAGCGATGCACAATGGCATCGTCAACCATGATCGTGCAGGTTGCGCTCAAAGCCGCAAACTCGGCGCCAAATAATTTCTCGGCTTGAGCTAGTACCTCGGCCACGGTGGCACCGGGAATCTCTGTTTGCCGCGTACCGGCAAGCTCTCGTGCACGGGCAAAGAGCAACACCTGAGTCATGGCTCACACCCTTCGAGCCGCTTCGGGAAACTCGTGATCTGCTTCATCCGCCGATACGAGACATCAGTCGGACAGGTTGTTCAAACTCAGGCTGCCCGATCGCATGACCAGGCCCCTTGAGGGCAACTGCGCAGCGAATCATTTCCGCGAGCTCTTCCTCTGTTGCACCTGAGCGGAGCGGGGTTCGAAGATCAGTCTCGGTATGAGCGAACAGACAGGTCCTTAAAAAACCATCCGAGGTAAGCCTCAAGCGATCGCACTGCGCGCAGAACGGTTCTGTCACGCTAGAAATCACCCCAATCCGACCGGGTGAACCGTCGGCGAAGGTATAACTAGCAGCCGGTTCTGCACCGCGCTCAAGCCCCAGCAGCGGGTACGAAGCGTCAATGCGTTCTAGGATTTCGGCCGAGGACAACACATGTTGTGAACTCCAGGTAGTGCCAGCGCCAAGGGGCATGTTCTCTATAAAGCGGACATCGCAATCTGTTCGGCGAGCGAACTGCACAAAGGCCAAGACCTCGTCCTCGTTCGTTCCAGCGATCATCACGCAATTCACCTTGACAGGCTGCAGGCCTGCCTGTTGTGCAGCCGTGATTCCGTCAAGGACTTTGCACAACACGTCTCTTCGCGTGATCTCTGCAAACCGGTGGGCATCAAGGGAATCCAAGCTGATATTTACACGATTCAGGCCGGCCTCGGCTAACGACTGAGCGTGCCGTGCAAGCGTGGTGCCGTTCGTCGTGAGCGAAAGATCCTCGAGGCCTAAATCCGAAAGACCAGAAACCAACTCCGACAGGTGGGGGCGCATGAGCGGCTCGCCTCCGGTGAGACGCACGGATGTAATCCCAAGGCCAACAAGGACCTTTGTGAGTTGCAGGATCTCGGCGAAGCTCAGCTGTTGCTCGGGAGGAAGCCAATCAAGGCCGTCTTCTGGCATGCAGTAGCTGCAACGAAGATCGCAACGGTCAGTCACCGAAATGCGCAGATCGCGCGCAACGCGCCCATAGCGGTCAATCAGTGATGTCACCCTCCTACCCTACCGATTCTGAAGAGGCTGCCTGCGCAGTGAGTCAACGTTCTGGGTAGTCAGTCGAAGAGCTCAATTGCATCCCCGATACACGCCACTCCAGGCTCCATAACGTTTGCGTAGACGCCAAGATGATTCGGAAACGCAGAGTGCATCTCCGTCATTGCAGCAAAGAGCTCGGGCTGAGAACCGAGCTCTGCCTGCAGACCTAGCTTGGGCTGCGCACGTAGCGGCATCGCGCATCTGACCGTTGGCTGGGAAATCTCTAGAACGAGGGAACTACCAATGCCAACTCTCTTGCCGATCCATGCATCTTCGTGGAATGGCTCGCCGAGAGCATCCACAATCAGATTCGGCCGAAATCTCCTGGCATCGAAGTTCAAGTCTGGTCGCAGCTGCGCACATTGATCCAGCGTCGATCGACTCACCAAGTGCACCGCAGCAAGATCAAGAAACGTTCCTGGCGGAGTTGGAATCTGAAAGTATTCAGCTTGGTCGTTGGCAGGCTCGAAGGTCATCTCATAGGCCAGGGGTTCTTGTTCGTTCTCGGCCAGAACCTCACCGATTCTCGCTAGAGCCACTGCCCGGCCAAGCCACTGCGACAGAATGTCATTCACTCTCGGGTCATCAAAGCTCGTCTCGCTACCACCCGGAAGACTGAATCCAGAATCACTCGCCGTGGCCATCAACATCTCGGCCGAGCGCTTGGCAGACAGCACGCGTCCCGAGGCCAGATCAATCAGCGCTCGCTCACGATCCCCCTCGATGCCAGTGACTCCCACTTGTAGAGAGTCAACTTGAAGCCCCTGAAATGACTTCACCGGGTAGCGCAAGCACGACTCAACAGTTCCAATCATCATCTGTGACCTTCCCTTGCTTGATAGACAGCGACACCTCACAGCGATTTCTTAGAATCCCGCAGCGCTTTGAAGATAGATCGCGAGCGGTACTCATGGAAGTTAGGGCTGTCCTACGATGATGATCGCATGCCGCAATCCTCGCAACCTTCACCAGCATCTGCCGCTTCTGAGACTCCAGGCACCAGCCTTCGATCAGGAAAGGTCTGGAGGAATTTCGGCCGGAACCAATCCTGTGTTCCCGCTGTTTGGGAACGGCCCTCGACGGAGGAAGAACTCGTTGCGATTATCCGACGTGCGGCCCTAACGGGGCGCACAGTTAAAGCCGTGGGCTCTGGTCACAGCTACTCAGCAATCGCCTGCACCGACGGCCACCTGCTCGACCTCTCGGACTACTCGCGAGTGCTGCATGTGGATCGCAGCACTGGCCTAGTAACTGCTCAAGCCGGCATCCCACTGTGGCGACTCAGCGAGGAACTCGCAACCCATGGTCTAGCTCTAGAGGTGCTTGGCGACATCAACTACCAATCCATTGCCGGGGCGATTTCTACCGGAACCCACGGACCGGGAATCAGGTTCTCGAACTTGTCGAGCAGTGTGCGTGGCATGCGACTCATTGCCGGAGACGGAACCGTTTTGGAATGCTCAGCGGAGGTGAACCCCGAGGTGTTTTCTGCAGCCCGGGTCGGCCTTGGGGCGCTTGGAATGTTGTCTACCGTGACCATCCAAGCAGTACCTGCATTCAACTTGCATGCAGTTGAAGAACCCCTTGCCATGGACCGCATCTTGAGCGACCTTGATGATCTGATCGACAACACCGATCACTTCGGATTCTTTTGGTTCCCCGGCTCGAAGCTTGCCCTCACCAAACGCAGTCGCCGCACCCAAGAACCAATTCGCCCCCGGACCAAATCTGCAAAATGGTTCGAGGAGGTCCTCGTTGATAACTATGTCTACGGCGCCGCCTGCAAAGTTGCCCGACGGTTTCCACCAGCTGCAAAAACCATCGTTTCCATTGCTAGCCAAAAGTCCACCCACGATTGGATTGATCGAAGCGATCGCGTATTCGCTACTCCCCGCCTAGTTCGGGTTATCGAGATGGAATACTCCATCCCGCGCGAAGCCTTTCCCGAGGCATTCACCCGCCTTGGGCGACTCATCGACAGCATTGGCACACCCATCACCGTTCCCGTTGAGATCCGGTGGTCCGCTGGGGACAACATCCCCCTGAGCCATGCCTCGGGCCGGGACTCGGCCTACATAGCCGCACACATGTTTCGTGGCGAACCGTATGATCAATATTTTCAAGGCGTGGAGAAGATTATGAGCGACTATCAAGGTCGGCCTCACTGGGGCAAGCTCCACTTCCAGAATGCCGAGACGCTCGCCCCGCGCTACCCGCAGTGGGATGAGTTCCAGGCCATACGTAAACGTATGGAC
>WLJI01000085.1 GCA_009701845.1 Actinomycetota bacterium
CGAAACAACGGCAGCGGCAGCTTGAAGGACTACTTCAACGATGCCAGTACGAAGGCCAAAGACCGGCTGCGTCGGCCCGAGGACGAATAGCGGATCAGCTGTTCTACCGAATCCGCCGCAGCCTGCGCAGCGATGCCTTGCCCGGAGCAGTTCCCTAACGAACCGTACCTTCGAGCAGTCTCTAATTTTGCCAGAGCGCTCACCGCAGCGTGGTCAGACTCAGGACTCTCTGAACTGACTTCTATGGCGCTCATCGCAGCCGATGCGCGAGATGCGAACTCGATGGGCGTCTCTGAGACCTCTGGCCGAATGCCGATCAAGGCCAGCCACAGAAGGGAACGATTCCAAGAATCTTCCACTAGGGCAGCATCAACGACCGCTCGTTCCTCGCCATGTTTTGCTCTCAGTTGCTGAACGGCGCGTCGGCGCTTGATCTGTTTGCGTACCAGTGCAGCTCCAACTAGAGCAGCGAGCAAAACCCCAGTACTCAAAAGAGCCAGGAGTGCGAACCTGACTACCGTGCCAGGGCTAGTTGGACTTGTCTCAGTCGGGCTTGTGCCTGTGTTTGGTCCTGAATCTGTGCGTGTGGGGGCAGTCTGACTGCTCGAGGCGTTGGGAGGCGCTGTGGTGGCTGTGTTGTTGCTTCCCTCGCCAAGAAGCGTCGTTGTGACCTCATCCGTCGCAGGAGGGAGAGCTTGGGCGGCAGCAACCCCGGTGTAGGGCGTGCCCTGCGGATCGCCCCGGCCCGGAGTTGGTTCAAACGGTACCCAGCCAACACCAGCAAAATAGATCTCGGGCCATGCGTGGGCATGACGACCTCTGACGCTGTACTTGGTACTCGTTGCCCCGCTGTCGGCCGGTTCACTGGTCGACTGAAGTGGGTCTCCGGGTGTGAAGCCCACACCTACCCGGCTAGGTAAGCCCAATGCTCGAGCGAAGAGGGCAAACGTAGAAGAGAACTGTTGGCAAAAACCTGCCTCGGCTTGCAAGAAGTCGGCAATGGGGTCAGCAGATTGGCTGAAGTCGACTGTCTCGTCGTAGCGAAACTCGTTACGGAACCAGTTTTGTAAGGCAAGGGCTCGTTCGAACGGTGTGCTGGCCTCAGCTGTGATCTCACCAAGCAACTCTGGAGTAATTGCGGGACTCTGGCTCTGAGTCAAGTACACCGGATCGATCTTTTCGGAGTTTCCCACCTGAGCCTGAGCAGCCGCTGAAAAGTCAGCGATGAGCGAGTCCAACTTGTAACTGGGCCTCGCTTTGGCATCAGTTGATACCAAGATGATGGAGGAGGACTCGCGGTCAAAGCTCACCTCGGTATCGGAAGTGATGCGCGAGGGCTGGTAGGCGCCGGGAAGCCAGAGTCCAGTCAACCCTGAGATCTGAATCTCTTGGCTTAGCGTCGACCCCGAAACATTTGGCCCAAGGTTCGAGGGCAACTCGCCGGAGCTACGTTGATACGTCCCACGTGAAATCCAGATGTCTCGGATCGGATCAAACTCTTCGAGCGCTGTGAGCCGCCAATATGCAGCTTCGTTTGAGCGAACGGTAAACAACTCCGTGTTGCTGCGCTCACCAAGAAGCGAGCGGATTCCGACAAATGGACTCACCACTGTTCGAGGCTCCGAGCCTTTGCCTAGTTTTCGAAGGTTGATCACTGCCTCGGTGCTCCCCGGTAGGAGCGGCCCGAGAACGGAGCCACCGAGTAGTGCCCCACTTCCAATGATCAGCGCTGAGCAAGCAACGCTTCTAGTTGCGCTCCGCTGAGGGAGTCCATCCCAGCGAGTCTTTGAAGCTCGTAAGGCAAGCTGGCTAGAGGTGTAGAGCAGCAGCCCAGCCAAAAAGTAGATCGTAGAACCAACTCGGGCAGTGTCTCGAGAAAGGATTCCAAGTGCAAGGAACGTTGTGAAAAATGGGATAGCGGCCTGGGTGGGGCCGTCGTAGCGAAATGCGGCAGCGTCAGCAAATGCCACAAACAGCCAAAACCCGACGGCGATGATGAACAAAAACCCCGGGGTTGATGGCACCGGTGCAACAAGTTGCGAGAACGCTGCGAACGAGTCCGAGATGTTTGCGCTGAGCAGTCGTGCAGTCGCGGGGGTAGGTAGCCAAAGGGTGCTGCTGCCAGGCGCAAAAATTGCAGTGAGCAGGATGCAGGCTGCAAGGACTTGTGCAGCTAACGATGCGAAAAGATTGATATGCAGACGCCTCAAGGTGAGGGCAAGAAGCCAAGGGGCAACAATGGGGATCGCAAGTTCCGAGAGGAAACCCCAGGAGTTAAAGAGGCGAATAAAGCCTGCGGCAGTCCCAACTGCTAGGGCAAGCAACCCCAGTTCGGCAAGCAACGGGGCAATTTGATTGCTCCAAGAATGTCGAGTGCCCAGAGGGTTTTGCATCGAACTGCTGGCCCTGTTCGGAGTTACGGGGTGTGTTGGAGTCATGGAGTCTTTTCCCAAGAGCGCCTTGTGGCCTCGGCCCAAACTCGATCCAACTCAGCGCGCTGTGTCCAATCCAGGTGCAGCCATCCTGACTGGGTAGAGCGGGTGTACGTAGTGCGGGAGTTGGTAGGGCGGGAGTTGGTAGGGCGGGAGTGAGAAGACTCGGGCACATCGGAGTCTTGACTGGCTGGAGTCTTGCTCCCGGTGAGAAGGATACGCGACGAGAATCGCTGACTTCCTCGCTGCAGATCAGCAATCTCGGCCTCGGTAGTTGTACCCGAACAGATGATGAGTCGGCCGCCAACTTGGGGGCCTAGCAGTTGAAGGATTTCAAGCGGCGATGGGGCGTCGGGAAGCTGCTCTGCGAGCGCTAGGCGAAAATGCAACGGGTCAAGAGTTTCAGAGGGCGTGATGAACTCGGTTCCGAGGAGCAAACTGCCCCGTGGCCTAGCAGTCACTAGGCGAATCAAGCCGGCATGAGCCGATCCGCCTTCTCTGGCGGCTAGCTCAATCACGCTCGCTGCGGCAGAGACCGCTCGTTCAAATGCAGCAGAGTCGAAACCGGTTGTGCTTCGAAGGTCAAGCAGCACAGTGGTTCGGTGTTGCCAAGGATTCTCAAACTGCCGCATCACCGGCCGGCCGGCTCTCGCTGTGCTTGGCCAGTGGATTCTTCGCACGTCATCTCCGGGCAGGTAGTCGCGCAGAGAAGCGAACTCGTCAGAGGGCCGTGCGCTCCGCTCCGAGTGGAGCGCTGCAGTCTGGTTCTGCTCGCCAACTGCTACGTCAAGCGGTGAGAGCGACCAGAACCGAGGCAAAATAAGAATCGATGTGGCCTCACCGACTGACCGGAAAGAACTCAGCAGTCCGAATGGATCTTGAGCCTCTACCCTTGTTGGTTCAATGACAACTCGACCGCGCTGCTGAGTGGGCAGGTTGTAGCTCGAGATGTTGCGCTCAGACCTACGCAGCGGAGCAAGGTGTATCCAGATAGTGCCAATGCCGCTCACTCGCATACTTAGAACCAGCACTGCTGTTCTACGTCTACCGGCGTTGCTTGTGCTCAGTTGAACGCTGCAGGGTTGGCCAACCCGTAGTCGAATCGGTAGGGCCGATCGCTGAATCTCGATCTGAGGCGAGTGGAATCTGAGCCAGACCGCTGCAGTGACTACCAAGAGTGCGGCACCGACTGACAACACTGCAGCCTCGGGAAGGCCAAAGAGCCAGGCCCCGCAGGCGAGCACCGGTGATGCTGCAAGAAGAGCTACACCGCGCTTGGTGAGGCGCATCTCAGTGTGTGATCGGCGTCGAACGGATGAGCTCGGAAATGGCCGTCGCCGGACTGAGTCCATTGAGCCGGGCTTCGGAGGAAAGGACCACTCGGTGCGCTAGTACTGGCACCGAAAGGTCCTTGAAATCATCTGGCGTCACAAAGTTGCGGCCCTCAGCTGCGGCCCAGACTCGTGATGCGCGCAGAAGTCCGAGAGTTGCTCGCGGCGAGATGCCAAGCTCAAACAACGAACTGTTGCGCGAGCGTTCGGCGAGTTCGACCAAGTACTCCGTGAGCGAGTCGGCAACGTAGAGGCGCTGAGCCGCCGCGCCCATCGCCCGAATCTCTGAACTTGTTGCTACGGCAGTGAGCGAAGTCAGAACCGCCTCGTGGTCGGCCTCGCGAAGCAATTCAAGTTCAGCTGTTTTGTTGGGGTAACCAATCGAAAGCTTCATGAGAAACCTGTCGAGTTGGCTTTCGGGCAGGGGAAAGGTTCCGTGATGCTCAAGTGGGTTCTCTGTTGCGATGACCATGAACGGCTTTGGAAGTGCGTAGGTGCTCCCATCAGCGGTGACTTGTTCCTCGGCCATTGATTCGAGCAACGCTGACTGAGTTTTTGGTGACGCGCGATTGATCTCGTCTGCGAGCAGCAGGTTGGCAAAAACGGGTCCTTTGCGGAACTCAAAGCTGCCGTCATGTTGGTTCCAAACCGAGGTTCCAAGGAGGTCCGAGGGGAGCAGGTCAGGTGTGCACTGAACCCTTGCGAACTTTCCGTCCACAGACTGAGCAACGGCTTTTGCAATCGAGGTTTTGCCGACGCCGGGTACATCCTCAAGAAGCAGATGTCCGTGAGACACAAGGCAAGTAACGGTCAAGCGAATGACGTGTTCCTTGCCACGGACAGCTAGGCCGATATTGGCGCAGATGGAGTCGAACGCCTTGGCAAACGCTGTTGATTCAGCGCTGGGAATTGGGGCAGTGCTGCTCACGGGGGTCCCTTCCGTGTTGGAATCGCTTCAGTCTGTCAGAGCTTTCTCGGGTAGGAGGTGCCACCGCTGGTAGTTTCCTTCTGATGCCAACGAGCAGCGAGCCACAATCGACTTCTGGTCAACCTGTAGTGCTTGCCATAGATGTCGGCGGAACCAAGATCGATGCTGCCGTACTTGGCGCTGATGGACAGTTGCGTTCACGTAAACAGATCTTGACTCAGGCAGATGCTGCTGTTGGCCTCTTTGACAGGCTCACCGGACTGATTGATTCTGTGCTGGCCGATTCTGTGCTGGCCGATTCTGTGCTGGCCAGGTCCTCTGTTGCGCCCGAGGTCATCGGAGTCGGTTGCGGTGGGCCCATGACGATGCACGGCCAAACGGTATCGCCGTTGAACATTCCACAGTGGCGCGAGTTTCCACTTCTTGAGCGTTTGCAGCAGCAGTATCAGCTTCCGACATTCATTGATAATGACGCCAAGGCATTGGCCCGAGCAGAGGGCTGGATGGGGGCCGCTCGCGGAGAGGCTAACTACATGGCCATGGTGGTCTCCACTGGGGTTGGCGGCGGAATTGTGCTGAATGCAAAACTGCTTGATGGTCGAGAGGGAAACGCCGGCCATATTGGCCACGTCATTGTTGAACCGTTTGGGCGCGATTGCGTCTGCGGTGCTCGGGGTTGCCTCGAGGCCGAGGTTTCGGGAGCAGCCATTGCCGAGTTCACGGGCCAGCCGGCAAAGTATGCCTCAACCGAAATTCGACGCAGATCTGGACTCTTGGTCGGTCGGGCTGTGTCATCAGTAGCCAACTTGTTGGACCTTAGGTTGGCAGTAGTCGCTGGCTCAGTTGCGCTTGGTTTCGGGGATGATTTCTTTCTGGCGGCGCAGGCCGA
This sequence comes from Actinomycetota bacterium, assembly GCA_009701845.1. Lineage (GTDB taxonomy): Bacteria > Actinomycetota > Acidimicrobiia > Acidimicrobiales > Microtrichaceae > IMCC26207. Next base: position 5,581 of record WLJI01000085.1, read on the forward strand.
GGCAGACCGCAGTGCTCGTCTCGGTTTCTCTGCGGGGCTACAGATTGTTCCATCGGGCTGCGAGGGCCGTGGCCCTCTACTCGGCGCAGCCGCAGTTGGCTTAGCGGGTCTCGCTGCGCAGAGTTGAATGGATGCATCGCAATAAACCGCAGGCACAGGGGCTGGCTGTCATGCACCCCCGCTACTGTTAGTAGAAACGCGATGGTATGACTGAAGACCCCAAGAGAGCAGCCGGAATTGTGACCCGACCCGCAACGCAGATCACGTGGCCCATGTGTCGGGCTGTGCTGAGCCATCCTGAGCTATGGGCCACAGCTCTTCGCCAGATGTTTTTTCTTGCGCCCTCTGGGTGGTGGCGGCGAGCACCGTTTCTGCCGCTTCCCGATGCTGCCTACATGCGCTTTCGAATAGTGACCGCATACGGTGGTGACGGCAGCGCCGAGGCGCAGCCAAGTGACTTGATTACCTATCTGCGTTGGTGTCGGGCTTGGCCGGCGGCGACTGCGTCGAGATGATCGAAGAGATTCCTGCAGCGATTCGATTTCTGCGAGTGAACGTTCCGCTTCGAAAGCAGCATCGCACTGCGCAGGGTTCGGAGCATCTTCGCGATGTCATTCTCGTGAGCTGGCTACGTCAAGACGGGGTGGTCGGATGGGGAGAGTGCCCAACGCTGTCATTTGCGGGGTACGCAACCGAGTCGACTGAGGTTGCTTGGCAGGGCCTCACTACTGAACTAGGCCCACAGTTGATGTTGGGCAACTCGATCCTAGCTGCTGGACTTATTGCCTCAACAGCGGCACTAGCCGATGCCTCGCTCGACGCTCGACTCCGCTCAGAAGGCCGTGCTCTAGTCGAGGAACTTCTGAGCGACAGTTCTGAATCGCCTTTGGCTCAAACAGCGGGAGAGGCCCGCTGCCTTCCAAGATGCGTGGTGATCGCTGAGCTTGGCGCTCCTCTTTCAGAGCTAGCTGATCTTGCTCTCGCTGCAGCTCAGGCTGGCGCCGCAATGGTGAAGCTCAAGATTGCGCCCGGTCACGATCTCGAAGCACTTCGAGCCGTCAGGGCAGCAGCTCCGGACCTGTTACTTGCAGCCGATGCCAATGGAAGTTATTCCGATCTTGATCAACTGCGAGCAGTAGATGCTCTGGGGCTGGCGTTTATCGAGCAGCCCTTCTCTGCGGAGTTGACATGGGACGAGCTTTCCCAGCTGCGTGCGAAAATGGAGACCCCGCTTGCGTTAGATGAATCTCTAGTTTCTCTTGACGCAGTCCGATCGGCAGCGCTGGCCGGAGCGGTGGATGTTGTCTCAATCAAACCAGCGCGACTCGGCGGCATGAAAGCCGCTGCCTCTGCAGTTGAGTTTGCTGCCGCGGCAGGCATGGATGTTTTTGTCGGTGGAATGCTGGAACTTGGAATCGGCCGAGCCGGAGCGGCAGTTGTTGCGAGCCTGCCTGGGTGCAATTTACCCACCGACCTTGGGCCAAGTAGTCAGTACGTGAAGCAAGATATTTGTGAGCCCATAGATGTGAACCTTGCCGGCGAGCTGATCGTGCCAACTGGCCCGGGCATTGGTCGGGTGCCCGATGAGTCACGGTTACAGCAGTACGGCGTGGATGAGGTCATCCTGCGTTGACCGGAACCTTCAGCTGTATCGCAGTTCAGCTGTATCGCAGTTCAGTTGCATGGCAGGTCAGCGGCGGGGCGGAGAGGCCTGCTGCTGCCAACGGGCAACGTGATCAGGGCTAGGCGTGATGTCGATCGGATCACCCGTGAACTGACCGCTCATGATGTGAGGAAGAAACTCGGTCATGCGGTAGGGGATTGTTCGAGGTTGATGTTCGACAAGATCGTTCAGGCTCCACCATCGCTGTTCTCCAAAGGCGAGAGCTTCTAAAGCCTCGAGCCCCTGAGGCCCACTTGAGATGCCTTCGCAGCGGGCGATGTGCACCCACTCATCTTGGTCAAAGTGCCACCCTCCGAAGCTGAACTGCACGCGCTGCACCCAAACACAGGGTCCGATTTCTGCTCCAGCTATTCCGGCTTCTTCCCAGAGTTCACGGCGGGCAGCGTCTTCGGTGCTTTCGCCGTGGTCAACTCCGCCGCCTGGGATTTCCCACCAGCCCGGGCCGTTGCGGTGAAGCGGGTCACTTGCGTTAATCAAAAGGATGCGGTCTAACGGGTCAAGAACAACCACACGAGCTGCTCGGCGCCTCGACCCAGAGCCCTCACCGAACCCACTGCTCACCGCTCCGTCAACCATGTGTCAAAGATTAGTCGTGAGTTGGAACGTGGTTTTTGCCACGGGCGCCTCCCGATTGCCGTTTCATGGGGGAGAATCGAAGGGTGAGCACTGTTGAGCCTGAGAAGAGAATCTGGGAGCGTGAGTTCTTCAGCGGAACTGCTCAGGAGCTTCACGAGGCCGAAATGCCACCCGCCCGAAGGCTGGTTCGGTTGAATTCGCTGACTCGGCCGGCAGTTGTTCTGGGGAGTGCCCAGAGAGCTCAACCCGCATGGGTCAATGCCGTTGAACAATCTGGGATTGATCTGGCACGCCGCCGCTCGGGGGGCGGTGCAGTTTGGTTAGCTCCGGGGGAGCAGTGTTGGATTGACCTCTGGTTGCCGGCGAGTGATCCGCTTTGGATCTCCGATGTTGCGCAGTCCTCATGGTGGTTAGGGGAGTGTTGGGCTCAAGCGCTGACAACCCTCGCAGGGCACACAACTGCAAGCGCAGCAGGTGCAACGACTCTTCAGGCCGCTGCGCCGCAGGTTCATACAGGGCCATTGCTTGATCGTGAGTTCGCTCAGATTGCGTGTTTTGCTGGCCTCGGTTCTGGCGAGGTCACCGTAAATCAGCGCAAGGTGGTTGGTATCTCACAGCGCCGGTCTCGACTCGGTGCAAGGTTCCAGTGTGTTGTCTATATCCAGTGGGATCCGGAGCCACTGCTAGCAGTTCTGGAATCCACTGAGAAGCAAACTGATGAGGGTGCTCACCGGCGTGAGCAGTCGGCCGGCGTGAGTACTACTGGGGGCAGCAGTGGTTTGGGTTCTGTGCTGCGAACCCGAGTTCAGGCAGCGGGTATCGCGCCCGGTTCAGCACACGTCCCGGTCGAGCGACGAGTCTTCGACGCTCTTGTAGCAAGCCTGCCGCAGTAACCCAGAACCTCAGCAGGGCAGTCTTTCGAGCAGGGCAGTCCTGCCAGCAGAGCGCCCCCTTTCAGCAGAGCCCCCTCCCAACAGAGCGCCCCGTCCAGCAGAGCAAGCAGCCTCTTTGCAGGGCGTCCCTCCTCCTGCAGGGCGGATAAGTCCCGGCGGCGCACATGACGCTGCGCGCTCGTGACGCTTCGGCGCCGTTTAGCGGCAAAAAGCGCTGCTTTTGCAGCGATAGAGAGGGTTGGGATGGGGTTTCTGGGGGAGATGAGCACTTTGAGCGCGAGCTGTCGCGCTCTCCGTACGAATTTTCCGAGGTAAACCGAAAGAAATACTTGATCGTGGAGGAAATAGGGTTAGGATGGCAGAAAGTGGAGTAAAAGGGAAGACGATGGGGGGTTTACCCAAGGTCTCTCTGGATCTCTTGAGCAGTCAGCACCATCAGTAGGCAGCTACTAGTGAATGCCGGTGAGTCAGTTACAGAGCCGCTGAGCGGCTTGAGCGAGTGAGGGTATGGAATTCTTCGGTCAGTTTGAGCACACGATCGACGACAAGGGCCGCATGGTCCTTCCTTCGGCGTACCGCTCAGAATTTGTCGATGGCGCCTATGTGGCATTTCTTGGGCAGTCGGCAGGGATCTTCACCCCCGATGGGTGGGATCGGTATCGCCGGAGAATCGAATTGAGCGGAGATTTCGACCGGCAGGACATGCAGGTGCTCTTGTCTCTGGTGAGTCCCGTTACCCCTGACTCGCAACACCGAGTCACTGTGAATGCAAAATTGCGAGAGATTCTTAGCCTGGAACGCGAGGTCACGATCGTGGGTTCCGGCACCTTCGCTGCGATCTATGACCGATCCGTGTGGTCCGCTCAAGAGAGCGACACGTTGTCAAGAACTCAGCAGGGGCAGACCCTGACCGAGAAGTTCAACAGGTTGCCCTTCTTATGAGCGACTTCAGCCCAAGCAGCACCTCGCTCATTACTTTTCCACCGGCCATGCCGGTGGGCAGCTTCCCGGTCAACGTGAGGGTTGGCAGCATTACTTTTCCACCGGCCATGCCGGTGGGCAGCTTCCCGGTCAACGTGAGGGTTGGCCTTGAACTCCGCCCGCGCCGATTCGGACTGACCGGGGAGACATCCCGGCAGTCGTCGCGTGATCGGGAGGCTGTCCTCCAGCATGGCCGTTGTGCTCAAGCTGCCGATTCGGTGCAGCAAAAGGTCCCCCAGTGCGCCCGGAGTCTCGGTTCCGCCCCAGTCGGGAGCAGTTGTGGCCGATGAGTTCGAGCACACTCCAGTCCTCCTTGAACGCATCGTGGAGTTGTTCCGCGACGTACCACCAGGCCTCTACGTGGACGCGACCCTCGGTGGAGCTGGCCACGCTCGTGCGGTCCTTCAGGCCAACCCCGGGTTGCGGCTCCTCGGCCTCGATCGCGACGAGGTTGCTCTCGCTGCAGCGAAGCGCAATCTGTCAGACATGTCGGAAAGAGTCGAACTGGTCCGCACCGGTTTCGATCAATTGGAGCATCTCGTACGAGAACGAACCCACCAAGGAGCCAGTGCCGTGCTACTAGATCTTGGAGTTTCCTCCCCTCAGCTTGATCAAGCTGACCGAGGGTTTTCGTATCGCTCGGCTGCACCACTCGATATGCGAATGGATCGTCGCGAGCCAAAGAGCGCGATGCAAGTGGTGAACGAGTACACGTACCCCGAGCTTGCGCGAGTCATTCGTACCTTCGGTGAAGAGAAATTTGCCTCTCGGGTAGCGAGAGCCATTGTCGAAGCTCGCCCGGTGACAGATACAGCGCAGCTAGCCGAAGTGGTCCGCGACGCGATTCCCGCAGCAGCACGCCGCACCGGGGGACACCCGGCCAAGCGAACGTTTCAGGCAATTCGCATTGAAGTGAACTCTGAACTGGAACAACTCTCGGATGCTCTCGATGGGGCCTTGTCGGTCCTAGCGCCAGGCGGTCGACTCGCCGTTTTGTCGTATCACTCGCTTGAGGACCGCATGGTGAAGTCAGCTTTCCGTCAGGCCGAAACAGGAGGGTGCGTTTGCCCCTCTGACCTGCCGTGTGCGTGCGGTGCCGAGCCAACGGTTCGTCTCCTTAAGCGTGGAGCGTGGAAGGCCACCTCTGAGGAGACTGCTGTGAACCGGAGAGCAGAAAGCGTGCGACTCCGGGCAGTTGAGCGACTCGAGGAGCAGGCCTCGTGACAGCCGTTCGTAGCCGGCACGCTCGCAGGGCTGTCGAGGCTACGCGCCCCAAGGTAGCGACACGCTCCCAAGGCCGCGCTGGCGTATCAAGCAATGCAAGATCGAGAGTTGTGGCCCGGCCGCTCCCCCAGAAGTCGGCCGGGCCACAGCTCCGAATATTCCCTAGGCGCGTGATCTCACTTCGACTTCTTGGGCTGTTAGTGGTGCTGTCGTCATTCGCGTTTTTGTTTGGCGCAGTTGCTATTCAAAGCCAGCGAATCTCTGGTCAACAAGAGATTGATCGCCTCTCAGAGGAGATCAGCACCCAACAGGACATCTACCACTCATTACGCGCTCAGGTAGCTGAACGAGAAGCACCTGAACGAATCACGGCCGAGGCTGAGAAGCTGAACATGATGGAGCCAGGCCCGGTTGTGCCGCTCGCACCAAATAGCAGCGCAGTGCCAGAAGCTGACTCGGCTCCTGAGCAGGCCAACGATCAGGTGGGGACGGCAAGTCGGTGAGTCCACGGGTTCCACCGAAGCCTTCGGAAGGTCAGCCAGGGGCCCGCAAGCCTGCAACCCGTAAGCCTGTTGCTCGCAAGCCCGCTGCAGCCCGTAAGCCTGCTGCTCGGAAGCCAGCTGCAGCCAGTAAGCCAGCTACCCGCAAGCCTGCAACCCGTAAGCCTGTTGCTCGGAAGCCAGCTGCAGCCAGTAAGCCAGCTACCCGCAAGCCTGTTGCTCGGAAGCCAGCTGCAGCCAGTAAGCCAGCTACCCGCA
>WLJI01000086.1 GCA_009701845.1 Actinomycetota bacterium
CAGCCTTCACTGCTTGGTTGGGTGCACCACGCAGTTAAGTAACCAGCTCGGCTAGAACTGGGCTCAGCTGGCTTAGTTCGAACTCAAGTCCTCGGGGTACAGCCCTTGGCTTGCTAGCCGTCCGCCTTGTCGGCGCATGATTGAGCGCCACAGAGCATCTGGGTCACTACACAGCACGTCATCCGGTAGCGGAGCAACAATGTGCCAAGCACCCGAGGCCAACTCCGCGTCGAGCTGGCCAGCCGACCAGCCCGAGTAGCCAGTAAAGAGCCGCAGCGCGTCGATTCCTTCGACTTCGCCTGCAATGAGTGCCGCTGGGTCGACGATGACGAGCGGACCAATCAGGGATTGCACATTCTTCGAATCTGCACCTAGCTGTCGCCGACCGATGGCGAGAAGACTCCCTACAGAGACCGGACCACCAAAGAAGAAGAACGCTGGGCTCACTGCCAGATCTGAAAGGTCAGCAAGATGTTCACTCACCTGACTAGATGTCGGGCGGTTCAGGACCACGCCAAGCGCACCTTCGGAATCATGCTCTAGAAGCAATACCACCGTCTGGTCAAAGTTCTCATCCCCTAGGTCTGGGGCCGAGACCAGCAACTTGCAGGCAGTCTCATTCTCGGGCGAACTCATGTGATGTCGAGCGAGAGCATCCTGATTGCGTTACCCCGAAGCACTTTGTACTGCACATCTTTGGGCAAGTGCCCCATCATCTTTTGAGCGACGGCCTGTGAGTTCGGCCAGGTCGTGTCGGTATGGGGATAGTCAGTTTCAAAGGTGATGTTGTTCACGCCAACCTTCTCAATGCTGTCGAGTCCGTGCTGGTCTCGGAAGAAACAACCAAACACCTGCTTGTAGTAGTAGCTCGAGGGCGGCTCTGGAATGATGTCGGCCACTCCGCCCCAGGCACGATGTTCGGTCCACACATCATCTGCACGCTCCAAGATGTAGGGCAGCCATCCGATCTGACCCTCGGAGTATGCAAGCTTCAACTCGGGAAAGCGCACGAGCACACCCGAAAATAAGAAGTCAGCCAAGCTCGCCATCGAGTTGTTGAAGCTCAGTGTGGCCGCCACTGCAACGGGCGCATCGGGTGAGGTTGCAGGCATCCGAGAGGAGGACCCGATGTGCATGCAGACCACTGTCTGCGTATCTGAACAAGCCTGAAACAGTGGGTCCCAATAACCAGAGTGAATGCTTGGCAGGCCAAGGTGCGGGGGGATCTCTGAGAAGCAGACTGCATGACAACCGCGAGCAGCGTTGCGGCGAACTTCGGCGGCGGCTAGATCAGCATCCCAAAGGGGAATGATGCAGAGTGGCACAAGATGACCGTTTGAATCTCCGCACCACTCTTCGATCATCCAATCGTTGTAGGCGTACACGCAGGCCTCGCCGAGCGCACGATCTTTTGCCTCGGTAAAGGTCTGACCACAGAAACGAGGAAATGACGGGAAGCAGAGCGAGACATCAACATGGTTGTCCAACATGTCTTGTACTCGTGCCACAGGGTCATAACAACCCGGCCGCATCTCGTCATAGGTCATAGGAGTCATCGTCATCTCATCGCGGCTGAAGCCCACGGCCGCCACATGACGCTTGTGGATGTACACCAAGTCCTCGAACACCCAGCAGTCGGCAGGTCGGCCATCGGCGGTGAACTCTTGTTCATAGGTGCCGCCACCGATGTGCTTCATGTGGCCAATATTGCGACGCTCGATTTTTGGGCCGGCCTCGCGGAACTTTTGCGGCAACCAGGTAGTCCACAGGTGTGGTGGTTCAACGACATGATCGTCGACACTGACAATCATGGGAAACTCATCTTCTGAGTATCCAGAACTCGTAGAGCCTTCAGTCATCGCCATAGGTCACTCCAAATCTGACGGGTCGTCAGATAATACGTCCAATACGGAACGAGAACCTGATCACCCAGCAGGAAGGGTGCTTTGGCCGTTGGTCCCCCACCAACTTGCAGTAAGCGCAAAGCCCGGAAGGGACGCAGTTGGAAACATCACCTCAAAGCTGCGCTTGTAGGTGGTTCGTAGCATCAACCATCTGCCATCTCGGCGCTCATAGGTGTCTTCATAAAAAGCCGCACCCATCAGCATGAACTTCCACTCGTCATCAACAACAATGTCTTCAAGTGCCCACGTGGCCTGGGCAGAGTCCCCATTCAGCGTGATCTCTGGGTGATGCACGCGATGACTCGAGTGAAAGCTCTCTCGACTCATGCTGCGGTCAAGAAACTCCAGAATCTCGGCCTTACTACCGAAGCTGTACTTACCACCGCTATAGGCAGCAGTTGCATCCTCGCAAAGAATTTCGCCCAACCCGACCCAGTCCTTCTGATCCAAGCAGCGAAGATACGTGTACTTGACTCGCTTGATCTCTTCTAGGTCTGACAGTTCTTCAAGTGTCATCATGAGCTTTCTCCAACCAATGTCTCTGGGCCGACTGTGTCTGGGCCGACTGTCTCTGGGATACCTAGGTGTGGGCCGTCTGCTTCTGCTGTTGAGCCGAGTTCGCCTCGCGGTACGACACCAAAGCGAAGGTCTACCGGGGCTAACTCAGTGAGATCAACTGCTGGCTCATCAAAAAGAGCAGCGGCGGCGGTGTCACCATCTGGAGAAAACAAGCCCCCGCGACCATCGTGGGTACTGCTCAACCAGTCGCGCTCAGGCGCTGTCTCTGCCTGGCCGCCAGGTCCGCTGTGACCCGAGCGACGAGGGCCCCAGCAATACCACCCCAGAAAGAGCCCGCTTGCGAACGCCCCGGCGATGAGTGCTAACGAGAAGAGAAACTGTGCCATCCGAATAACTTCGTACCGCAAGTTTTTTCCTCCGCTTCGCCAACGTATGTACCGCAAAGATCAGACTGTATCGGCATGCGAGACCCCGAGACCGGATCGCGTCTGACTCGAGGACTACTTCGCTCTACCCTTTCAAGAACGTCGTAGCGAGTTTTTGGGGGATGATGTCAGATTCAGTAGACAAGCTCATGGGGCAGTTAAGCCTGCAGGAAAAAGCCACACTCACTTCTGGCACAGACATGTGGAACGGCCACGGTATCGAAAGACTTGGAATTTCTGCGCTCAAAGTGAGCGATGGCCCCGTTGGTGTTCGCGGCGATCGCTGGGTAGGAACCACCTCGGCCTGCACCCCATGCGGAACAGCGCTTGGCGCAACGTGGAACTTGGAACTCATCAATCAGGTGGGGGTAGTGCTCGGCCAGGAGGCGAAATCTAAATCGGTCGACATCCTCTTGGCACCCACGGTCAACCTGCATCGCAATCCTCTCGCAGGAAGGAACTTTGAGTGTTTCTCTGAAGACCCGTTTCTGACTGGCTCTGCGGCGACTGCAATCATCAACGGAATCCAGTCGACTGGGGCTGGTGCATGCATCAAACACTTTGTGGCCAATGACAGCGAGTTCCAGCGCCACACAATTTCTTCTCAGGTCAGCGAGCGAGTGCTGCGTGAGTTGTACCTGCTGCCTTTCGAGATGGTGATTCGCGACACTGATGTATGTGCGGTGATGTCTGGGTACAACCGACTCAACGGCACCTACTGTGCCGAGCATGACTGGTTGCTCAATCAGATCCTCAAACAGGAATGGGGATTTGATGGGTTAGTGATGTCTGACTGGTGGGGCACGATGAGTTCTGCCTCTGCCGGTGGAGGCCTTGATCTAGAAATGCCCGGACCTGCAAAATATCTCGGGGCTCAACTGGCTGAGTTGATAGATGCTGGAACTGTTGAAGCAAGCGCGCTTGATGAGATGGCCAGCCGCATTCTGCGAGTCTCGGAGCGACTTGGCTTACTGTCTGACCCCGCGAGCGCACTCCCCGTTCGAGCAGCGGAGCAATCAAATGATCTTCCCGCTCATCGATCAGTTCTGCGAACTGCGGCGGAGCAAGCAGTGGTGCTGCTCACGAATGACCAGGTTGAGGGCCAAAGGGTTCTTCCACTAGCGGTGTCCTCACTCACTCACGTTGCGGTGATCGGTCCCAGCGCAGACACAGCTTCCGTGCTCGGCGGAGGCAGCGCCGCAGTCAACCCGCACTATGCAGTGAGCATCTTGGAGGGGCTACAGAATTCACTGCCAGCCAACGTGAAACTCACCCACGAGATCGGCGTTCACGCCTCGCGCAGCGCTCCCCCAATTGATTCTCGATGCTTGCGGTCGACTGCTCAACCAGAGAAGCCCGGCCTAGACGTGGAGTACTTCTCCAACCGGGAGTTTGCCGGACCCCCAACATGTGTCGAACATGCTGCGCAGCCCAGATTGGTGTGGATGGGCCCCGAAGCTGCACCTGGAGTTGCAACCAAGAACATGTCTGTACGCGTCTCGGGAACCTTTGTTGCGCGCAGTACCGGCACGCACACCTTTGCTCTCGTTACTGGCGGAACAGGCGGGCGCGTCCTGCTCGACGGAGAGGTCGTTCTCGATAACTACACCGGGCAGCAACCAGGAACTGCCTTCTTTGGCTTGGGCTCGAGCGAAACCCTTTTTGAGGTTCACCTTGAACAGGGCGATGAGCGCAGCCTGATCGGCGAATTCACTGCCTACGAGGGAATGGATGTTGCGGCTTTTCTGATTGGTCATCGCGAGCCCGTCTTCTCGAACGGAATCGAGCGCGCAGCCAAAGCAGCAGCAGAGGCCGAGGTCGCCATTGTTGTAGTCGGACTAGATCAGGACTCAGAGACCGAAGGCGAGGATCGCACCACAATCTCACTTCCCGGAGAACAAGACGCTCTGCTGCGCGCCGTAATTGCTGCAAATCCCCGAACCGTGGTGCTAGTAAACGCCGGATCGGTGGTTGATCTCTCTGCGGCTCAGGGCGCAGCAGCGATTGCTCAAACCTGGTACTTAGGCCAAGAGACCGGCAATGCAGTTGCTGCGGTCCTGACTGGTCAAGTCGACGCATCAGGCCGGCTGCCCACCACATTCGGCAAGCAGGTGAAGGACTGGTCCTCACAGTTGAACTACCCGGGCGAGTTCGGTGAAGTGCTCTACGGAGAAGAGCTCTTTATGGGGTACCGGGGGTTTGACAAACAGCAGATTGAGCCGGCGTTCTGCTTCGGTCACGGGCTGAGCTACACAAGCTTTGAGTGCTCCGATGCGGAACTGTCGGAGCAGACGTTGAGCGTCGAACAATTGCAAGAGGGATCGGAATTCTTGGTTTCTGCTGAGGTCACCAACACAGGCGATCGTTCTGGCTACCACGTGCTGCAGTGCTACGTACACCGCGGGCAGACAGACTCCGGGCGACCTGAGCAAGAGCTGTGTGGGTTCACCAAGGTGCAACTCTCCCCCGGGCAATCAACTCGGGCAAGCATCCCTCTCAACGTTCGTAGCTGTGCAGTTTGGGATCAACCAAACCAATCGTGGGTAGTCAGGCCTGGCGCGTTTGAGTTCCGGCTCGCAACCTCGAGCAGAGAACTCCTGAGTACTGCAACCCTGCAGGTCACTGCGTAGCTCCCACTGCTGCGCAGCTCGCACTACTGCGTAGAAAAACTGCGGCTCTCTTCAGGTCGGCGTGATCGCAGCAAGCATTCGTTTCAGAAGCGGAATGGGCAGTCCGAGCACGCCGCTTGGGTCCTCGCCTTGCACGTCAATCACAAATTCTGTTCCCTTGGCCATCTGGAGTTGATCTTCTAGCCGGTACGAGCCGCCTGAGTCGTAGGGCCTAAATTCGCGCACATACGACCGCGCTTCTGCTTCGGTGAAGCTGCGCATCGTCACACGCTGAATATCGATTCCCTCTTCTACCTGACCAGTGACGGTGTTCATGAGTACTAGCGCGTTGACCAGCGCATGGGTGCTTGCGGACATTGCCATGAGTTGCTCTGTGGCCGAGTCTTCCTCTGGCTGTTTGTGCAGTTGCATCAACCCGCTCTCTCGTTGAAGAACTCCAACCTGATCTCCGGCAAGCACGAGTGCTGCAACATGACGAGGAGCAACACTCGCTACCTTCTTGCGAGCAAGCATCAGCGCAAACTCTTCTGGGCCGCACTCGTCGAACAGTGCATCAAAGGATCGCTCGTCAACCTCTGGCGGATCGATCGTTGACTTGATACCCGCCTCGGCCAAGATCTGAGCGCGATACAACGAAGAGGAAGCAAGCACGAGCGGCAGCGCTACCTGCGGTGGCATTACTTGAGTTCCTGAGTTCGAATTCATTGCACGACTCTCACGCGAGAGAACTGTAGAAGCAGATACCATCGCTTCGTGCCCAGACCGTTACCTGCACCTGCAACGACAGCGCTCATCACCATGGAACTTCAACAAGGAGTCGTTGGTGACTGCGCGAGCATGCCGGCCTTGCGAGAAGCAGCACTAGATCGAGGCGTTCTGAACAACTGCGGGCTGCTTGCAAAGGCAGCACGGACACACGGAATTCCTGTAGTTCATGCAGTGGTTTCTTGGCGTGCTGATCGTCGCGGCACCTCCACAAATACTCCGCTGCTCGCAGCACTGTCGAAGAACCCTGAGCAGATGCTCGAAGGCACTCTCGCTGTTGAGCCAATTACCGAGCTCGGTGACACCTCGGGTGATCTGTTGAGCCAGCGATCGCACGGCTTAACTCCCTTTACCGGCACAAACCTTGACGCAACGCTGCGCACTTTGGGAGTAACTACCCTGCTCGCCTGCGGAGTCTCGCTCAATGTAGGAGTGCTCGGTTTGTGTCTGACTGCAGCCGACTTGGGTTATGAGATTGTGTTGTGCAGTGATGCAACTGTTGCTCTGCCAATCCAGTACGGCGAACAAGTCATTGACAACACCATTTCACTGTTGGGAACCGTCACGACCTCGCAAACAGTGCTCGACCATTGGGGCTGAACACAGCCCGACCTAGGCTCCCCAAGCTCTGCCAGCGCTACTGACCCGCCTCGGGCATTGGCCGGCACATCACGCAAGTTTGAGGGCGCTAGAAAGCTCACGTGCATGATGCAACACCGCCGAGCGGGAGTCTCCTGGAACCATCAGTGCCAGCCAGTCCACTCCGAGCTCGCTCAGTTGGGCGATTTCCTCAAGGAGCGGAGCTAGGCCAGTGGTTGGATTAGAGAGATAGTTCGCAAGGCTGAAGGGAACAAAGCAGATCGAGAGGGGTTCGGTTCGCTCAGCTTCTGCACACAATTCCTGAACCTGACTGATGCGTTGAGCCAGCGCCTCAACGGAGGAGATCTCTGCTGTTCGCAGCCCTTTGCCCGAGCCAATCGGAGTAGGAAATGGCGACCAGCCCTGACCAAAGCGAATGGCTCGGCGAATCGCAGCAGTGGAATTGCCGCCAACCCAAATCGGCGGGACGCTAGATGGCTGCGGCAGCGCAGTAACCGAACGCGCCGAGAAGTTTGCGCCAACTGCCTCAACTGAGGATTCAGTCCAGATGCGCAGCAGTATCTGTAGCGACTCGTCAAGGAGCGCACCCCGTGAATCGAAGTCTGCCCCGACTGCAGCAAATTCGGGCTTCACATAGCCCGCCGCAACACCAAGGATGAGGCGGCCACCCGACAGAACGTCCAAACTTCCCAGCGCCTTGGCAGCAATAAAGGGGTTTCGGTAGGGCAGCACATAAACGTTGGTATGCAACAACAAGCGGTCAGTAACAGCCGCTGCAACTGCAAGAGCAACGGTTGGCTCAAGGGCCTGATGGCCACCTCCGCTCAACCAACGGTCATCCGGTGCCGGATGATCTGTTACATACGCCGCATCAAAACCTAGGCGTTCATAGCCCACTGCTAAGTCAGCTACTGCTGCGCCGGAAACCAGCTCAGAACCTGTGTGAATCCGGTCCACTGGTAACCCAAGCGAGACCTTCACCCCAGAGCTCAGCACCCCGTTTAGCCAGCGACGAGAGCATTCCACGGCTTCTTGGCCCACCCTGTGGTCGCCTGGAACAACTTGATAGGTCGACGGGATCTGCTGAGAGCTCAATAGTGCCGCTGCGTCGGCACCCAAAAAAGCCGGAACGCGTTCATCCTCAGCGGCGTTGATCACAAGGACGGGGGCTGCACTTGGCCGTAGCGCTCCGGTATGAGTCGCGGCGAGCTCGCCAACGTTGCCGTCCAACTCTGGGTAGAAGCCGCAGATTGAGATCACTGCCTCTGGATGAACTCCGAAGAGACTCAGGACCATGGCAAGGGACCCGCCCTGAGAAAAGCCCGCGACTGCAACGCGTGATCCGCCATTCTGCAGTCGCTCAACTAGGTCACCAATTTTGTGGGCAGATCTCCGCAGGTCCTCGGCTACTACTCCGCGAGGGCCTGTAGAGAACCAGCTGCGTACCCCCTCGGAATCCTCTTGAGCCCCGGGGGCCAGAACCTCCCACCCGTGAGGTGCAAGCTGACGGCCCCAAGCTCGAGCCGAGGCTGGGTCATCGCCGTGGCCATGAAGAGCGATAAGAACTCCGCTTCCCCGATCAACGTCACGCATGTCTGTACTCTCCCCCGTCTGCGCACCAAGTGGCAAGAGCAGCTACCTGCACTGCGACAGTGAAGAACGCCGCAGGCCCGCAGGTACAGTTCAGATGCGAACCTCGCAGCCTGAGGATCTTTAGGAGCAGCCCCATGTTGAACCATGTTGTTTTATTGAGTTTCAAAGAGTCAACTACCGAAGAAGTCATTGCAGATATCACCACATCCCTGACTGCACTCGCCCCGAAGATTCCGACGGTTCGCAACTTCTCTGTGAACGCGGATCTTGGACTCGCAGAGGGTAACTCTCAGATGATCATCATGGCCGAGTTCGATGATCTTGCTGGCTACGAGCTGTACCGGGACCATCCCGCCCATCAACTTGTTATCAAAGAGAAGATCATGGCCGAGTTGTCACATCGAGCGGCGGTTCAATACAGCTCCTAACTCACCCACTCATTGAGCCTCTCAACCCGTGGCATCTGCTCATGCAGGAGAGCAAGGTTCTTTCACCCTACGTGCGAATATCTTGAATCGCTTGGATCCGCGTGACACAGGTCACTCTTTGTGTCTATGGTGCAACTACCAACATTGTTGGTCCGGTAGAGGAATCGGCAGATGAGTGAATACCTTCCGAGGTAGGAACGAACTTGCGGAATGCCTCCCGGTTCCGGGTAGGCCGTGTGGATGGATTCGGGGGGTTTCTTCCACACGGCCGCCGGCGTTTTTACAGCTCAGTCAGGCACCGTATGTGCCTGTGAGCCAGCGTGCGGCTTATGCGTGAAGTTCAAGAATCGGGCAGACTTCGCAGGTGCCTATCCAAAAGATCGCTGCCGATAACTCCGTCCCAATGACCGGCTTTGTTGTAACTGACCTACCCGGAGCAGACCGCGCCACCGGAGTCGTGCGATCGGCTAAAAAAATACTGATGGACGGTGCCAAAACAATGGCACGGTCGCAGACCTACGCATGGGCCATCCTGCACGAACAGATATCTGGCGCCTCAGCCGGAGTGAGCGTTGACCCCTCTGGCAAAGACGCCGGGATGGCATCATTTGTAGAAGCTGTTCTAGATCGGGTTTCGGTCGGAGAACTCTCGCTCGATCCGGCCAAGGGTGTGTCGAGTGACGACCTGAGCCTGCTTGCTCAAGCTGATTCTCGCAGCAAGATCGGCCAGACTGCTCGCAGCAACGGAACGCTCAATGAAGAACTTCTGGCCGCCGGCGCATTCGTTTCCGCTGCAGAGGTTCACGGCCCCCTCGACGGCCGCAAAGTAATTCTTGAAGGGACCTCTTCGGCAACGGCGGCCTTTGTTGCTGCTGCCGCTTCACATGGAGCGGTCGTAGTTGGCCTTGCAACAGCGAGTGGCGCACTACTCAACCCCACGGGGTTCGACCTAGAGCAACTTCTTGGCGCACTTCTAGAACCGGGAGCAGCCCTAGGAGACAGCCTTGGCACCGAGTCACCTGCCGCCACGTTGTTGGATACCGAAAGTGATCTTGTTTTTTGTGGATCCAAGCTAGGACTGATCGACCACGAGGTTGCTTCAAGACTGAGTTGCAAACTGCTTGTTCCGATTGGCCCTGCACCAGTGACGGCCAAGGGATTAGCCGTGGCAACGTCTCGCGGAATCACAGTGCTTCCGGATTTTGTTTCAGCCTCTGGACCACTCTTTGCAGACCACCCCGAGGAAGCGGCCACCGAAGCGCAAGTTCTCAGCACTGCGACGGAGTCGATTTTGAGCACCCTTCGCGAGTTGGCCGAACACCCCGAAGGGCTCTACCTCGGAGCCTGCTACGCGGCCGAGTCGTTCCTGCGTAGTTGGCAAGAAGAACTGCCATTTGGAAGGCCGCTTGCATGACAAGCTCTCGACTCTCTGCAAGCAATTCCGAGCTTGTAGAACTGCCAGCGCAGCCACGTGAGGCGCGTTGGCCAGGCAGTTCTTGGGAAGCAGGCCCGCAGCTCAGCGGAAGCCCAGAGCATCTCCAGGGCCTGCTTGATCAGGCCTTTGACCCGTCAGGCACACCTGTGCTTGGAGAAAGCTTGGCTTGTGTTGTGGTGCAAGGCGGAAAGGTTGTAGCCGAGCGCTACTCCCCCGAGGTTACCGATCAGACTCCGCTGATCTCTTGGTCTGTAGGAAAGAGCATCACTCATGCCGCAGTCGGAATTTTGGTGGCCGACGGCGTGTTGGACCCGGCGGAGCGCGTCAATGCACCCGAGTGGGAGTCCCCCGGAGACCCTCGGCATGACATCACCATGACTGACCTATTGGAGATGCGCTCTGGGCTTCACTTTGTTGAGGAGTATGTAGATCACCAGAACTCGGATTGCCTAGAGATGTTGTTTGGCTCCGGAGCAGACGATGTTGCTGGCTATGCGGCATCACAACCCCTCGAACACGCAATCGGCGAAGTGTTCAATTATTCGAGCGGAACCACCAACATCATTGCCCGCCACATCACTCAGGTTCTTGGTGCCGGCGAGGACCCCATCGAGCGCCGCAGAGTCATGAATGACTTCCTTGTCAGCCGACTCTTTGGCCCCTTAGGCATGAGCACAGCGGAGCCCCGCTTTGATACAGCCGGAACCTTTGTTGGGTCCTCGTACCTCTTTGCCTCGGCCCGCGACTTTGCTCGCTTTGGATTGCTGTATCTGCGCGACGGAGTCTGGGGTGACCAACGAATCCTTCCTGCAGGTTGGGTGGACTCTGCAAGAACGGCAGTCTCAGTAGACCCAGAGGATGGGTGGCTGTACGGCCAACACTGGTGGGTTCGCAAGAACGATCTTGACGGCAGTGCAACCGGAGACATCTTTTGGGCAAACGGTTATGAGAAACAAATCATCATGTGCATACCGAGCAGCGATACCGTTCTTGTCCGACTCGGCAAGACCACTGCCGATCAGCGAGATAGCTTTGAGTCGTATTGGGACTCAGTCGTTGACGCTTGCACTGACGAACCATGACTGAACTAGACAGCTAGACCGCAATAGACAACTAGACCGCAATAGACAACTAGTACTGGAGTACAGATGCGACCTGAACCATTTAACATTCCAACGTTCTCGGACTTCGAAGATGAGCGGCAGTTTCTCAAGCAGCGCCTTGCCGCAGCATTCCGACTCTTTGGCCCCTTAGGCATGAGCACAGCGGAGCCCCGCTTTGATACAGCCGGAACCTTTGTTGGGTCCTCGTACCTCTTTGCCTCGGCCCGCGACTTTGCTCGCTTTGGATTGCTGTATCTGCG
>WLJI01000087.1 GCA_009701845.1 Actinomycetota bacterium
CTACCTGAGCCCGTCGGTGAGGAACTGCCCGCACTTGGCTTCACGCCAGGCGAGAACACCTTTGTGTCTCCCCCGCAAGATCGCAGTGGCATTAGCGTCAAGGTCTCCCCTACCTCTGACCGCCTGCAATTACTTGAACCATTCGCTGCGTGGGATGGCGCAGATTACCTA
Organism: Actinomycetota bacterium; assembly: GCA_009701845.1. Lineage (GTDB taxonomy): Bacteria > Actinomycetota > Acidimicrobiia > Acidimicrobiales > Microtrichaceae > IMCC26207. Next base: position 172 of record WLJI01000087.1, read on the forward strand.
GATCTGCCAATTCTTCTGAAGGCTCAGGGTAAGTGCACAACTGACCACATCTCTATGGCCGGGCCTTGGCTCAAATATCGCGGTCACCTAGAGAACATCTCGGGCAACCTCTTCTTGGGCGCCATTAACGCCTTCACAGGTGTTGCTGGCCAAGGCAAGGACCAGCTTGACGGCACAACGAAGTCATTCCCTGACATCGCAAAGCATTATCACGAGGCGGGGCAGCGTTGGGTGGCCGTCGGGGATGAGAACTGGGGCGAGGGTTCTTCACGCGAACACGCCGCAATGGAGCCACGGTTCCGCGGGGCTACAGCCATCATCGTGCGCAGCTTTGCTCGCATCCACGAGGCGAATCTGAAGAAGCAGGGTGTCTTGGCGCTTACCTTTGCAGAGCCAGAAATCTATGATGTCATCGGCGAAGACGACCGCATCAGTATTCTCGGTTTGGCAGACCTTGAGCCCGGCAAGCCTGTTGAGTGCATGCTCACCAAGCCCGACGGCACCTCGATCACGTTTCTGGGCAACCAAACCATGAGTCCCGAACACATCGACTGGTTCCGTGCTGGATCAGCGCTCAACATCATCCGGGCTCGCACTGCCTGAGGGGTTGTTTGCTTCGCAGGTTGCACGCTTGGTGCGGGCAAGGATGTGTCTGAATGCCTCTGAGGCGGTTCAGCGACTGTTTTAGATTGGGGTGAGAGCGAAGTGAGCAGCATGATTGCTGAAACTCAAACCATTCCCCTGTCCCCTGCTGAGCCGCTACAACATGTTCCCGCCTTAGACGGCCTGCGGGCAGTGGCTGTCACGTTGGTGCTTCTCTACCACGCTGACTTCCCTTGGATGCAGGGCGGGTTTCTTGGAGTTTCAGTCTTTTTTACCTTGTCGGGGTTTCTCATCACTGCACTCCTGCTCCGAGAGTGGTGGAGCACATCGGCTCTGAGTTCAGCACATTTTTGGTCGCGTCGACTGAAGCGACTGACTCCTGCAGCTTGGGCGACAATTGCGGGAGTTCTGGTCTTGGGAGCTCTCGGAATCTGGGACAACAGCCAGTTGCGCGACCTGCGCAGCGATGTTCCCTGGTCAATGGCGGAACTAGTCAATTGGCATTTCATCTCAACCGGCAACAGCTATGGCAGTGCTTTTTCTGCTCCATCCCCGCTAGAGCACTTCTGGAGCTTGGCCGTAGAGACTCAGTTCTACGCGCTGCTGATTGTCGTAGTCACAGCAGTGCTGACGCTCGGCAAGCAGCGCTTTAGGCGGATTCGCCTGAACCGGCTCATCGTCACCCTTGTTGTTGCAACGGCGCTCTCGGCAACTGCCAATTTTGTTCTTGCTAGGAGCTCTATTGATCGCGCATATTTTGGCACTGATACCAGAGCTGCGGAAATGCTCATCGGCGCGCTCTTGGCCTGCTTCACGCTTCGGCACTTGCAGTTCCTCGCAGGAATACGAAGAACACTGCTCGGTATACTGAGCCTCTTTGGCGCAGCTGCACTCGTTCTGCTCAGCAGCACTGCGCGCTTGAATTCAGCTTGGCTGTACCCCTGGGGATTGCTCGGGACAGCCTGCTGCACAGCACTCATCATTGCCTCGATTCTGCATGGGGGGATTCTTCGCCGAGTTCTGCAGCTCAGAGGGCTCGTAGCTTTGGGAAAGATCAGCTACGGCGTGTACCTGATCCACTGGCCCATTTTCTTAGCAGTCACACCGCAGCGGACGGGGCTTGGCCTGTGGCCGCTCTTCATACTTCGCATGGCGCTTGTGATTCCCTTAGCAGTGCTGCTTTTCCACTTTGTTGAACAGCCCATTCGCACCCGTAGCTTCCTTCTTCCGTCTCGGGCAGGTCTGGGAGTGTCCTGCGCCGCAGGCTTGGTACTGGTTTCGACTATGGCACTCACGGCAAACCTGCCCCCCGCCCCAGCATTTCTCCAACAGCGCACTCTGGGCAGCATCTCAACTTCTCGTCCCAGTCCCGCAGCTTCAGAAACCGTTGTCAGCCCAGATACGACGTCACCAGATGCCCCCAGGTCACCCTTGCGCGTGCTGCTCGTTGGAGACAGCGTGGCGGCGAGCTTGCAAGATGCGCTTGCCCAGTCATTGACTGCACGCGGCGTCACGTTTGCCTCGGTTGCCGCTCCAGGTTGTGGAGTTATCGTTGGCGTTCCAGGAAGCAGCAGAGACTCACCGATCAAAATGGTTGGCAATGTCATGGTTGCAGAATGCGAAAACTCAATCCCGCAGCGACAAAGCCAATCGGTGGCAGAGTTCAACCCAGATCTTGTCATCAGCCTCTCTGTCTGGGAAGCAATAGATCGAACGGTAAATGGGGTGTGGTACAAGTTCGGAACCCCCGAGTCAGACACCATGTTGCGGCAACTATTTGCGGACACTCACACTCGCCTCACCTCGAGAGGCGCAGCCCTTGCCTGGGTACTCATGCCAGACACCGTGGTTGCTTCGAGCACTCCACCTGGTCGACCAAGCGCTCAGGATCTGCAGGCAACGGCGCATCTGCGAGAGCTCCTGAAGCAATATCAGACAGAGCAGCCCGCAACCACTGTGCTCGACCTAGCTTCAGTAGTTTGCCCAGCGCTCCCCTGCCCAACCCAAGTGGATGGAATCACGCTGCGCCCCACAGACGGCTTGCACTTTGAAGGCCCTGGCAGTGCCACATATGTTGCAGAGCAGATGGCAGCGCTCATTGCGCAGATGGACCTGAACCAGATTGCAAAGCCCTAATACTCAGCTCCTGCCGGCTCAGGTCCTGGCGGCTCAGCTAGTGCTGGCTCAATCAGTACCGGGGCGGCGGTCAGTCTCGTGTTCACTCGCCCACTCCACATCTTCGGGCACTACCCCACCCGGATAGGTGCGAGCTAAGTCATCTTGAGATGGTGGTCGCTGAGAGCGCGACTCCTCTGGAAGAAGTGCAGAAATCGCCGACATCACAAGTTTGGTATCTGCATCAGCGTCGCCAGTTTCTAGCTCGACTGCAGGGCCCACCGTAATTTGCACACGTGGAGGTCGAATCACCTGAGTCACATCTGGGAAGCGTGAACTGCGAGGCCAGACCTGCTCGGTACCCCACAGCCCAACCGGAATGATCGGCGCCCCTGTGGCATGGGCAAGCCGAACTGCACCCCAGCGGCCTTGGAGTTCGGGGTTAAAGAATGCTGGCCCTCTGGGAATCGTGCCTTGTGGCATGAGCGCCACCATCTCGCCCGCAGCTAGAGCGTCCTCTGCTGCTCTGAGCGGGGCATCTGATCCCGTTCCGCGGTCGACTCTGATCCCTCCCAGAGCAGTCACCACATCGCCCACGAGCGGCGCATCAAAGACTTCCTTCTTGCCCAAGAAGCGAGCGGGCCGCCCTAGGCGAGCTAACAGAAAAGAGATCGCAAGCGGATCGAAGTAGGAGCGATGGTTGCCCACCAAGATTGCCGGCCCCTCGGATGGCAGATTCTCGACTCCCTCGATTCCAAATCGAACCCATGGAAACAGCTGCGGCTGAGCCAGCAACAAAAGCAAACGTTGCGGCTCGATGCCTGCAAACTTGGGCACACCTGGGGGTACATCAAAGTGCATGATTGGCCAACGTCGCAGCGTGGCTTGTGCATACATCCGGGGGTCTGGATTCACAGCCCGAGGATTGCCAACAATGGACAGCAGCGGAACGTCGTAGTAGCTGTCTGAGTAGGCATAGCTCTGATCTAGGTCGACGCGATTGTCCTGGGCCCAGAGCTTCACAGAACGTGCTTTACCTTTGCCCCACACAAATTCGCCATCGATGGTTCCGTCATAGTGGCCGCTGCTAGTTGCGTAACGAGTGGCAACGACATCGTCAAAGCCCAATGCTTCGGCAAGAGGCCCAATTAAGTCCGCTGGCGTAGTCGTTGCCATAACGAGCTTGCGCCCGACCGCCCGATGCTCCTCAATTTCTTGAAGGGCAAAGGGCAAAACCGATTGCAAGAGCCGAGAGGTTGCAATCTCGGCAGCTTCTTGCACCAGCTCCACCGGCCAGCCACGCGCAGCTCGTGCACCCTGTCGAGAGATCAGCATCGAGGGCCAAGTCTCTCCAATGAGATTGAAGATTCCGAATGCCACGGATTCGATTCCAGATGTCGAGCTAGAAAGGAGTCCGACCTGCCGCAGCGCATCGCTGATGATCGGTCCGCTTGCTCCAGCAAGCAGAGTCCGGTCGAGATCAAAGATCGCTGCACCGGTGCGTGCCGCTTTGGTGCCCTGTGAGCCGCTCTGCATAGTTGCCATGGGTGAACATTACTGTTGAAACCGTGTAAATGCCTTATGGGTACTGCTTGGGAGTAAAAAGGCCGAAGGACTGGCGGGGGGAGCCAGTCCTTCAGCAGTTGAGCCATCAGATCGGGGGGAGACCCGATGACTCTGGCACGAAGGGGGCTTGCGCCCGCACCCTCGGCGTTTGTGTATGAGTACTAAGTTAGCCATGAGCAAGCAATCTTTCAAGCAACTTGTTCAGATAGTTGTTATCTGTATTTATGATATACATCTCTCATGGATCGCAAACAATTGAAGGCCTTTATGGCAGTGGTCGAACTCCACTCGTTCTCTGCCGCTGCACGCTCACTTGATACGGTGCAATCGAACGTCTCTGCACATGTTTCTCGCTTAGAGAACGAACTCGGTGTGACGCTCATCGATCGTGCAACCACCGAGCCTACTGACGAAGGCCGCGCTGTGCTCAGCCGGGCGCGACGCATCGAGGCCGAGTTTGAGGCACTCGACTCGGATGTTGCTTCACTACGAGACGAAGTATCGGGGACCGTGCGATTGGGCAGCATCGGCACCGTCGCTCGATGGCTTGTTCCCCTGCTTCTGACCGACCTCGCACTGAATTTTCCTCAGGTTTCAGTGATCATTCTGGATGCCACCACAAGCTCTCTCGTGTTGAACTTGCTCTCGGGTGCAGTCGATCTTGCTGTTGTGAACCTGCCGCTTGACGAAGTGGAACTTAAGGTTGACCCGCTCTTCGACGAGGACCGCGTACTGATCGCCCCACGAGCGCACCCGCTGTATGAGTACGAATCAATCACCATTGAGGAGGTAGTGCACCATGAACTTCTGCTTGAGGCACCGGGCAGCCCGTTCCGCGCTCGACTTGAGCAAGTCGCTGCCGAGCAGGGAGTACGACTGCGACCCAAGGCCCAGTTCGACGGGATGAGACTGCTCGCCTCGTTGGTATTCAGCGGCTTCGGTGCCGGGATCGTGCCCGCCTCCGCTGCGCCAACAGGCCTTGGCGGCGACTGGCGGTTGGTTCCAATCTCTGGCGCAGCGGGCCGTTCAGTGGGCCTTGGCGTTCGGCGGCGCAACTTTCCCTCTGCTGCACAACGAGCCGTGGCTGACTCGATTCGAACAGTCATAGCCCGTGAGGCTTCTGGGCCTTCGGGGATCTATCCCGCTCCAGCGGTGAATAACAAGTAGATACCGCAAATAGGGGCTGCGTGCCGCGTCATCACAACCCTCGGGGAGGTTCTAAGATGCAAACCGAGTAGACCTCAGGAGAGCAGACGTGGCCGAGACAATCACCATCACCGACAATCGAACCGGTGAAGCAATAGAGATTCCAATCCTCAACGGCGGAGTTGACTCCAAAGAGTGGAGCAAGTTGTTGCCAGGAGTCTGGTTTCAAGATCCTTCCTTTGGCACCACCTCTGGGGCATCCTCTGCGATCACCGAGCTTGACGGCGAGAACGGCATCCTGCGCTACCGCGGCTACCCAATCGAGCAACTCGCCCAACATTCGAGCTATCTCGAGGTTGCATACCTACTGATCTTTGGCGACCTGCCCACCCCCGAGCAGTTCGAGGCTTGGCGCTACGAGATCACGCACCATACGTTCATCCACGAGAACCTCCGTAAGCATTTCATGGAGGGGTTCCATCACGATGCGCACCCGATGGGCATGTTGGTCTCGACCATCGCCGCTTTGTCTACCTTTTACCCTGAAGCAAAGGACATCGAAGACCCAAGCGTGGTCATGAAACAGGTGATTCGCCTGATCGCCAAGATGCCTACTCTGGCTGCGGGCGCCTACCGCCATTCGGCAGGAATGCCGTTTGTGTACCCAGATAACAGCTTGGACTTTGCTGCCAACTTCTTGTCCATGATGTGGAAAACCGCCGAGCCTCGCTACGACGCCAACCCGGTGCTGTCCCGTGCGCTAGATGTGCTGTTCATCCTGCATGCCGACCATGAGCAGAACTGTTCAACGACTGCGATGCGCACCGTGGGCTCATCTCATGCCGATCCATATATCGCCACTGCTGCCGCAACTGCCGCCCTCTACGGACCGCGTCACGGTGGAGCAAACGAAGCAGTCATCAAGATGCTCAATGTGATTGGGTCGATCGACAACGTGCAGTCATATGTCGATGCTGTGAAGCGCGGAGAGATGCGCCTTCAGGGCTTCGGGCATCGCGTCTACAAGAACTACGACCCCCGTGCTCGCATCATCAAGAAGACCGCCGATGAGGTGTTCGAGGTCACGGGGAAGAGCCCTCTGCTAGATATTGCACTCAAGCTCGAAGAGGTGGCCTTGAGCGACGAGTACTTCCTGAGCCGCAAGCTCTACCCGAACGTTGACTTCTACTCGGGCCTTATCTACCAAGCAATGGGCTTCCCGATGGAGATGTTTACGGTGCTCTTTGCCATTCCACGAACTGCCGGGTGGCTAGCGCACTACATCGAACTGCTTGATCAGGACTCCCGCATCTGTCGGCCACGTCAGCTCTACATTGGCAAGGCCGAGCGCGAGTACGAGCCCATCGAGACTCGCTCCGACTCGCAGGTTGGATGAGTTCTTCCTCGTCAGCTCGCCAACCCGATGTCACTGACATCACCATTGAGCGAGCAACCATGGAGCTTCGACTGGTGTTTGATGATGGTCTGAGCGGAACTATTGGCCTAGTGGAGCTGCGCCTGAACTGCCCCTGCGCCACTTGCCGCGCTGCTAGGCAAGCAGGGCGCGCACCTTGGCCCACCTCGACGAGCCAGCAGACCCTAGAACTGACTGATGCCCAACTAGTTGGCGCTTGGGGGCTTGGCATCACATGGAACGACGGCCACGCAACGGGGATCTACCCGTTCGCGTCGCTGCATGATTGGATTCGCCTGGGGCACCCCACCTTTGCACCCGACTCCGGGCTGGGGAACTGAGCCACCCATGGAGTTTCGCCTGAGCCCCGAGTTACAGGCACTCTCGGATGAGGCCCACGAAGTGGGCAGGGCTGCCGCCCACGAGCAAGAGATCCGAGAGGACTCTTGGCTCATCGGAGCCTCTCAGAAGTTCTCTCAAGAGTTAGCAGAGCGGGGTTGGCTAGGTATGACCTGGCCGGTAGAGCAAGGCGGAGGCGGCCGGACTGCTCTGGAACGGTTCGTGGTTTTTGAAGCTCTGATCGCAGAGGGTGCCCCAGTGGCAACCTCTTGGTTCGCAGACCGGCAGATCGGCCCAACGCTGATGCAGTTCGGAACTCAAGAGCAACGAGACCGTTGGCTTCCCGACATCATTTCCGGAACATCGGCTTGGTGTATCGGCATGAGCGAGCCCGCAGCCGGGTCCGACGTTGCGGCGCTGCAGACGAGCGCAGTTCGAGTCTCCGAATCTGACGGAGCAGCCAACGACACAGGGTGGAAAGTAAATGGTCAGAAGGTCTGGACTTCGGGTGCTGCCCACGCAGACTGGTGTTATCTGATTGCCCGAACTGACCCCACTGCCCCAGCGCATGCAGGGCTGTCGGAGTTTGTTCTAGATATGGCGTCGCCGGGTATTGAGGTGCGGCCAATTCTTGATGCAACCGGGAATGCCCACTTCTGCGAGGTGTTCTTCACTGATGTTCAGGTGCCGGCAGATCACCTTGTTGGAACGCTCAATGGCAGCTTTAAACAAGTCATGCGGCAGATGGAACATGAGCGCGGCGGCATTGACCGCCTGGTCTCCAATCGAACGCTGTACCTAGAGGCAGTGCAGCAGGCCGATATGAGTGACCCGCTTATCCGCAATGAGTTTGCAGCTCTTGAATCGGGCTACACAATCGGCCGACTCCTAGTGCTGAGAGAGGTTCTGCAACAGGCTCCGGCAGGTTTCTCGGCAGCGACCAAGACTATCTGCACCGAGTTTGAGCAACGAGTAGCCGAGTTCTGTGTGCGAGTTGCCGGCGCCGAGGCCATGTGCTCCGGCAGAGTCGCTCGCAATATCTGCTACGCACCCGCCTACACAATCATGGGTGGGACCACCAACATTTTGCGCAACATCGTGGCTGAGCGGATGTTGGGACTACCGAAGGAACCCGCCAAGCGTGACATCTGAAGCAGCGATCCCGAAAAGTGCAGGCAGAGGCTCCTCGAGTAGCGCCGAGCTTGCTCAGATCAGCGAGGAGTACTGGTCTGTCTCCCTTCAGAGCAGCCCCTTGTCGGCAACCCTGCTGGGAGTTCACGAATACGACGACTGCCTCGACGACCTCTCGGTCGAGGCCGAGCAGGATCATCGGGCGGCATTGCTCCGCTTGCAGCACCGCTGCGATGCAGTTGATACGCAAAGCCTGACCCCCATCGAGCGAGTCACTCGCTCGGTTCTTGCTCATTACCTGCACACTGGTATCGAATCAGCGGATCTGCGTTTGATCGAACTGGCCTGCGATCAGATGGACGGACCGCACGCAGCGCTGCTGATGCTGGCCCCGCAGTTAACCTACCCAGAACCAGAGCACGCTCAGGCAGCCCTCAAGCGATATGCAGAGATCCCCCGGATGCTGGGCCAAGCCGTGGAGCGATTTCTTGCTGGGCTCGAGGTGGGTCGGACCCCTGCACAACGGGTGATCGCTCGCTCCATTCACTCTCTGGATCTGTACCTCGCCTCGCCGCTCGATTCCGATCCGTTCTTAGCAGCGGGGCTACCAAAGGACTGGTCTGGGGCCGATCAGTGGCAGCTTCAGATGGCTCAGACAGTTCGAGAACGTATCCGACCAGCGTTTGTCGAATACCGAGATGCCTTGCGCGATCAGATCGCCCCGTCCGCTCGCGAGGACGACAAGGCCGGATGGTGCTGGCTGCCCCAAGGAGAGGAACTCTACGGAGCCCTGATCCGTTCACATACCACGAGTGAGTTCTCTGCCTCGGAGTTGCATGCACTCGGCAAAGAGATCACCGAGGGCACATTGCAGCAGGAGTATCTGGCTCTGGCCCAAGAACCAGTGCAGCCCAAGCCAAGCAGCGCTGCAGGTACCAGCGCTACGAACTACAGCTACGACGCCAACAGCCTGCAATCCGTATTTGAGTATTTGCGTACAGATCCATCGCTGCGCCATGTCGATGCTGCCGAGATTGTTGAACTTGCCGAGCGCAGCGTGGCCCGCGCCACAGAGGCGTTGCCAGCGTTCTTTGGCCTGCTCCCATCCTCCCCATGCAGGGTCTCCCCCATTCCCGATTTTCTTGCCGAGGACGCACCGTACGCCTACTACTTCCCGCCAGCGATCGATCGCTCACGCCCTGGCACGTACTTCATCAACACATCTCACCCAGAAGAAGCCTCTCGCACCGAGGCCGAGTCGATTGCCTTCCACGAGGCGATTCCTGGGCATCACCTTCAGATAGCAATTAGTCAGGAACTCACTGGCCTGCCCGAGTTTCAACGTCACGACGGCCCTACTGCATATATAGAGGGATGGGCTTTGTATGCCGAACGCCTAGCCGATGAGATGGGCCTGTATTCAGACAGGGTTGCCCGTTTTGGAATGCTTGCGGCCGATTCTTGGCGATCAGCACGACTCGTAGTTGACACCGGTCTTCATGCCATGGGGTGGTCCCGCCAGCAAGCGGTGGACTACTTCGAAGAGCACACACCGGTTCCGAAAGACCAGATCTCTGGAGAAGTAGATCGCTATCTGGCCATCCCAGGCCAAGCGCTGTCCTACAAGGTTGGCCAACTCGAGTTCTTGCGCCTGCGCTCCTACGCCGAAGATGCTCTAGGAGAACGCTTCGAGTTGCCCGCATTTCATGACACCGTGCTTGGTGCGGGGGCCGTGACCCTTCCCGTGCTGCGCGACCTTGTTGAGACTTGGGTTGCCGGGCAGGTCACGTAGCCTGATTGAGTTCTTGCCGCAGTATCTCGGCAAGCTCAATCGGTCGGTCACCTTGGATGCTGTGGCCTGCACCATCGACGACCACCACACGAGCCTCGGGTTGGCGAACGAGTAACTCGGCCACGTCGGCATCGTCAACGACTGCGCTGAGCGAACCCCTCAGCAACAGGTACGGCGCTTGGACGTCTGCAACCTCACCCCAGAGATCTCCCGAGAATGTCGCAGCGTCGCCGTCCTCTGGATGCGACACCGCCTCTTGCAGGATTGGCCGGCGGTCATAATTCCATTCCCAAGAGCCATCTGGCATCCGATGGGCATTGTGCAAAATGCCGCGCCGCAAGGAATCCGCAGATCGAGTCGGATTGAACTCGGTCGTGCGGTCGAAGATCTCCGTGAAGCTAGCGAAATGTTGCGGCCCCTCGATGAAGGCATGGACTTCGGCCGCTTTGTTACGGGTGACTCCTGGGGTCACATCGATCACTACGAGGCGCTGCACCAGCCATGGGTAGGTCGCTGCGAGAACGTTTGCGGTGAGTCCACCCAGAGACATGCCGACCAGCACCGAGGCAGAGGGCGCGAATACATCGATTAAGGCCGCCGCATCATCTGCGTTGTTCTGCGGACCATACGCCCCATCGGTCCGCCAGTCCGAATGCCCGTGACCGGCCAAATCCACAGCCAGGATCGAACAGGGCCGAAGCGCCAAGGCAACCGTGTCCCAGGTATGCGCGTTCTGGGCCCCGCCGTGCAGAAGTACCAACTCTGGCGGGCCATCACCCCATTTCAACGCAGAGGCAACCCTGCCATCTGGCAGTTCATGGCTCACCCGCGTGACCTGAGCTTGCCCGTCCCACGGCAATGCGTACTCGTTGCAGTTGCCTGCGAAATGCGAAAACTCGTTATAGACAAACTCCGCTGAGTCGGGATTTTCGGTGGGTGCGGGTTTCTGCGGCTCAGTCATGGGGGTCATCCTCGCGCGTTCCTGATCTTGCTGGCACCCCAGAGCTCAGGTTTGGCAGTCTTCTGCCGATAAATAACAGATGCCAGCGCCGGTCGATTCATCGCATCTCACAGCAGGGACTCATGTGAGTCCGCTGTGGTTTTCGCATCACCGACCCGGGCAGTACGACCGATGCGTGACACTCGGCAAGCACCATGTATGCCGACGCTGTTTAGTGTTGTACCCGGTACTCCTACTAACTGCGGCCTCCGTTATCAGTTTGGCCGTGGCGACTTCACCTGTTCTGGTGATCGGAATGTGGGTACTGCCGCTCGCCATGACGCTGGACTGGGTGAGTGAATACTTGGGCAGAACCCAATACTC
>WLJI01000088.1 GCA_009701845.1 Actinomycetota bacterium
AAAAAGATCACGGCCTCACCAAACATCATCCCGTTCTTACTTCCCCCAAACGTGAGCACATCCACGCCCGTCTCGACGAGCATCGCCGCGGCTGAATAGTCAGTTGCGGCAACAGCGTTTGCAACCCTCGCCCCGTCAACATGCAACAAAAGCCCTGCGGCGTGACAGGCATCGGCAAGGTCTGCAATCTCATCGGCGCAATACAACGTTCCGAGTTCAGTTGACTGGGTGATAGAGACAACTCGCGGCTGAACATGATGCTCATCACCGCTACCGTGCAACTGCTCGTGAATCTGGTCGGCCACGAGCTTGCCGTCAGGAGATGGCAAGTCGATCAGCTTGCATCCAATGAAGCGTTCAGGAGCCCCGCACTCGTCAACAGCAATATGGGCTGAGTCAGTACAAATCACGGCCTGCCAAGGCTGCAGCAAACACTGCAGACCCAGCAGGTTTGCTCCGGTTCCGCCGAAGGTAAATGCAACGTCAACGCGCTTGTCGAAGAGTTCCTCAAACTGAGCTGTTGCGCGCTGCGTCCACGGATCCTGGCCATAGGCCAACGCATGCCCTGAATTTGCGCTCTGCAAAGCCTCCATCACCTTGGGGTGTACGCCCGAGGCATTGTCGCTTGCAAAGTACTTCTCAGGCGGAGGTGGCAGAGCGCCTTGTGTAGGTTCTTCCCGATCAGCATCCATTGCCCAGACCGTAGCCAACCTGCGAACCTCTGCGGCAGGGTGCCCCCAAAGCTGAGTGCGATGCACAAGACTGATGGGTGATGGAGACTGCTGAGCAGACCCAAAAATGGGTAACACGGGCGATCATTGTTGTCTCGCTGCTGACCCTTCTGGGCCTTGGGTTGCTCTGGCCCCGGGGCGAAGCGCCGGACCTTGGCAATCAACCATCTGAGTTTGTAGATGCAACCGTCACCAAGGCTGTTCGCACTACCTGCGATGCAGTTGAGGCCAACGCCCTAGCCGGCTGCCAAGAAGTCTCGGTCAAGATCACCTCCGGGAAGCATGCAGGTGACACCGGGGTGTTTCTGATTCGAGACACCGACTTTCGAATCCCGCAGATGAAGGGTGGCGAGCAGGTCGTGCTGCTCGACGTGGCGACGAGTCCGGTGCCCTACCGCTACTCGTTCTCAGACTTTCAACGCAGTACACCGATGTGGTGGCTGCTCATTCTCTTTATTGCAGCAGTGGTCTTTGTTGGACGATGGCAAGGGGTGCGCGCTCTGATCGGGCTAGCGGCAAGTGGGCTGATTCTGGTGGCCTTCATCGTGCCCTCGCTTCTTCGCAACGAGTCAGCGGTTCTAGTGGCCCTAGTCGGAACCGTTGCCATTGCCTATGTTGCGCTGTATCTAGCTCATGGGGTGAATACCGCAACCACGGTTGCGCTTGCAGGCACGCTCTTGAGTTTGGTGTTGATCGTGCTGCTTGCCCTTGTCGCAGCTGAGCTCTGCAATTTGTCTGGCTTAGCCAATGAAGACGCTCAAGTGCTTCGTGTGACTGCCTCTGCGCTTGACCTGCGGGGCTTGTTAGTAGCGGGCATCGTGGTTGGCGCCCTCGGCGTGCTCGACGATGTCACGGTCACCCAAGTATCGACAGTGTCTGCGCTGCGAAGAGCCAACCCAAAGATGAGCAAAGTTGTGCTGTACAGAGAAGCCATCACCGTAGGCCGCGATCACGTGGCTTCGACGGTGAACACTCTGGTGCTGGCCTATGCAGGTGCTGCGCTTCCGCTGGTGCTGCTCTTTAGCCAAGGCAACAAGTCGATCGGCCGCATTCTGAGTAGCGAGATTGTGGCTATGGAGATTGTGCGGATGTTGGTGGGATCCATCGGCTTGGTCATCTCGGTTCCGATCACCACGGCATTGGCCGCTGCAGTGCTGACTGGCCGTGAACAGATTCACGCCGGACACAGCCACGGAGGGCCCGAGCCTTACCGGACTGAGCATGACCAGACTGAGCATGACGAGACTGAGCATGACGAGACTGAGCATGACGAGACTGGGCATGACGAGACTGAACGTGCGCAAAAACAGGGCCCTGCGAACTGGGATGATTTCGGACCACAGGGCCACCCCATCTGAGCAGCCGAAACACCAGCAGGCCAGCAGTCGTTAGGCCAGCAGTCGTTAGGCCAGCAGTCGTTAGGCCAGCATGGTTGCGATCAGAGCAAAGTGACAGGAGCCTGCGGCAATTGTCATTGAATGCCAGACCTCGTGATACCCAAACTTCTCGGGGCTCGGATCGGGGCGATGCTTGCCAAGCACTACAGCGCCCAATGTGTACAACAAGCCGCCCGCTGCGAGCAGCAACAGTTGCACCCAGTTCAGATTCATCACGAGCACAGGCAGGGTCAACACCGCTGCCCATCCCATCACGATATACAGCCAAGACCCGCTCGGGCCGTTATCAAGACCAAGGCGAATCATCTTCATGCTGATACCCACTAGGGCCGCAGTCCAGATCAGCACGAGCATAGGAATTCCCCAAATAGCGGGAAGAACCAGCAGACAGATCGGCGTGTACGTGCCGGCGATTAATACGTAAATCATCGAGTGGTCTGCCCGGCGAAACCACAAAACCGAGGTAGCAGTTCGCGCAAGGCGGTGATAGCTGGCACTTGTTGCATAGAGCCCGGCGAGACTGAACCAATACACAATCACCCCGACTCGGGCCGCAGTACTCTGCGCCAGGCTCAGCAGGTAGATGCCCGCAGGGATAACTGCCACGAAGGCCGCAGCGTGTAGCCAGCCTCGCCAAAGGGGGCGTGGACCGTAGGCGTCAACTGCTCCCGGGCACTCATGGAGTTCTAACGACCGAGAACCTGCGCCGACTTTTTCGGGTGAATTCTCGACAAACTCACTCTCTGGCGCCCCGGTGCCGGTCATGAGTTCAGGGTATCGGGAACCGAGACGCGAAACTGCCCGCCTACCGATACAAGATCGATGAGACGGGCAGTTTCAACAACTGTCACATCAGGCCAGGATTTTGGCTTTCTGCGCATCAAACTCAGCATCGCTGAGCTTGCCGCTGTCGTGAAGTGCAGCCAGCTTGGTCAACTGCTCAGCCGAGGATTCTCCAGCGCCCGCTGTCTCTTTGACATACGCGGAGAACTGCTCCTGAGAAGCCTTTGCTGCGGCAACTTGGTGTTCCTGCATTTTGTGACCACGGGCGAGCAGGTAGACCAACACGCCGAGGAATGGAACAACAACAATGAAAAGTAGCCAAAGAGCTTTGGCAAAGCCACCCATGTCATGGCTGCGGAATACGTCAACAAGCACGGTGATGGCAATCCAGATCCACAGGAAGAACAGGAAGAACCACATCATCGTGATGATGATCTGAAGTAGCGGGTAATCGTATGCAAGCAAGAGAGCCTCCAAAATTGGGTCTCGGCAGATTCCGAGAAGTGTTGCCGCACCACTTACTATGCAGTGTGACTGCAAGAACCTAGCGCAGAACGGACTTCACCCGAGTGACCATACCTAGTCTGCGCCCCAGAACGTATCCCCCGATTCGCATCCAGAACTATGACCCAACCTTGCTGTAGCCCCTCCGCTCACGACCGACCCTCCGAAGAACGCGTCGCAGAAGCCCTACTAGGCAGCAGTGCGACGGAGGAAGGTGGCAATACCGCGCAACCAACCGTGGCAAGCCCGGCTCTGAACGGGGTGTTTGTTTCAGTGCCAGCCGGAAGCTTCACTATGGGCTCAGAAGAGTCTGCCTACCCGGCCGACGGCGAAGGACCAATCCGGCAGGTTTCGCTCGGTGCTTTCGAGATCTCTGCTACCGCGGTGACTAATGCCGAGTTTGGCGATTTTGTTGCAGCAAGCGGTTGGGTGACTGAATCTGAGCGAGAAGGCTCGTCGTTTGTGTTTGGAGGGTTACTCCCCGATGACTTTCCACCCACCCAAGGCGTAGCCGCTGCACCCTGGTGGAGACTTGTTGAAGGTGCCAACTGGCAACACCCCGAGGGAGCGCAGTCATCAGTTGCCGACCGGATGGATCATCCCGTGGTTCATGTCACTTGGGAAGATGCAGTTGCATTTTGTCAGTGGGCCGGTGCCCGACTGCCGACAGAGGCCGAATGGGAATGCGCAGCACGAGGCGGCCTAGAGGGGAAGCGCTACCCCTGGGGAGATGAGAGAGAGCCAGACGGCCAGCACCGCATGAACGTCTTCCAAGGTGATTTCCCTAGCCGCAACACTGCCGCTGACGGCTACGCCGGAACAGCTCCAGTCGACTCATACGAACCGAACGGATTTGGCCTGTTCAATACCTGCGGCAACGTTTGGGAATGGTGCGCCGACTTCTTTGACCCCGCCTTTCATCTGACCGGACCACGCCAAGATCCGTGTGGTCCACCACGTGGAACGCATCGGGTCATGCGGGGCGGGTCCTATCTTTGCCACGAGTCCTACTGCTGGCGCTACCGCGTCTCTGCTCGAAGCGCTAACACCGCTCAATCAAGCGCCGGCAACATCGGGTTTCGAGTGGCGCGCTCCTAGGAAGCCTGTTCGCAAACGAAGTTCACCGTTATGGAATTCCTCACAGGTTTGCGGCGAGGGTCGTAGTCTCTACCGCTATGGGACTGTTAAACCGCTCTAAAGACGACAAAGGCACGCATAAGTTTCAGATGCACGAGAGGCTCATGAGCTTTGGCGACGACTCTTGGATTGAGAACGAAAGTGGCGACAAGGTCTACAAGTCTGACGGCAAGGCCATGCGCATGCGCAAGACGTTTATCCTGGAAGACCATTCAGGAAAAAACCTGGCCGAGATCAAAGAGCGGGTTCTCACCGTCAGGGACAAGATGTCGATCAAGTTGCCCGACGGACGCTCGGCAACCGTGCACAAAAAGCTCATCGGGATTCGTGACCGCTACAAAGTAGAGATGGACGGCGGCGAGGATCTTCACGCTCACGGAAACATTGCTGACCATGAGTATGAGATAGAGAAAGACGGCGACACCATCGCAACCGTTTCAAAGAAATGGTTCCGCGTGCGCGATACCTACGGTATTGAAATCCTTGACGGCGAAGACGACGTACTTCTTCTAGCCGTCACGATCTGCATTGACGCTCTCTCAGACGAGTAGCGATCTCAGACGAGTAGCGATCTCAGACGAAGAGCAACCTGACCAACTAGCGAAGCACCAGCACGGAATCTTTGGCCCCGAGTTGCACCTCTGTGGACTTTGCCGGGTTGATCACTACCTCACCACTGCTGCCGATTCGGTAGCCCAGAGCAGTCTGGTTTTGTGCCGAGGCCGCGGCTACGACATCTGCGAACGTCCGAAGTGCCTCTGCCCCATACGCAACGGCAGGACGCAGCTCAACAACGCATCCTTGGGGGTCGAAGAGGTCTCGAAACACCAGATCAAGCTCATGACGCTCCGAAAGTTGCGCAATGAGCAAACTCGTCAGCTCCACGCTGACAATAAAGTCGTCAGCGCCCGTCGCAACTGCGAGCGGTGTGTGTCGCTGCTCAAGAAGCTCGGCCACGATTCTTACGTCGCCTAGTTCGTGCTTCTCAACTATTTGGTTGAACGCCATCAGTGTCAGCAGTGTCCGGGCATCAGCCTCATCTGTCGATATCCGATCCCGGTAGCCCAGCACAATCACCTCATCAAAATGCCGTCGCGCAGCATAAGCAGTGACCTCCTCGGGCCCACCTCCAAAAGCAGCTACTTCGATGTGAACATTGCGTACCAAGATCGAGGGTTCAATAGCGTCCACGTCGACCTGCTCAGGGTCGGCAATGATCTCAATGACCGTGTCTGATGTCAGGAACTCGTCGAGCTCAGCTAGCACGCGCGGACCCAAAACACTCCAACCCACAACCAAGATTCGCGTTGGTCCAGCCTGCTCTGCAATCACCTCGGCCTGCGGAATTTCCGGCGCGTCGACCACACCGCCGAAAAGGAAGGTGGAATCATCCGAGGCAACCCCGATGAGTTCATCTCCCTCTTGAAGGACAGTGTCGGCAGGAGGATTCAGTTGGACTAGTCCGTCAGCCGTAAGCCGGCCCATCAGCACACTGCTCTCGAATGCCAGTTGAGCCTGAGCAAATGTGTGCCCCGTTGTCTCTGGAAACTTCTCGAAGTAGACCTCGTCTCCATCGAAATCTAAGAGTTCACGAAACACAGTACTGAGTCCCCGTTGGCGACAAGCCTGGGCAGTTAACTCCGCGACGATCTGATCCGAATTGACGGTCACGACTCGCGGGCCAAAAAGAGAGCGAATGGAGGCATCAGCTGACTCTGAACTGGTCTCTACAACAACGTGTGCATTTTCAAAATGCGGATCGATAGATCTAATTGCAAGCAGCGTCTTGATCACGACTGCATCGCTGTCGCCAACAACAATGATCGACCTCGCGCCGGCAACGTTGACTAACTCAAGATCGGCAGGCTCGTCAGTGTGGCCCCTTCGGCAAACAAGCCGAGTTGTCAGGAAGTTCCGGACCTGATCGCGCAGCTCGTCTTCCATAACTGACTTCTCTTCATTGGCGAGAACTACGACTACTCCGCGACGCAGGCTTTCATTGGCAAGGACGAGCTCGCTCACAATCACGGGCACCCGGCTTGAGTAACCCAAGATCAGCGTATGGCCAGTCTCTAGGACGCTACTGCGTCCTTTGCGCAGGCCATCAACACGCTGATCAACAGAGTTGGCGATTAAACCAATCAGGCTGCCAGCCAAAAAAATTCCCGCCAAGGTAATCGAAAGTCCAAGTAGCCGTGTGGGCCAACTGCTGTCTCCGGCGAAGGTCCCCGCATCTACCACTCGAAGCATGGCCTGCCAGAAGGCTTCGCCAAACCCTAAGCGGGCTCCTCCGTTCACCCCGACCAAACCGAAAATCGTCATGAAAAGTGCCGTTACCAGAATCACCAACAGGGTCAGTAAGCCAAGCCAACCAATCACCACCGATGGCCCCCGAGAGAGCCCCGTATCGAACATGTAGCGCAATCGGGCGCGTACCCCTGGTTTCGAATCCCCAGCAGAACTCGACCCCGCTGTAGTCGGACTCGCAGTGCCCGAACCCGCTGTCCCCGAGCCAGAACTGCCCGAAGTAGACCGACCACGACGATTCACGGCCTTACCCTGGCGCCGCAACGCTTTTTGGGGTGATGGAGGAATCTCGTTCTGCAGGGTCATTCCAGTCGCTTCCAGAGGCGATTCTCGGGAGTTAGCGCACCTCAACTTGTGAATATAGCTGCCGATCTTCAAAAACATCGCGGAGGGATCGGGTTGAGCGTTGCGCCTAGGCGTTACTCATTCGCCAGCCAATTGCCGTGAAACCCGAAGGGCACTCTGCGAGGAAGGTGCACTCGAGCAACCTCGCTCATTTCTTGAGCGTCAAGGATGACTAAATCAGACTGCGTTGAGTTCTGATCACTTACGAAGTTCAGCAACCATCCGGCGTCTTCCTCGGAGCGATCAGGATCAGGCGCAAACACGGCTTCGCCGCAGACTGAATGCTCGCCGTACACATGCGTTACCGAGGTTCCCTCGTGCAGATCGTGACGAGTTACGCCATCAAAGACAACCTCGTTCTCGACCCAACTTCGGGTATGGCCAAGGTAGCCATAGCGGTGTTCAAGGCCGGCAAACGAATCATTTATTCGCGGAAAGTCAGCTGCTCGATCATCGAGAGTCTCTTCAGAGACCGTTCCCGATGTTGGGTTGATGCGCCAGCGATGCAGAGATGGTCGCACCGTGTCGCCAACTGAGTCATCGCCGAAACTCACGTTCAGTCGATCCGAACGACAACCCTCAACCACCACCGTGTCTCCATCGTCATAGGCGTTCAGAAAATGGAACACATAAAACGGCTCAACCTCTATCCAGCGCACACCGAGTTCGAGTGCTTGGCGGTCCATAATCCCAATACGAGCACCGTTGTCCGGATCCCATTCGATTGCAGGCCCGCCCGCCAACATTGCATCAAGATCAAACACCGCCGGCAGATCGAAGAACACAACATGTCGACGAGAAACAGCGAAGTCGTGCATCATCACGGGGCTAGGCAGGTCAATGGCGACACTCTTGATGAGCTCGCCCGAAGCATCGGCCTGATGGAAACGCAGGTACGGAGGAAACGGGCTATAGCCAAAGAACAGCAGTTCGCCCGTTTCTGGATCTTCTTTGGGGTGAGCAGTCATTGGGCCAATCAGAGAGCCGGCAAAATCCCACTCGCCAAGAGTCGCTAGTTCCTTGCTCATCTCAATGGGTTTTCCTGCCTCCATGAGGGCAAGCAGCCTGTTTGCATGCCGCACGATGTTGGTGTTGGCCGTGTTCTTCATCATTCCAGCTTCGACAAGAAGTTCCTCTGGCGGCATCCGAAACTCAGACAGGCCTCCAAAGAGTGCCGCGCCTTCTCGCCGCTCAATCATCAAACCTTTCGACTCAACAAACCGATTCTGGTAACTCGCCCGGCCGCCTTCTAGTTGAACCTTGTGGATCATGCCGTCGCCATCAAAGACGTGGTATCGAGTGATCGGATCGAACTGCGGATTTGCCCCATTGCGAAGGTACATTCCATCTAATGCAGCAGGAACCGTGCCCGTAATGTGAAGGTCTTGCACCGTGAGTTCATCCCGAACCGGCTCATACTGACCTACTAGGTAGGGGTTCACACTGGCTGGAGATTCGAGAGACATAACCGGCAGGCTACTCAGAGGGTTACGCGTTGTAAACGGTGTTTACCAACCCAGGTCGACCCCGGTGAGGGTCAGTCGGGAAGGGGATGAATCTGGCCAGCGAGAACCGTGTTGATGACTGAGTCCATGAGTTCCAATGAGGCTTGCTCGTCAGCAGTAAACCCGAGGAGCAAGACTTCCGCCACTCCGTGTATGGCCGCCCACATCGTCATGCTCGCAAGGCTTGGATCGGCGCTCGCAATTTGCCCTGCGGCAATTGCGTCCGCAGTGGCAGCCGATGCGGCCTCGAATGCTTGAGTAGAGGGAGGGAACGCCTCAACCCCCGGCACCGGGGTGGGCGGGTAGCGAAACATCAGATGAAACAGCGCCGGCGAGGAAAGTGCGTGTAACACGTAGGCTCGACTCAGCGCCCGGATTCGCTCTAGTGGATCGGCTTCCTCAATGGCATCAAATCGCTGCACCAATGCCTCAAAGTGCTCAGTGGCAAGAGCTTCGAGTAGATCATCTTTATCTTTGACGTATGCATACAGCGCTGGAGCAGTTACTCCGAGATGCCTAGCAAGACCGCGCAATGAGAGCTGACCCACGCCCTCAGACTCGAGTTGCTCACGGGCAGTTTCGATCAAAAGTTCCCTAGTGAGGGGTACACGCATCCCTACAGCTTGCCCCATCGAAGGCCACAGATTTTCAAGATCGGTTGCACGACAAGCGCATTAGAGGTAAACACCGTTTACCAATTCCTTAGAGAGGTCCTCGTGCCACTGCCAAGATCAGTCTTTAATCAGTCCACGCCACAAGATCATGATCTGACGCTGCAGAGCGGAACGTGGCCGCAGGACATGACCGGTGAACTTATCTTGAGCGCGCCGCATCCGAGCACATTCGATAATCCACACCCCTTCTTTGGTGACGGAATGACCTACAGGCTCTCACTCGAGAGCGGCACTCACGGAGCCCTCGAAGATTCTTTCGCCTGGCGGCAACGCATGATCGATTCCCCCTCTGCGCGCTTGCGCGCACTCCGTCCCGACGTTTTCACCGCAACCCATATGGGTGTTCAGTCGCCCTTCGGAATGAGTAACGCAGCCAACACCGCACCCTTACCTTGGGGGGACCGCCTCTTTACCACTTGGGATGTTGGTCGGCCGGTAGAGATCGACCCGGTCACACTTGCATTTCTTGGTGAGGTTGGCCATCGCTCCGAATGGAAGGACTTCGAGATCTTCAGCCAGCCGCTGCTACCGCTTGTGATGAGCACTGCCCACCCTGTGATTGACCCCGACCGGGACGTGCTCTGGACTGTCAACATCTTTTGGGGTGAGCTGTTCGTGGTGCGCTGGGACGGCCAAAATCCTCTGCAGATGTGGCCCATTAGCGGTGGACTGATTCCGCAATCAGTGCACACCATTACTCAAACTCGCGACTGGCTGATCATCGGAGATTGCGCTTTCAAGGTAGAGCCTCAGGTGTTGACCGGTGGCGATCGACTCGAGCCAGCAAACGCATCCGGCCCCGTGTACCTCATCCGCAAGGATGCTCTTGAAGCCGTTCCCCCTGGAACCCCAGTAGAGGCCAAGGTGTTCGAGATCGCACCTGAGATCAACCACTACTACGCGATGTACGACGACTCCGACGGCATTCAGGTGCTTTTTGAACACACCCAAAATGCAGACCTTGCAATGACTCAGGGCGTAGGCGATATCGATGCCCTCGGCCGCCCGGTTGACCCTGCGTTGTGTGGACTCTTCGGCTTTCCGATGAGCCCGGACCGCAACACCCTGATCGAGTTCAATCCAGAGACCGGGAAGGTGCACGAGCGCGCCGAACAGCGTGAGCCGTCGCTGCTGTGGAGCAGGCAGTTGAACGCAATGGATTGGTCAACCGAGGGTCGTTCCAAACCGACGGTTCACCATCAGGTTCACTTTGGCTGGCGCCCCGAAGCAGTCACTCAAAAGATGCTTGCTCTGTACGCAGACCGAATCGATCGATCCGAATGGCCCGCAGAGGAAACTCCCCCACTACTCACCACGACCTCACTGCCAGACCTGCAGCTGATGACGCATCACGAGTTTGCCTTGGACGATATGCCCACCTCGCCAATCTTTGTGCCTCGGGACCCTGGTTCAGTTCCCGGCCGCAGCCGCTACGCCGGTTCGGACCCCGGCGGCCACGACGGCTATGTAGTGGTTCCGGTGATCAACGATAAGGGCTTTCGGGTTGAGGTTTTTGATGCGTCTGCAGTTGGCTCAGGACCAATCGCCACACTGGCGGGTTCTGGCGCAGGCGTTGAGGTTCCCTTCGTTTTACATTCGGCTTGGATGCCACGAGTTGTTGCATCCCAGGATCAACCACGGCTCAAGTTTTCGGACGAACTTGATCGAATTGATCAGCTTCCAGATGACCTAGCAGCAGTGGCGCAGCAAGTCGCCCGAGATCTCGATGAGGGCGTTGAGATGGCTGCACCTGCCAAAAACTAAAGCGGCAGATACAAGACCAGAGGAACCCCTGAGCCAATCTTCCCCGCCGGATCAATGGCCGACATAGCTGTTCGACTCCTGCAGAGAGTGTGCTGCAGGCAGTGTGCTGCAGGCAGTGTGCTGCAGCGATTTTCTGGCTGGGCCAATTCGTTGCTTGAGTGTCACTGGGTGTTCCTAATATAGAACACATGTTCGATCCTAAAGAATCAGAACCAAACCACTCCAAAGCTGGTGACGCACAACCTGCTGTGTCTGGTCCCGCTGTTTCCGGTGATGCTGTTTCTGGTGGGCCTGTGTCTGGTGGGCCTGTGGCTGGTGGGCCTGTGTCTGGTGGGCCTGTGTCTGGTTTTGGGTTGGGTTGTGAGTTGGGTGTTGTTGCGCAGCAAGGTGCGAGTGGTCTTGTTGCGTTAGCAAACCTCGCTGCCGGTGTGGGCT
>WLJI01000089.1 GCA_009701845.1 Actinomycetota bacterium
CCCCACTCGTTATTCGCAGAGAAGCCGCCAGCACTATGCCAGCGCTCGCCGTCTTCTAGGCGGCCAGCAGTCCAACTCCAAGGCATGGCCCACCAGTCACGAGCAGCACCCCAAGAATGGTCTCGCTGCCCCCAACCATCGAACTCAATGCGCTCATCGCCAACAAGGATCTGCCCTTGAACTCGGCAGGGAATCTCATACCTCGGCGTGACTGGCGGCCACTGATAGGCGCCCCGGTCAGTGATGAAGTCCAGCTCAAAACCGAAGGGCACAACCTCGCCACGAGGATCGTGATACACCTCTGCGGGATCGTCCAGAGACAACCCAAAGGACTCAAGGTTGATCGACATGTGCTCATTTGGCACCTCGATCACATGGTCAGCCCAGAGCCCCTCGTGGCGAAGCTCAAGCGAACTAGCCGACTTCGGCATGGCCACCTCATGCTCGATCACCGTCACTAGCGGGCGATCCGGGCCCACCAAGCAAGCCCAGTACCAAACCCGGTTGAGGTTCGGATAAAAGCCGATCCGAGCGTAACCACCTAGGGTCAGATCCTCATTGAACCAGTCCATGTAATACGACTCGTTCCAAAGTTCCGTACTGTCGGGAAGGTGCCGATGCTCGTCTCGGGGGTCTGGAGTTGTCATGTTCATAGTCTGTCAGGTGCGCTCCCCTGCTGCGGATCGATCACCGCTGCGCCCTACATGGGGAAGACCCGAGGTGAGGTCACTAAGGTAGTGACGTGACGCAGTATTTGAGCGAAGAATGGCTAGACCAAGCAGCGGCGGCACTCGCTGCCGATCCGGCAGTAGCTGCAGCTACTACTGAGGTTGACCTGAGCATCCGCTATGAGGTGACTGGCTCTCCTACTGGAAAAACCGTGTACTGCATCCGTATGGACCACGGCACAACCTTGCTTGTGCCTGGGCCCGCAAAAGATGCTCAGGTGAGCTTTGAGATGGACTACGACACTGCTGCTGCAATTGCTCAGGGCGACGTGTCCGCTCAAGCAGCCTTTATGCAGGGCCGCCTCAAGCTTGGCGGCGATGTAGCTGTTCTGGTCCGTCAGCATGCTGCGATTGATGGCCTTGCAGACGCGCTTGCGCCGCTGCGAGAAGCCACCACCTATTAGCTCTGCGTTACTAGTTCTGCTGAGTGATCACCCTTTGCATGCTCTGCACTGAGACAGTGTCGCTGAAGTAATTGCTGTGATTGCTGAGTGGGCTGCCAAGCCCCGGTTGACCATCGAGCAGTCGCGTTGCCCCAAAACCTGGATCAGTAACATCTGATCCCAGCAGCGATCTGCCGAATGCACCCGCTGCTACGGGGTCGGCACCCTGCTCAATGACAAAAACTGTCGACTCAGACCCTTGCCCACCTTGCAGGTGGAACTGCTCAACATCTGAGCGGAACGAGCCAGGACTGCCAGCAAATACAACCCTGTCGGCTGCTAGGCCTTTGGTGGTTCCAGCCGCAATCGATGCAAGGTACGCGCCAAGGCTGTGGCCGATCACGGTGATGTCTTGCGCTCCAGCAGCACGAAGCGAAACAACAAAGCCCTGTAGCGCAACAGCTCCTTCTTGAGCAGCAATCCGTGAGTTTGCCCCGCCGTTTACTCCGGCCAGCATCATGTTGTCTGGCGGGTCGTAGCCAAGCCACTGCACCACAGCCGTGTCAGCCACCCCTCGTTGCAGCACGGCAGCCGGCAGGCGATCTGGGTGAATGAAGTTCCCGAGATCCGTAGAAACACCGGGAATCACAACTGCCACATGGCTGGCCTGATCAAGGTTTCCAAATACCTCGGCGGCATGCCCTGACCCGAGGGTGTCTACAAAGAGAAACTGTCGATCCTTCCCTACAAGCGATTGCAACCACCCGACCTTGTTGTCAATCTCTTCAAGCGGATCAAACGGCAAAAATCGCATGCCAGAGAGCAGCCCGCCAAGAACCGGGACCTGTAACCACTCGGCCCTTTGCGCGCGCAGCAACTGCAGCTCATTCATGATTGCTACTTGATTGGTGTGGTACAAGCTCTGCAGAGCTTCAGGATGGCCAGCCTCAATCGGGAGCCATTGGGCGGTTCCTGCAGGACTGCTGCCTGCATGGGTGCTGCGTGCATGGGTGCTGCGTGCATGGGTGCTGCCAGCAGGACTGCTCCCTGCATCGCTGCTACTTGCACAGCGCTGCTGCTCTGCTTGTGTTCGCAGATGCTCGCCGCTGAACCTCAGTGTGGCTGCAGCTAGGCGCAGCGAAGGCTCATGGGAGTTCCTCCACTCAGAGCCGAATCTGACTGCCGCCGCACCAGTCCATGTGCTGGAGCGAATCTGCACAGCAAGCAGGGCTTGTATGCCAACAAGGCGAGTTGCGGCATTCGCCAGATATGTCGCGCAGCGCTCCAAATCATCTAGATCTGCGCCGAGTATGTGTTGAGACCCGCTGCTAGGCACGCTGGCAACGCTAGAAACAGCACCGCGAAGATTCAACGGGGAAGCATCCCCGTTGAACCGCTCGCTTTATATCCGCTCTACTTCCGCTTTACCCCAGGTCTAGATCAGGCCTAGATCAGGCCTAGATCAGGCCTAGATCAGGCCAAGCTCTCGCACGGCGTCGCGCTCCTCGATGAGTTCGCCCACCGAGGCATCAATGCGACCACGTGAGAACTCGTCGATTTCAAGGCCTTGCACGATCTCGTAGTTGCCGTCTTTGCACACGCACGGGAACGAACTCATCAGGCCCTCGGGTACCCCATAGGAGCCATCGGAAGGAACTGCCATGGACACCCAGTCGCCCTCGGGGGTTCCTAGATGCCAATCGTGGATGTGCTCGATTGCTGCGTTGGCAGCAGATGCTGCAGACGAGAAACCACGGGCCTCGATCACTGCTGCGCCACGCTTGGCAACGGTGGGAATGAACTCGCCTTCGATCCATGCCTGATCATTGACCATCTCTGCTGCCATGCGACCGGCAACCTCTGCATGGAACAGGTCGGGGTACTGCGTCGTGGAGTGATTACCCCAGATGGTCATCCGACGAATGTCAGTCACCGGTGCATGCAGCCTGGCCGAAAGCTGCGCAATGGCACGGTTGTGATCCAAGCGAGTCATTGCAGTAAACCGGCCCGGCTCAAGACCTTCGGCATTGCTCAGAGCAATCAACGAGTTCGTGTTGGCGGGGTTTCCGACAACCAGAATCTTGGCGTCTTTCAACGCCGAGCGGCCAAGCGCCGCGCCCTGCGGTTTGAAGATGCCACCATTTGCTGTGAGCAGGTCTGAGCGCTCCATTCCAGCTTTACGGGGCATGGCACCAACGAGCAGCGCAGCGCCACAGTCGCCAAAGGCAACGTCTGGGTCATCCGTCTGAATGATCTCTTCAAGCAGAGGGAACGCACCATCTTCGAGTTCCATCGCAACACCCTTGAGCGCCCCAAGCGCTGGCGTGATTTCCAACATTTGCAGAATCACCGGCTGATCCTCGCCCAACATCGCGCCGCTGGCGATACGAAAAAGCAGTGAGTAACCGATCTGGCCGGCTGCGCCAGTAACGGCTACACGAATTGGAGTCTTTGCCACAGTGGTTCCTTGCAGGTAGGCGGTCAAGAGAATTTCGACCGATTCGAGGGAGTGCGTTCGCACAAACAACGCGAAGGCGTAGCTGAGGCTAGCGACCAGAGCACGCTGATGGAAACGCAGCGCCCAAAACAGATGGATTGAGCTGCGTTGAGCGAGTCAGGCCGCCCGAGTATTGCCGATCCAAGACTCGTACAACCTTCCGTAGACCCCGCCAAGGGCTACAAGTTCTTGGTGTGTGCCGATCTGCACAATTCGGCCGTCATCAACCACGATCACCAGATCAGCAGCCTCTGCGGTAGACAGACGATGCGCAATACTCACCGTGGTGCGCCCCTCGGACAGTTTGGCCAACGCATGCGAAAGCGCTCGTTCGGTCTCTGGGTCGACCGCCGAGGTGGCCTCATCGAGAATCAGCAATCCGGGATCTGCAAGCTGCGCACGAGCTAGTGCCACGAGTTGACGCTCGCCAACCGACAGCGCATCGCCGCGCTCGCCAACCTCGGTAGCTAGGCCTTCAGGAAGGCTCTCTACCCACCAATCCAGGTCCAGTGAGGCAAAAGCGTTTCGAACATCTTCATCTGATGCCTCTGGTCGACCGAATCGTACGTTTTCTAAAATTGTGGTCTCGAACAAGAAACCATCTTGGGCCACCAAGCGAACCGACCGCGCGCGGGAGTCATGCGACACGTCTCGAAGGTCCATCCCATCAAAGAAGATGTGCCCCTCTGTTGGGTCCGCAAGGCGAGCAAGAAGCTTTGCGAACGAGGTCTTCCCAGAACCGGTTTCTCCGACGATGGCAGCATTCACTCCCGCTGCGAGCTGCAGATCGATTCCGTGCAGAACTGGATGCCCTGGTTCATATTCAAACTTCACTCCGACGGCGCTGACCGAAAGAGCCCCACTTGGCAGTTCAAGTCCTGGCACTGGCTCAACGACATCGATTGGCTCATCGAGCAGATTCAGCACTTTGCGCCAGCCTGCGAGCGCCGTCTGGGTCTGATCAAGAACCTCGCCGATTTCTGCCACAGGCTGCACCACCATGTTGGCAAGAAACACCACTGCAATCAGCGTGCCGGCCTGCAAGCCCCAACCTGGACCCCACCAGACACCAACGCCCACAATGGCTGCCAAGGTCAGGCCGCTAAAGACATCCGAGATGGGAAACATGATGGCAAAGAAGAACCTTGCTTTGAGCTGCGCTCGATACTGGCGATCAATCGCCGCATGCAGACGACCTCTGGCGGCGGGCGCATCTGCGTAGGCACGAATCACACGAATCCCCATCACAGTCTCAGAGATTTCGCTCAACGTGTCAGAGACTCGAGACCGCAGCGCGTCGTAGGACTGCAACTGCCTGCGTTGCACGGTCTTGAGTATGGGAATGATGGGAATCAACACCAGCACGGTCAAAATCGCAAGCTGCCAGCTATAGAGGGCAATGACACCCACAGCCACAACAATGATGGTCAGGTTGACAATCCACGACACTGCGCCCCATGACGCAAACTGCGCCAGAGTCTCGATGTCAGACGTCACTCTGGCGACCATGACTCCACGCCGTGACTCATTGTGGTTGGCAACACTCAGCTTGTGCACATGAGAAAACGCACGAGTGCGCAATCCGAAAATCACGTTCTCGGCGGTCACCATCAGGCGCATATAGGTAAACCTGTTGAGCACCGAAAAGGCCACCATTGCAACAGCCGCAATGGCACAGGTCGTGAGCACAAAACCCCAGTTTGGGTCTCCGTTGTCGATGCCTTTATCCAAAATCTGCTGAATGGCAATCGGGATGATCATTCGCCCAACTGCCATCACCAAAGCCATTGCAATTGATACGCCCAAGCCCACCTTGAGCTCGGGTGTTGCAGCAATGCCGGCTTTGAGCACTTCAAGTGCCTTCACATCGGCTGGGTTGAGTTCGTCCCCGGGCGGGTTGCTCACCACGTTCATGTCGCCGCCCCGTTCATTTCGCTAACCCTGCATCTGGGTCTTCGGCAAAATGCTGGTCGTGTTCACGCGTTTCTTCAGACTCATAGGCCCGCACTAGCGCTGCGTATTCGGGGTCGGCAAGTAGCTCCTCATGGGTACCTTCACTACGAATCCGACCATCTTCAAGATGCACAATCTTGTCTGCCAGCAAGATGGTCGAGAGACGATGCGCAACAATCAGCATCGTGGTATCGCTGGTGCGAAGTCCGCCCAAAATCTCTGCCTCAATCACCGGATCGACTGCAGAGGTTGCGTCATCGAGCAACAGAACCCGTGGCTCACGGGCTAACGCGCGGGCAAGGGCCACGCGCTGGCGCTGACCACCCGACAACGTGACGCCGCGCTCACCCAAAACTGTGTCTTGGGCCATGGGCAGTTTGGCCACAAACTTTTTGGCTCGTGAGCGGTCGAGTGCATCGTCGAGCTGTTCTTGAGTCAGGTCGCGGCCCATCGAGACGTTGCTAGCAATGGTGGAGGCAAACAAGAAGCTCTCTTGAAACGCAACTGAGACCGCAGAGCGAAGTTCATCGGGATTCAGCTGAGTGATTGGCACGCCACCAAGCAGGATCTGCCCAGCGCTTGGCTCATCTAGGCGCATCATCAGATTGGTCAGCGTGGATCTACCCGATCCGGTTGATCCGACAAGCGCCACTGTTTCGCCTGCTGCTGCTGTGAAGGTCAGTCCCGACAACACAGCCGTACCGCCGTATTCAAAAGAGACCCCGTTGACCTCAACCGCGAGTGGCCCCTTGGGCAGCAGCTCCGCCACAGGCTCGGCGGTTTGATCCGCTCCGACCGAATCTTCGTTGCTGAGCGCCGGTGTTTGGGCTGCGGGGTCAATCGGCTCGGCAAGAAGTGCATCAACACGTTTGACCGAAACCACTGAGCGGGGCATTGACTCAAACATGAACCCGACGATCCGCATGGGAAAGGCCAGCCAACCAAACAGGGCGACGGCCTGAACAAGTTGTCCGACGGTGGCCTCACCGTGATCTACCTGCCAAGACCCCACCAGCAACAGGGCGATGATTCCTAGGTTCGGTAGAAGATCAATGAGTGGTTGAAACACCGAGGTCATGTTGGCAACGACGAGCCGCTCAGTGCGCAGTTGGTTCGAGGCCGCCTGAAAGCGCAGATCCTCATCGCCTTCGCGACCCAGAGTTTTGACCACTAGCGCCCCGTCAAAACTCTCGTGCGCAATCGAAGAGACCTGGCCGAGTCGAGCCTGCACCTGAGCCGCTGGGCCGTTCACCTTGTTGGTGTAGTACCGGCTCAGAAACGCAAGAGCAGGGAACAGCACTAATGCAACGAGCGCAAACGAAGGATCAGCAGTGAACAAGCTGACAAGCGAGACTGCCGCGAGCGCAATGACACCCACCGAAAATGGCAGCGGCATGAGCAATTGGGTACCAGTGGTGATGTCTACATCGGCGTTAGCTAGGAGTTCGCCTGTGGGGTGACGCCGATATGAAGACATCGGCATGACGAGTAAGCGGTCGGTGACCTCGGTGCGCAACGTGGCCTGCGATCGCGTCTCTGTCAGGGATCCGAACCAACGCCGAATTCCCACCGAGAGTCCGCGTAAGAGAGCGACTACGAACATTGCTGCAACGGCTAGCCAAACCGTAGATGCCGATACACCGCCATCGAAGGCAGGCTCGATGACCTCATCAGTGATGCGGCCCAGAATGTAGGTAGCGCCAACAACTAGAAGAGCCCAGCTCACTCCGCCCAAGAGAGACATGAAAAACGAGGATGGGTGCATACGCACAAATCTGGCAATGAGTGCCACACCTTGACGAGTAGGCGATCCGGCCTGCTCGTCAAGGTGTGAGTCACTCGCTTGCGGAATCTCGTCCTCGGGGGGTGCCTCAGAAGAGTGAGAGAGTGCTGTCACCCGGGGAGCTGCAAAGACTTCGTCTCGAGGAACTCCTCAAGGCCCCAGCGGCCACGCTCACGTGTGTTACCCGACTGCTTGTAGCCGCCAAAGGGCGCCACGGCATTGAAGCCACCGCTGTTGATGTCGACTGACCCAGTGCGCATCCGCCGAGCAAAGGCAATCGCTCGCTCATCGCTGCCAGACTGCACTGCACCGTGCAAGCCATAGATGGTGCCGTTTGCAATCGCTGCGGCATTGTCTTCGTCGGTGTAGGTCAAGATGGACAACACGGGACCAAAAATCTCTTCCTGGGCGATCGTCATATCTGGGGTGACGTCAACAAAGACTGTTGGGTTGACATAGAAACCCTTCTCGAATCCTTCGGGCTGACCGGGGCCGCCGAGTGCGAGGGTCGCTCCTTCGTCGATTCCCTTTTGGATGTACGCGTTCACGCGATCCTGATGCGCCTTTGATGACATTGGCCCAAGGGCATGAAAAATATCTGGCTCATCTGCCTTGGGGTCAACCAGTTTCATGAGTGCTGCCTCTGCAAGAAGTGCATCTATGAACTCATCCTTGCGGGACTCGGGCACAAGAACCCGAGTGAGTGCCGAACAGGTCTGACCACTATTGAGGAAAGCCGCAAACAGTGCGCCCATTGCAACCGTTGCTGGGTCTGCATCGTCAAGGATCACGTTGGCTGACTTGCCACCGAGTTCTAGACCAACGCGCTTGACTGTGGCGGCACCAGCCTTGACCACTTCGGCGCCCGAGCGACCCGAACCTGTAAAAGAGACCATGTCGACATCGGGGTGCGAGGAGATTGCTGCGCCCACCTCTGGTCCCGAACCGACCACCATGTTGAACACGCCTGCGGGCAGGCCGGACTCGGCGATGACTTCGGCCAGAATGTAGGCATTGAGAGGAGTGATCTCGGATGGCTTCAGCACAATGGTGCAACCCGCTGCGAGCGCTGGGGCCACCTTGCAGATGATGAGGTAGAGCGGGTAGTTCCAAGGTGTAATTGCACCGACCACGCCGATTGGCTCAGAGATCACCAGAGAGTTTCCGACTGTTTCTTCCCACTCGTAGGCCTCAATCAGGGCCGCAAAGCTCTCCCACTCTCCAAGCGACAGCCCAGCCTGCACCATTTGGGCAAACGCCTTTGGCGAGCCAACTTCGGCAGAGATGGTGTCTGCAATCTCTTCGAACCGAACAGCAAGTCCGGTGCCAATATCTCGCAAGTATTTGGCACGAATATCAATCGGGGTAGCGGCCCAAGAATCAAACGCTGCCCTAGCGGCGGCTACCGCTTTATCGACATCGGCAGCAGTTCCCATCGGCACCTGCGCAATGATCTCTTCAGTAGCTGAATCAATGACATTTTCGGTAGCGGTTCCGGTTGAAAGAACCCATTCTCCGTTGATATAGAGCTTGTCGTGAACCTTCATCTGTCCCCCTGAGGTAAGCGATTAGTTATGACCAGAAGTGCGGTCGTGGCGTTCATTTACTTGACCGCGTGGTCAAGTAGTTGCAGATTGTACCGCGCCTCGAACTGCGCCGCTACGCGACCAGCAGTGACATCAGGCCTGCATTCTCGGGCCTTCATTGCTCGAGCGATATGCCCGCACTTCTGCCAACGATATTCCTAGGGAATGGCCAATGCATGGGGGCTAGCCTCAGGTGGTGGAAGAAGACGAAGCGTGGAATAGTCCCCCGGGAGATGACGACCCTTTCGACAGCTGGGTACTCGACGATTCCTTTGTGCAGTCTGCCGAGGTTGTCGAACAAACAGCAGCTGATCGAGAACGCGCTGCACGACAAGCCAACTTGCAAAGAATGCTTGCTGATCAATCTGCCGCACAAGAGAACCAGTTCAACGCCAATCGACGATTTGCGCCTAGCGAGGATGACCAGAGTTGGGCAACTGGCGACTACGAGTCTGCAGCGCCCCGCAAAAAACGTACCTGGCTCAAACTCAGTGCCGCATTGGTGATTGTGTCTGTGTTTGCGGTGTACGTCTTGGCGCAGTTCGTTCCACTCTCGGTGTCACTGCTGGGTCTCAATGGAGCTCCGGATCAACCAACCGCCACCACCGTTGCCGGAGACATGACGTTTTCTGATTCGCGAGTAAACCCTGCGCCCCAGACTGCACCGAGTTCAGATGCCGGCCTCTTGCGCCCTGACGGGTGGCCCTCTGCATCAGCTGAGCAGCAGAGCGCTCCGCTAGGCATCCCCGCAGCAGTGCCCGGCGGTGGCGGCACGCACGCGTTCATTCAGATGCAGCCCGATGGCGTGACTCCCGTTGCCTACGATCCGTGTCGCCCCATTCACTACGTCACCCGCCCAGATGGCGCACCCAAGGGTGCCGATCAACTGATTGAAGAGGCCGTGGCAAGGGTTTCTTTGGCCACGGGCTTGGTCTTTATCAACGACGGCGCAACCGACGAGGCTCCGAGTGCCGAGCGAGACTCCTTCTTACCCGAGCGTTACGGGGATCGCTGGGCGCCCGTGTTGATTGCCTGGTCAAACCCCACCGAGTCCCCCGATTTAGGAGGAGGGGGTTCTGGGGATTCAGCCGGCAGCACGCTCGAGATTCTTGGCTACGCCGGTAGCAGCAGCGCCGGGTACGCAGAGGACTCAGACCCCGGAGCGGCCGACAACGCTGGACAACAAATCTTCGTGAGCGGCGGACTCACCCTAGATGGTCCAGACTTTGCTGAATTGCTCTCTGAACGTGGCGGCTATGCAGAAGCTCGGGCCACAGTGATGCACGAGCTTGGTCACCTTGTGGGCCTTGATCACGTGTCGGATGACTCGCAGTTGATGTCGCCGACACTCAGCGTGGACCAGACCGACTTTGCCAACGGAGACTTAGAGGGTCTGGCCGCTCTAGGGCGGGGACAGTGTATGGCTGACATCTAGCTGGGCGGGCCTCGGCGGGCCTAGCTGGGCTGGGCTGGGCTGGGCTGGGCTGGGCTGGGCTGGGCTGGGCTGGGCCTAGGCCAACTTGTCTGCAACATGTATGCTTTGGCCTCACAGGTAGTCGACTGCTGCGAAGCTGCGCTCAGTCACCAAGCAGAACAGGTGTTGCAATGGCCAAGATCAAGGTTCAGAACCCAGTCGTAGAACTCGACGGGGATGAGATGACTCGAATCATCTGGGACTTCATCAAACAACAACTCATCCTTCCGTACCTTGATATTGAGTTGAAGTACTTCGACCTCTCGATTGAGTCTCGCGATGCCACCGAGGATCAGATCACCATTGACGCCGCCAACGCCATCAAAGAACACGGCGTGGGCGTGAAGTGCGCAACCATCACCCCTGATGAGGCTCGGGTCGAAGAATTCGGCCTGAAGAAGATGTGGCGCTCCCCCAACGGCACCATCCGCAACATTTTGGGTGGCGTGGTTTTTCGTGAGCCCATCATCTGCTCGAACATTCCCCGCTTGGTTCCGGGTTGGACCAAGCCCATCGTGATTGGCCGTCACGCACACGGCGATCAGTACCGTGCGACCGACTTCAAAGCCCCCAAGGCTGGCACCGTCACCATTACCTATACCCCCACAGACGGCACCGACCCCATCGAATACGAAATCGTCGAAATCCCCGAGGGCGGCGGCGTGGTCATGGGTATGTACAACTTTGATGAGTCGATTCGTGACTTCGCTCGAGCCTCATTCCGCTACGGACTGCAGCGTAACTACCCCGTGTACTTGTCAACCAAGAACACCATCCTCAAGGCCTACGACGGTCAGTTCAAAGACCTGTTCCAAGAAGTCTTCGACGCTGAGTTTGCAGCCGATTTTTCCGCCGCTGGACTCACCTATGAGCACCGCTTGATCGACGACATGGTGGCCGCAGCAATGAAGTGGGAAGGCGGCTACGTCTGGGCGTGTAAGAACTACGACGGCGACGTGCAGTCAGACATCGTGGCTC
>WLJI01000009.1 GCA_009701845.1 Actinomycetota bacterium
AGCGCAGCGAAGGCGGCCTTGTTCGTCTTTGGTGGCATTCGGGTACTTGAGCTTCTTCGAGATGTCTTTCACGGTGATCAGGCCCGTGATCCGGCCATCGGCGTCAACTACGGGAAGCTTTTCAATACGGTGCCGCCCCAGAATCTCTTGGGCTTCTTCAAGGGTGGTTCCCTGTGCGGCAGTGATGAGCCCCTCAGAGGTCATGACCTCTGACACCGGCCGACTCGGATCCTCCTCAAAACGTAGGTCCCTGTTCGTAAGGATGCCGACGAGCCGGTGAGATTCATCAACGATGGGCACGCCGGAAATGCGGAACTTTGCCATGAGGTCGAGCGCAGACCCAACAAGATCATGGGGGTGCAGGGTGACCGGATCGACGATCATCCCCGACTCCGATCGTTTCACCTTGTCTACTTCGATCACTTGATCTTCGATAGACAGGTTTCGGTGGATCACCCCAAGGCCACCTTCGCGAGCAATCGCAATCGCGAGTCGCGCCTCGGTCACGGTGTCCATAGCTGCAGACATCAGCGGTATCGCGAGGCGGATCTTTGGGGTCAACTGCGTGGCAGTGGAAACCTGTGAAGGGATCACATCTGAAGCTGCGGGTAACAGACAGACATCATCAAAGGTGAGGCCCATGGGCCCGAACCGAGACAACGGATCTGCTGTGGTCCCCGTGGGGAGCGATGAGCCTGCCGGAACTTCATTTGGGGGCGTCATGCGCTGAGTCTAGTCACTCTGGCGGGAAGGCTCCTAGAGGGCCTGTGCGCCGCTAACTTGGTAGCGGCGGCGATGTGTCGCCAACTGTTCAGGGAGACTGACATGCCAACCTTAAGTTTCGAAGGCGATACGAACGGCGAGATTCTCATCAAGGTTCGTCGCTGGCTGGCCTCGGTAGAAGGCACAGAGCAGGGCAATATCAGCGCCGTGCAGGCAGTCAGCCAAGGGGCTGAACTCACCAAAGAGGCTCTGCGCATCATCGCCACCTCTGCTCCAGAGCCGATTGCACAATCTGATGTAGTCAAGGGCCTGACCAACATGGGCTACAAGGTCACTGACGCTGCAAAGGATGCAGTGGTGGCTGGCCTCGACACCATCGAAGAGTCAACCGGTGGTGGCGTGGTACACCAAGCGACAAAGGCCGCCGGCAAGGTTGTGTATCAGATGAATGCAACCGTTGCCCGGCAGATTCTGCGCTCTATCAAGAGCTAGCTCTGCCCAAGTACCTCTTGATCTGCTCTACCTAGCATGTCTGAGGTCTCGGAGTTGCTGCAGAGGGCCTAGACTCACACCTTTCCCAATTCCTTGAAGGTGACCGTGGCAGAAATCGAAATCGGCATCGGCAAGTCTGGCCGCCGGGGGTATTCCCTTGATGAGGTTGCCATCGTGCCGAGCCGTCGCACCCGTGACGCAGATGAGGTCGAGACCTCTTGGCAGATTGACGCGTACCAGTTTGAGATTCCCGTGATTGCGGCGCCACTCGACGGGGTGAGCAGCCCCGCCACTGCAATCGAGATGGGCCGCCTCGGTGGTGCAGCGGCCGTGCATGCCGAGGGCCTCTGGTGCAGATACGAGGACCCAACTGATGTCCTTGCCGAGATTGCCGAACTGACTGCTCAGCGGGGGGCGGGGCAGGGGAGTGACACAGAGCGGATCGCCCGCATGCGAGAGATTTACGCGCGGGCCGTTGAGCCGGAACTCATCGCACATCGAGTGTCCGAGATTCGCGATGCCGGTGCGACCGTATGTATTGCGGTTACTCCAGCCTCAACCGAGTCGCTGCTCGCTCATATTGTTCGAGCTGAGCCAGACCTGCTGGTTATTCACGGCACGGTGACCTCTGCCGAACACCTCACTGATGGTGCGCACGAGCCGCTAGACCTCAAGCATCTTGTGCGACGACTAGAGGTTCCCGTGCTGGTAGGCGGTTGTGCGAGCTACCAAGCTGCACTGCACCTCATGCGAACCGGTGCAGCAGGAGTGTTGGTTGGGGTCGGCCCTGGGGCTGCCTCCACTACGGGACGTGTTCTTGGAGTTGGTAACCCGCAAGCCACTGCAATTGCCGATGCACGCGCTGCGCGCATGCGTCACCTTGATGAAACTGGCGTGTACGTGCATGTGATTGCCGATGGAGGCATGCGTACCGGTGGAGACATTGCCAAAGCCGTGGTGTGTGGTGCCGACGGCGTCATGCTGGGCTCCCCGCTAGCTCGTGCCAGCGAAGCTCCTGCAGGCGGGGCACTCTGGTCTCGTTCGAGCTTTCACCACAAATTGCCTCGCGGAGGCATGCGTCGCATGGATCAGGTTGGCAGTCTGGAACAAGTTCTGAACGGCCCGGCAGACCGAGCAGATGGCCGTACCAACCTGATGGGTGCCCTTCGTAAGTCCATGGCCGTAACTGGCTACGGCACCCTCAAAGAGTTCCAAAAGGCAGACCTCATGGTAATGAGTCCGCCGACTATTCGCCCGGGTCAGCAGTGATGTCTGGGGTCGACCCAGCATCCGGGTCAGCAGCATCAGAATCCGCATCAGAATCGCTAGCTGAGAACATTGAGCTGGCAGAGAAGTCCGATGACCTCATGATGATTGACCCCACCGGGACTGAGCATCGCCTCCTCCCAGAGCTGTCGAGCACCACCCCAGAGGAGCGGGTTTTAGTCGTAGATTTTGGTGCGCAGTATTCGCAGCTCATTGCTCGGCGCGTGCGTGAAGCCAAGGTGTATTCAGAAATAGTGCCAAGCACGCTCACAGCAGCAGAGTTCGCCGCTCGCCGACCGAGCGCAATTATCTTGTCTGGCGGCCCAAAGTCAGTCCACGTTGAAGGTGCTCCAGCGATCGACCCAGCGGTCTACGAGCTTGGGATTCCGATTCTTGGGATCTGTTACGGAGCGCAACTCATTGCGCAACAACTTGGCGGAACTGTGGGCCGAGGCGGTTCTGGCGAGTATGGCCGAACCACCATGACCCGCAGCGCTGATGCAGAGTCGGTTCTGCTCACAGAAGACATTCCCCAGACACAAGAAGTCTGGATGAGCCACTTCGACGCCGTAGTTGAAGTGCCTGAGGGCTTTCGAGCCACTGCATCAACTCCCGGTGCGCAGGTGGCCGTGCTCGAGAACCCAGATCGCAAAATCTTTGGGGTGCAGTATCACCCCGAGGTAGTGCATACCCCGTTCGGCCAGCAGCTTCTTGAGCAGTTCCTTCATCAGATTGTGGGACTCTCCTCTGAGTGGACGATGGAGAACTTCGTTGAAACCTCGGTTGCAGCGATTCGTGCTCAGGTGGGAACTGGCCGGGCAATCTGTGGGCTTTCCGGCGGCGTAGATTCTGCTGTTGCGGCCGCATTGGTGCACAAAGCAATTGGCTCGCAGCTGACGTGTGTGTTTGTAGACACCGGCCTGATGCGAAAGAACGAGGGCGAGCAAGTCGTCGAGACGTTCCACCGGCATCAGGGATTAGAGCTGATTCATGTGCGATCGGCCGATCGGTTCTTTGAAAAGCTCGCTGGGCTCACCGACCCTGAAGAAAAGCGCAAAGCCATCGGCGAACTGTTTATTCGCGTCTTCGAAGACGCCCGCGGCGGAATCACCGATGCTCAGTTCTTGGTACAGGGAACTTTGTACCCCGACGTGATTGAGTCGGGAACTGCTCACGCGGCAACCATCAAGAGTCATCACAATGTTGGCGGCCTTCCCGATGACTTGGACTTTGACCTGGTAGAGCCGCTGCGTTCGCTCTTCAAAGACGAGGTGCGCGCCGTTGGGTCCGAACTCGGCCTTCCTGACGAAATTGTTTGGCGTCAACCCTTCCCCGGACCGGGACTTGGTGTGCGCATCATCGGTGAAGTCACGCCAGACAAGGTCGCTGTTCTGCAAGAGGCTGACGCGATTGTGCGAGAAGAGCTACGCCTAGCCGGTTTGGAGCGAGAGATCTGGCAGTCATTTGCCGTTCTTCCCGATATTCGCACCGTTGGTGTGATGGGCGATGAGCGCACCTACGGCTATCCCGTCATCATCCGCGCCGTCACCAGTGAAGATGCCATGACCGCCGATTGGGCACGCATTCCCTACGAGGTGCTCGAAAAGATGGCATCGAGAATCATCAATGAGGTTCCCGGAGTCAACCGAGTGGCCTACGACATCACGTCGAAGCCCCCAGGCACCATCGAATGGGAATAGCGCCGAATGGGAATAGCGCCGAGTGGGAATAGCGCCGAGTGGGAATAGCGCCGAATGGGAATAAGTCATTCTGTGAAATTCCGTAGGCAAACTGAAACGCGTTTGTAACATTTCTCTGAGCGTGATTGACTAGTGCTCAATGCACCTCACCTCTTGGACCCTCTCTGGGCTGCTTCGGCCGATCCGGACCGCATCGGTAGTTGTCGCAGCAGTGGTGACGGTTGGGCTCGTAACCTCGAGCAGCAATGTTGGAGCACAGAGCGTTGAAGGCCTGCGAGAAAAAGCAGCCAAGGTGGCAGCCGAGCTCGACACACTCCAAGAGAAGTCAGATCAACTCAACGAGGACTATCTGCAAACCCAAGAAGAGATTTCTGGTTTGCAGAACGAGCAGCGGGCGAATGAGCAAGCTGTTGCCGATGCCCAGGTGCGCCTAGATCGAAGCCGCGAGCAGGCAACGGGGTACCTTGTCGAGGCCTACGTGGGCGCTGGCGTGCAGAATCAGGTTGCCTTTGGCAACGCCAACCCCAACGAGGCAGTGAATCAGCAGGTTCTGCTTGAGTTGCTTCAGGGCGATCGCGTTCAGCTTGCCGACGGCATCACGGCAAATCAGCAGGACCTTGACGCAAAAACGCAGCAGCTCAAAGCCTCAGGCACGCAGCTAGAAGCTCGCAAGAGCCAGCAAGCCAAGGTTGTGTCTCAACTCGAGTCGAGTGTGAATCGCCAACAAGAGTTGCTCGACAGCACCAAGGGTGAACTTCGCGCCGCTGTCGAAGCCGAGCAGGAGCGGGCCGCTGCGGCTGCCGCTGCTGCCGCCCAGGCCAAAGCTCAAGCTGCCGCACAGGCTCAACAAGCTGCAGCTGCGCGAGTGGCCCCAGCACAGGCAGGATCACCCGCTGCCAAGGCCCCCGCAGTCCAAACGCCACGCTCGGCTAGGCCAAGCCCGGCCGCAGCTGTGTCGCAGGCGCCCGAAGCTGCAGCGGCACCCCCTCAAGCTCCCCTTCCAGCCTCGGCACCAAATTCTGCTGCCGGTGCGGCCATTGCTGCTGCACAATCGCAGTTGGGCACCCCGTACCGCTACGGGGGCTCTTCGCCTGGCGGCTTTGACTGCTCGGGTCTGATGCTGTGGTCTTGGGCGCAGGCAGGAGTCTCGCTCCCGCGTACCTCGGGTGCTCAACGCGGAGGGACTCAACGAATCACCAGAGAGCAACTGCAGCCCGGAGACTTGGTGTTTTACCGCAACCCTGTTGGCCACGTAGGCATGTACCTAGGTGGGGGCCAGATGATTCACTCCCCGCATACAGGCGACGTGGTCAAGATCTCTCCCATCGACCGTATGGGCGGTTCGATGAGCTTTGGGCGAGTCGGCTAGCGACAAGTTGGCTAGGTTCTGTAGATGCCTACAGACCCGCTCAGCGATTTCACCAAAGAGTTGTTTTCATTTGGTGGCACGGCTCGCACTGTGTACCGTGCCGGCCACGGCACAGCAGTCATTGTGATGGCAGAGATTCCTGGCATCACTCCGCTTGTGGCGGATTTTGCCAGAAGGGTAATTGAGCGCGGCCACACTGTGTTTATGCCAGTGTTGTTTGGCACACCGGGTGCCGAACGATCCCCAGCGGGAATCATCAAGTCGATAGGCCCAGCTTGTGTCTCAAAAGAGTTCAAAGCGTTTGCATTGCAGTCCACTCCTCCGGCAATCGACTGGCTTCGGGCGCTCGCCCGCCATGCCCACGAGCAATGCGGAGGCCCCGGGGTAGGTGCGGTCGGCATGTGCTTCACCGGGGGGTTTGCCCTTGCCATGTCTACCGAGCCAGCGATGTTGGCTCCCGTGCTGTCGCAGCCCTCCGTCCCGCTGCCTCTCGGAAAGAAACGACGTGCGGATGTGGGCTGTTCACCCGCCGACCTCGAGATCGTGATTGAGCGCACTCAGAAAGATGATCTGTGCGTTCTTGGGCTTCGCTTCACTGGCGATGCCGCTGTGCCGGCCGAGCGTTTCGCCTCGCTCCGGAAGCACCTTGGCGACAGCTTCATTGGAGTAGAGATCGATTCCTCTCCAGGCAACGAGTGGGGGCACAAGCGAGCAGCGCATTCGGTTCTCACTGAAGATCTTGTCGATCAAGCCGGCCAGCCCACCCAGGATGCCTTGAACCAAGTGCTTGACTTTCTAGACCAGCGCCTTGCGGGCTAGCTAGACGCTCGTGGCCAGGACGGGGGCCGACTTGCTGGCGTAATGGCCGACCTTGGCGGGTATTCGATGTCTGCGCGCACAACTAGGATTGGGAAGATGTCGCCTGACCGCCTGCTCGCTGGCCTCAACCCAGCACAGTTTGAGGCTGTCACCCATGGTGACGGCCCATTGTTGGTGGTTGCTGGGGCAGGCTCGGGAAAAACCAGAGTGTTAACACACCGAATCGCGCACCTGATTGAGCAACATCAGGTTTCGCCACATCAGATTCTGGCTATCACGTTTACTAACAAAGCAGCCCAAGAAATGCGTGATCGCATCGGGCGACTCATCGGCCCGGTGGCAGAAAAGATGTGGATCTCGACCTTTCACTCTGCCTGTGTGCGCATGCTTCGCCGTGATGCGCAACTGTTGGGCTACCCGTCTGCTTTCACGATCTACGACCACGCCGATGCCGTTCGCCTGACGAGTTATGTTCTGAGAGACCTGAACATTGACTCCAAACGCTTTCCGCCGCGTGCCGTTCACGCAGCAATATCAGCAGCCAAGAACGACGGTCACAGCGTCGAGTCCTATTCTGAGCAGGCCTCGGTCATTTACGACCGAAAAATTGCCGAGGTATTCGCCGAGTATCAGCTTCGCTTGCTGCGTGCAGGCGCCATGGATTTTGATGATCTGTTGGGTATGGCGGTGCAGTTGCTGCAAACCCAGCCAGAAGTGCTCGCCTCATATCAGCAACGTTTTCGCCATGTGCTCGTCGACGAGTATCAAGACACCAACAGCGTGCAGAACGAACTCGTGCTGCTGCTCGGCCAGCAACACCGCAACGTCTGCGTAGTTGGCGACACTGATCAGTCGGTCTACGGGTTTCGCGGTGCAGACATGCGAAACCTGCTCGAGTTCGAGACGGCCTTTCCGGATTCCACGGTGGTTGTGCTCGAGCAGAACTACCGCTCAACGCAAACCATCCTTGACGCAGCCAACGCGGTGATCGCACATAACTCGGCGCGTAAACCGAAAGACCTCTGGACCCAAACGGGTGCAGGAGACAAGATCACGAAGTTCCAAGGCGAGGACGAGGTAGACGAGGCGCAGTGGATCTGTAGGGAGCTCACGCGCCTGCACGCCGATGGCGATCAGCGCTGGTCAGATATGGCGGTGTTCTATCGCACCAATGCGCAGAGCCGCGTTCTAGAGGAGCAGTTTCTGCGCGGCGGCATTCCCTACAAGGTGGTTGGCGGCACGCGGTTCTACGACCGACGTGAAGTCAAAGATGCCATGGCGTACTTGCGTGCCGTGGTCAATACCACTGATGAAGTCAACCTAAAGCGGGTGCTCAATGTTCCCAAGCGCGGCATCGGTGATCAAACAGTTGGTCGCCTTGATGCGTACGCTCGATCGCATGGTTTGAGCTTTATCGATGCCTTGCGCAACTGGGACGTAGCCGGAGTTTCGGCTCGGTCTGCACGCGGTATTGAATCTTTCCTGACTCTGCTCGACGAGCTTGCTACTGAGCTTGCCTCGGGCCCCGCAGCGCTACTTGATTCCATCCTGAGCCGGTCTGGTTATTTGGCCGAACTAGAGGCTGATCGCTCGGTCGAGAACGATTCGCGGATCGAGAACTTGGCTGAACTCGTTGGAATGGCCCGTGAGTACCAGAGCGTGGACGAGTTTTTGGAACAGGTCTCGTTAGTTGCAGATACGGATCAATTGCCAGACCCCGAGGACCCCTCAGAGACGGGGGTCGTGATGATGACACTGCATGCTGCAAAGGGATTGGAGTTCCCCGTGGTGTTCATGGTGGGAGTAGAAGAAGGTGTGTTTCCGCATATGCGTGCACTCACTGACCCCGCCGAACTCGAAGAGGAGCGCCGCTTGTGTTACGTGGGCATCACACGCGCCCGGCAGCAACTCTTTTTGTCTCACGCTTGGTGTCGCACTCTGTACGGCAGCACGCAATACAACCCTCCGAGCCGTTTTATGACCGAGATTCCTAGCGCCCTTATCGAGGAGTCCTCGTCAAGCAGAAAACGTCAAGACCAAAGCCGCAGCGGCCGAACAAGTAGCTGGGAATCCACATCTTGGTCTGCGACGAGCGATGGGTTTGGCAGTTCTGGGTTTGGCAGCAGCACTGGAGTATCGAAGCCGAAACCACCTTCGCCGACGCAGGCGCACGAACTCAACTTCAAAGTCGGCGATGATGTGAGGCACAACGTGTGGGGTGAAGGCGTGATTCTCATGGTTGAGGGTGCAGGCGACAAGGCTGAGGCAGTAGTGCATTTTGGATCTGTTGGAGAAAAGCGTCTGCTGTTGTCCTGGGCCCCATTGGAGAAAGCATGACGATTCCCCGTTCATTTCTTGGCCGCGCAGATCTGGCCCTTCGCCGGTCGGGAACCCTTGCCGATCTGATGATGCGTTTAGCCGAGATGCATGGCGAGAAACTATTTGTTACCGAAGAAGACGAGACCGGCCTGTCTCGCAGAATTACCTATGTCCAGGCCGCCGAACAGGTAGCTGCTTGGTCTCGGGCAATCCGCTTGCTCAATGAGCCCGGTCGCCCAGTGGTGATTGCAACGAGCAACGGAATTGATCAATTCATGTTGTGTCTTGCGG
Source organism: Actinomycetota bacterium (assembly GCA_009701845.1). GTDB lineage: Bacteria > Actinomycetota > Acidimicrobiia > Acidimicrobiales > Microtrichaceae > IMCC26207. The sequence goes on from WLJI01000009.1 coordinate 8,980, forward strand.
TCTCCGCTGCGGGTGGGCTGCCAGCACCGGTCAACCCGCAGATGTCCGAGGCCGAGGTTGCACACGTGATTGCAGACTCAGGGGCAACTCTTGTCATTCGCCATTGCGAAGACCTGCCAGTGACCGAGGGTGCAACAGTCATTGCTACCCCAGACCCTCAAGACATTGCGGCGCTGTTCTACACCTCGGGAACCACCGGAAAGCCCAAGGGGGCAGAACTTACACATCAGGCGCTCGTGGGGCAGGTCTCGCTCGCAGCCATGTGGCCCTTTACCTTGCGTCACGATGAACTCGTGATGGCTCTACCCGTAGCGCACATTATGGGCTTTGTTGCCCTGATGGGCCCTGCGGTGGCCGGTGTTCCCATCTATTTTCTGCAGCGTTTTTCGCCTCGGCGGACCTTGCAGATCATTGAGCATCGCCGGTGTTCGGCCTTCATTGGTGTGCCCGCGATGTATCGCACATTGTTCGAGGCGGGAGCAGCCGAAGCGGATCTCAGCTCAGTGCGGGTCTGGATCAGCGGCGCGGATGTCATGCCGGCCGACCTTGCCCTCAAGTTCAAGTCCTTTGGCGCTTCGGTAACACTTCCAGGTATCGGCGCAATCGGCGAGGCTGCCTTTATGGAGGGCTACGGAATGGTCGAGGTGGGCGGCAACGTAGCCACAAAACTCTCGCCGCCAATGTTGCCGATCGGCCTTGGCGATTCGCTGGGCCTGTCGATGCCGGGCTGGAAGTTCAAGGTGGCAGATCGCTCAGGCAGGGGAGTGCTTCCTGGGCAAGTCGGCGAGTTGCGGCTGAAGGGTCCGGGGGTGCTGAAGGGGTACTGGGGGGATGCGCAAGCAAGCAGTGACGCACTCACCGCGGATGGATGGTTGAAAACCGGTGACCTTGTGCGGTCGGGTCCCTTTGGAACCGTGATGTTTCAGGGTCGTGCAAAAGCGGTGATCAAGTCTGGCGGCTACTCGGTGTATCCAGTCGAGGTAGAGGCCGATATTGAGGAGCACCCAGATGTGCTCGAGGCCGCCGTGGTCGGAATCCCACATGCAAAGCTTGGAGAGGTTCCCGTTGCTGCTGTTCGCCTTCGGCCACAAGCCAAGGTGACATCTCAAGAGCTGGTGGTGTGGGCTGGTGTCCGCATGGCTCAGTACAAAGCGCCGCGCCGCATTGTCATAGTTGATGAGCTACCACGAACTGGCACCCGCAAAATCCAGCGGGATCGTTTGCTGCCACTCTTTCAAGACCCGGCTGACGCAGGCTGAACTAACCGCCACCGTTGCTAGAGATTTTGTCATCTGGTCGCAGGTCAATGGTGAGGTTTCCCTCTTTGTCGACTTTCCACGCGTACTGATCAAGGCCTTCGCCATTTGCCTGAAAGGTGATATCGCGACATATCTGCCCTTGCTCACGCTGAGCGCCACTTACAGCGGATCGCTCCTCAAATAACTCACGCTTGGCTGACCAAACCAGAAAACAGTTCTCTTCAGCATCAGGGGCTGCGGCATCGAATGCCACCCAACGAAGAGCGGGGTCCTTCCCAAAGTGGTTGACCGCAATCGGCCGTTGCTGCCCACGACCAGAAACATCACTAAACAACAGTGGCCCCTGCGTGTTGATTTGCTTCGAGAGTCGCACAGCGTTTCCGGCGTCGAAGACGTCATCGCCCAAGCGGAGTTGAGTGGCGGTTTCGTTCCCTCCGGCAAGCGCAAGCATGCCCCAGGCAATGCCAATGGCAACCAGAACTGCCCCAACCCCAAGGCTGATTGCTAAGAGTTGTTGTGTACCGGAACGACGTTCGACTGGCATGAGTCCTACCATTTTGCATGCTGCGAGCCAAAAATGCAGTTCGAGCAAGAAACCGATTTGGCTCTCGATATGAGATCAAGGGCTGAAGGCGTTTAGTATCCCCCGCCGGGTGCATGAGTTCATATTGTGCACCCTCGAGTAGCGCACCGGCGTTATTCGACGGGCCGATGGCCGAGCAGAAAGGCACACGAGGGTGGACCTCTTCGAGTACCAAGGTAAACAATTCTTTGCTTCGTTCGACATTCCAGTGTCGAAGGGCGAGGCGGTGACCACAGTGGAGGATGCCGTTGCTGCAGCTGGCCGCATCGGTGAGTACCCCGTGGTGATCAAGGCGCAGGTGCAAGTTGGTGGACGCGGCAAAGCTGGCGGCATCAAGTTGGCGAACACTGCCGAGGAGGTGCGCGAGTACGCCTCAAATATTTTAGGTATGGACATCAAGGGCCATACCGTCCATGTGGTCTGGATCGAAGTGGCCTCTGACATTGCCGAGGAGTACTACGCCAGCTTTACGCTCGACCGTTCAGCCAAGAAGCATCTCGGGATGCTTTCTGCAGAGGGTGGAGTTGAGATCGAAGCCGTGGCCGAAGAGAACCCAGACGCAATCGCCAAGATCTGGATTGATCCTGTTGACGGTCTCGACGAGCCAACAGCTCGCGCCTGGGTCAAAGCAGCCAATCTGAACCCAGCAGCCGAGGATGGCGCAGTAGACATCTTGCTGAAGCTTTATCGGGCGTACACCGAAGGCGATGCCGATCTTGCAGAGATCAACCCGCTCATCCTGAAGCCCACTGGCGAGGTGCACGCGCTAGACGCCAAGGTGACCTTGGACGATAACGCCATCTACCGCCACGAATGGGCCGAGTACGAGGCAACTCAAGAGCGTGATTCTCGTGAGCAGGCCGCACACGAAAAGGGCTTGCAGTACGTCGGGCTGGATGGATCCGTTGGCATCATCGCAAACGGTGCAGGTCTGGCCATGAGCACCCTCGATGTGGTCAATCAGGCTGGCGGCAAGCCAGCGAACTTCCTAGATATCGGCGGCGGCGCAAACGCCGACGTGATGGCTGGAGCGCTCGAGGTCATCAACAACGACCCAGCAGTCAAAGCAATCTTCATCAACATCTTCGGCGGGATCACCCGTGGCGAAGAGGTTGCGAACGGCATCATCGAAGCCCTTGGCCGAGTCAGCATCGAGTCACCCATCGTGATTCGCCTTGATGGCACCAACGCCGAAGAGGGCAGAGCGATTCTTGCCCCTCACCTATCCGATCAACTGCAGATGCAGCCGACGATGCTTGAAGCAGCCAGTAAAGCTGTTGAGCTCGCCGCAAGCCGCTGACATCAGCCCACAACGAGTGCCCAGAACGAGGGCCCAGAACAAAAAGGTCAAAATCAGATGAGCATCTTTGTAGATGAAACCACCAAAGTCCTGTATCAGGGACTGACCGGAAGCCAAGGCCGTTATTACGGTCTGCTGAACCGCGAATACGGCACGCAGGTTGTGGCCGGAACCAACCCCAAAAAGGCTGGAGAGAATGTCGATGGCATTCCCATCTTTGCCTCCGTTGCAGATGCAGTAGCCGAAACCGGCGCTACTGCTAGCTGCATCTTTATTCCTGCAGCGGGCGTACGTGCCGCCATCATGGAAGCAGCCGAGGGTGGCATTGAGTTCATCGTGTGCATCACCGAAGGTGTGCCTGCGCAAGATGAGGCTTGGTTCTTTAACAAACTCAAGCGTGACTTCCCAGGCGTGCAGCTTCTTGGTCCCAACTGCCCCGGCATCATTAGCCCCGGCAAATGCAATATTGGAATCACCGCTGGTCACATTGCCAAGAACCCGGAGCCCGGAGCCAACAACGTGGGCATCGTGAGCCGTTCTGGCACGCTGACCTATCAGGCACTGTATGAACTGCAGTCGCAGAACATTGGCGTGACTACCTGTGTTGGCATCGGTGGCGACCCCGTTCCTGGTACCAGCTTCATCGACTGCCTCGAGCGGTTCGAGGCCGATGCGGAAACCACTGCAGTCATGATGATCGGCGAGATCGGCGGCTCGGCAGAAGAAGAAGCCGCAGAGTTCATTTCTTCAAATATGACCAAGCCTGTGGTTGGCTACATTGCCGGCCAGACTGCTCCTCCAGGAAAGAAGATGGGCCACGCCGGGGCAATCGTCTCTGGTGGCAAGGGAACTGCTGCAGCCAAGATGGATGCAATGAAGGCTGCCGGCGTGAGCGTTGGCGCAAACCCAACCGAGGCCGGCCTGTTGATGGTCGACGTCGTCAAGGGCCTCTAAGGGTCCTTTAGAAGCTTTAGTTGCTGACTGGCCAATCTGCTAGCAGGCACATTGTTGTCTGCTAGCAGAATCAGCCGAGTCAGCAGACTGATAGTTTCAGCGCATATGCGACTTGCCGTACTCGCCTCTGGAAGCGGGACCCTTCTTGACGCGATGGCTACTGCTGCTTTGCCGATCGACCTAGTGATGGTCGACAGGCATTGTTTGGTTGAGCAGATCGCAGCAGATCATTCGTTACCTTGTGTGGTGATTGAGCGAACCGAGTTTGGGCCTACTTTTGACCGTGAGCGCTACACCGACCGGGTGCTCGATCGGCTGAGTATCGATCGAATCGACCTTGTGGCTATGGCCGGATGGGGAACCATCCTGTCTGCGGCGGCGTTCGAGGCCTACCCCGAGCGCATCTTGAATACCCACCCCTCGCTGCTTCCGGCGTTTCCCGGTTGGAACGCGGTTGAGGCAACGTTGGCATACGGGGCAAAGGTGACCGGCTGCACCGTGCACGTAGCTACTGAGCAGGTCGACGCTGGGCCGATCCTTGCCCAAGAGGCAGTAGATGTGCTGCCGGGCGACGACCAATCAACCCTGCATGAGCGCATCAAAGCCGTAGAGCGGCGACTGTATGTGGACACGATTCGAACAATTCTTCAAAGAGAGCGAGTGTCATGACTGAATCCACCAAACCGCGGGCATTGTTGTCGGCATATGACAAAACCGGAATGGTTGAATTTGGCCGGTCGCTGATAGAGCTGGGCTGGGAACTTGTCTCTTCTGGCGGAACTGCACGAGTGCTGGCCGAGGCTGGCCTTCGCGTCATCCCGACCGAGGACGTCACTGGGTTTCCAGAGATGCTTGGCCACCGAGTCGTCACCTTGCATCCGGCAATTCACGGTGGAATCTTGGCCGATCGTACTGACCCATCTCACGTAGCCGATATGGAGACCTATTCGGTCACAGCTATAGACCTTGTAGCAGTCAACCTGTACCCGTTTAGTTCGGACCCATCGATTGAGCTCATCGATATTGGCGGGCCGGCAATGGTTCGGGGAGCGGCCAAGAATCACTCACAGGTCACGGTGTTGGTCAACCCTGCAGATTACGAAGTTGCCCTAAGTGAGTTGCGCTCAGGTGGTGCAGTTACCGAGGTCACTCGCCGCCGCCTCGCCCGCGATGCCTTTGCACACACTGCCGCGTACGACGCAGCAATTGTTGCTTGGTTCGACGCTCAAGGCGCGGGGGAGTTGCCCGACTCGGGCCCCCTGCCAAAGACCCTGCACCTGTCTGCAGACCGCAGCCAAGAACTGCGCTACGGCGAGAACCCGCATCAGGTGGGAGCGCGCTATTCATTTCCCGGCGGAGGTTGCTGGGATGCTGCTGAGCAACTCGGCGGTAAAGAGATGTCGTACCTCAACATGTATGACGCAGACGCTGCATGGAGGCTGGTGTGCTCGTTAGGAGAGCTGCCGGCAGCGGTTGTTATCAAGCATGCAAACGCGTGCGGCGCAGCAGTAGATGCAGACATCACCTCGGCGTACATTCGCGCTCACGAAGGCGACCCCACCTCGGCCTTCGGCGGAATCGTGGCAGTCAACCGCGTAGTTCCAGCTGCCCTAGCCGAGGCGCTCGCGCCGGTATTTACCGAAGTGATTATCGCTCCGGGATATGAGCCTGCAGCGCTTGAGATTCTGCTTGCCAAGAAGAATCTGCGAGTTCTCACAGCGCCCACGCTCAAGGTGCCAGAACTCGATATTCGCTCGATCTCTGGTGGCCTGTTAGTGCAAACAGCAGACGTAGTCTCGCTTGATCGAGGAGCTTGGACCGTGGTGACAGATCGCCAGCCCACCGAGTCCGAGTGGAACGATATGGAACTGGCTTGGCGACTGGTTGCTCGAGTGACCTCAAATACCATTGTGTTAGTCAAAGATGGCCAAGCTGTGGGCATTGGTGCCGGGCAACAAAACCGCCGTGATGCTGGGCGAATTGCTGCGAGCAAAGCCGAGGGCCGAGCCGTTGGCGGAGCTTGCGCCTCGGACGCGTTCTTCCCCTTCCGTGACGGCCTTGACGCTGCTGCAGAAGCAGGGGCAACTGCAGTCATTCAACCTGGTGGGTCAATCCGCGATGAAGAGGTTATCGCTGCTGCGAACGAGGCCAACATGGCCATGGTGTTTACTTCGGAACGGCACTTCAAGCACTAGCAGCTTCGCCTCGGTGACAAGCAGTCTCAGTCAGAGAAGCAGTCTCAGTGAGACAAGCAGTCTCAGTCAGAGAATCGGCCTCAGTCAGAAGAGCAGGTACTCAGACATAGCGATGCTTCGCAGCTTGGCCATGTCAAAGACGGTGTCGACACTGTCGAGCATGACCGACAGGTTTTCTAGGTCACCGTTATGAAAAGCCTGAATGTCTGCCACGATCTCTTCTGATTCCCAGCTTTCCACCACGATCCCGTCGAGTGGCGGCGCACCCGCAGTCACGGGATGCACCACCGTGTTGCGCACATAGCGAAGCCGAGGCTGTAGTTGTTCAGACATCGGTGATTGGTGGCCGTACCAGAACTCGCGAAAGCTGCGTTCATCAAGTGCGGGGTTACGGTGCACGAGCGCCACTGTTACCAGGCCAGGAGAGCGCTGCCCTGCGGGCCAATCTCGAACGGCACCCCGGCGCTGACCAAAATCAGAGTAGATCGATTCTGTGACTAGGTAGCCGTCGCAGCGCTCGCCTAGGCCGGAAAGTATCTGCTCAAGGGCGGGGGAGTCGTCATGATTGGCGATCCACAGCGAGATCGCTACCCGCATCGGCAGCTCAGACCCGGGGCAGGGCATGGGACCTGCGATACCTACTAGATCATCGCTGAGGTGCACGGAAATCTCGCTGGCTCCCGCAGTACTCAACTGCGATACGACTTGGTCAAGGACCTGCTCGCGTAGCGTGTTGCCAGCTTGAGAGGCCCGCGTACGGATGAGGTAAATCAGCTTTTCCATGTGTTCCTCAGTTTGTTTCTTGAGCAGCGGCAAGTTCTTTGCGGCGGGCTATCCAAGCACCCACCACTACACCGAACTTCTCTGGGTTATATACATCCTCTTCATAGGACCATTTACCGTTACCTGCATAATGCAGCACCGTCAGGTTGTACTCCTGATGGATCGAGCCATCGCCTGGGTCTTCGAGCCGATTCCAGACTTGGCAGATCACCCAGCCTCGTTGTTCGTCAACGACGTACCACTCAATTGGGAATGAGGTAAAGGCGCTGTTCGGCCAGACAGACATGGTGGATTGAATCCATTCATGGATTGCGGCACGGCCCTCGAAACGGCCATAGAGGTGCTCAACGTACACAGCGTCCTCGGTAAAGCAGTCCGACCAGCACGACCAATCTTGGCTTTGGCCGGCCTGAAATGCCGCCCCCTGATAATGCTCGAATGCATCAATGATCTCTTGCTTTTTAAAAGTTCCCATTGAGCCATCTTGTCACTCAGGGCCAGTGAACACCTGCCAGGTGAAGCAACCTGATGCTTGCTCGCAGGGGCAGACCGATCACCGTGGTGGGGTCGCCTTCGACTCGTTCCACGAGTGCAGCGCCCATTCCCTGCACCGCGTAGGAACCAGCCTTATCCATGGGTTCCAAAGTTGAGACATACCAGTCCAATTCGCTTGGGTCTGCAGCAATCATGGTTACCTGAGCGGTCTCAAGAGTCACATACTGAGTTCTCGGTGTCTGTTGTGCAGGGTGCTGAGGCGTGGGAGCAATGACTGCAACTGCAGTCATTACGCAATGTGTTCGTCCGGCTAACTCTTCCAACATCGCTTTGGCCTCGGTCTGATTCGCAGGCTTTCCGAATACCTTGTGGTTGAGCACCACAGCAGTGTCTGCTGCAAGGACTGCGGAATCCAAAAAGTTGGGTGCTACGCGTAGTGCCTTTTCCAGCGCTATCCGAGCAACATACTGTTCGGGCGGTTCGCCGTCGCGTTGGGATTCGTCAAGATCAGCTGCCGCCACGGTCGGAAGAATTCCAATTCTGTTTAGCAGCTCAAAGCGTCTCGGTGATGCCGAAGCAAGCACCACCGGTATCGACTCATCCACCTGAGACCAACTCCTCTGCCCCGCGAGGCAGTTGTACGGAGGCATCGGGGTCATCTAGCCAACCCTCTGGCAGAGCAACTCGTTTGAGTGCATTCGAATGGCTCCGAACGATTCGCTCGGCGCCTTCGGGTGCTTCGAGGCTTGGGTCGAGCTGGTCGAGCAATGCGTGAATCTCTGAAGCAGTCCCAACCTGACCGGCGGCTGCGCGCACTGCACTTCCCACTGCATACCCTTTGAAATACCAAGCCAAGTGTTTACGGAAGTGCGCTAAGCGCTCCTCGCCGCCTTGCCAGTCAAGAATGAGGTCTAGGTGCAAGCGAATGACATCCGCAACCTCGCCCAACTTTGGGGCCTCAGGGATGGGCTCACCTGCGAATGCTGCAGCTAGTTCACGAAACAGCCAAGGTCGGCCCAAACAGCCGCGACCAATCACCACGCCATCGCAACGAGTTCTTGTCATCATGTCCAGGGCATCCTGAGCAGAAAAAATATCTCCGTTGCCGAGCACGGGAATGCTCTGGGTGTGAGCCTTGAGTTCTGCAATGCGCTCCCAATGCGCAGGGGGTGCGTAATGCTGCAAGGCGGTTCGGGCATGCAAAGCAACAGCCGCCACTCCCTCTTCCTCTGCTATGCGGGCTGTCTCTAGGAAGGTCAGGTGATCATCATCGATGCCGAGTCGGAACTTGATTGTTACTGGCACGCTGCCATCTGACTCTGCTGCTGCGGCACTCACTGCGGCGCGAATCACCTCTCGGAGCAGTTTGCGCTTATAGGGCAGCGCAGCACCACCACCGTTTCTTGTGACTTTGGCTGCAGGGCAGCCGAAGTTCATGTCAAGGTGGTCAACTCTTCCTTCGCTCACCAGTCGGCGAACTGCCTCTCCTAGCGTGACGGGATCCGTGCCGTATAACTGCAGCGAGCGGAGTTTCTCTGAAGGGTGAAATCTGGTGAGTTCCCAAGAGCTTGCGTGGCCCTCGAGGAGAGCGCGAGCAGTCACCATCTGATTCACAAACATCGCGCCTCCAAACGAGGCGCACAAAACACGAAACGGCGCGTCAGTCACTCCAGCCATTGGTGCAAGTACTACGGGAAGCTCAAGCGCGATTGGGCCAATCTGCAGCCCCGGTGGTTTGGGAGTCGAGATTGAATCGGTTTTTCTTTCTGCAGCCTCGGAGGTATCCACTGCCATCTAGCATGACTCGTTCACGCGCTGTGATGACAACCGAGGCGCACAAGGCCAAGTTCTCAAGGAGATGTGATGCAGATGCTGAAGAGAGATCACCTTGCGGGCCTCCTTGATCAAGAGTCAGCGCTCTTTGTAGAACGTCACCCCACATCGATTCAGTTACACGAGCGTGCGGTAGGGCCGCTGATTGCCGGAGTGCCCATGAACTGGATGACTCGTTGGCCTGGCAAGGTGCCCATCTTTGCCGACTCTGCCGTGGGGGCGCATCTACAAGATGTAGATGGCAACTCCTATGTTGACTTCTGCCTTGGGGATACGGGCGCAATGACGGGTCATTCGCCCCCGGCCACTGTTGCTGCAGTCGCTGAGCAGGCGGCACGAGGGATCACAACCATGTTGCCGACAGAGGATTCCATCTGGGCTGCCGAAGAACTCGTACGAAGATTTGGTTTGCCTCACTGGCAGATCACGATGACGGCTACGGATGCGAACCGATTTGTGATTCGCATGGCCCGTCACCTCACCGGCCGTCAACGAATTCTTGTCATGAACTGGTGCTATCACGGAACCGTTGATGAGGCGCTGTGGGTCCTTGACGAGCAGGGCCAGGTAGTTCCTCGACCGGGAAACGTTGGCCCGCTTCATGCCACTCGCGATGCCGTAGCAGTTGTCGAGTTTAACGATCTGGAAGCCCTCGAAGCTCAGTTGGCACTGGGGGATGTGGCCATGGTGCTTGCAGAGCCAGCACTCACGAACATTGGCATTGTGCTGCCCGATGAGGGCTATCACGCCGAATTGCGCAGGCTGACTAAACAGTACGGAACTTTGCTGTGCATTGACGAGACACACACCATCTGTGTTGGCCCAGGTGGTGCCACTGCGGCATGGGGCCTTGAGCCAGACCTGTTCACCATTGGAAAGCCTCTAGCGGGTGGGGTGCCGGTCGGTGCGTTCGGCATGTCAACCGCGCTTGCCGAACGCCTTGCGGATCCAGTGTTCGGCGAACTTTCTGATGTGTCTGGAATCGGCGGCACCTTGTCTGGGAATGCGCTTGCAGTCGCAGCGCTTCGAGCCACCCTAGAAACGCAGTTGCTCCCCGAGGACTTTGATCGCATGATTCCACTTGCTGCGCGGTGGACCGAGGGCGCTGCTCAGGCAATTGCAGAGGCAGGGCTGGATTGGCATGTGCAGCAACTGGGCTGCAGGGCCGAGTACTGGTTCTGTCCACCACCACGCAACGGTGGCCAAGCCGCTGCAGCACTAGATGGAGACCTAGAGGCGTACCTGCATCTGTATGCCCTGAATCGTGGTGTGTTGCTGACCCCGTTCCACAACATGGCGCTGATGTCTCCAGCGACTACTGAAGCCGATGTTGATGCCCACACCAAAGTATTTTCTGAAGCCGTCGCTCAGCTCGTTCAACTGTGACAGCAGCCCAACCATGACAGCAGCCCAACTATGACACTCGATGAACTCGCCGCAGCCTGCCCCTTCGATTTGGGGACGTCAGAGCCATTGCTGATTACCCAAGAGATGGTCGATGCCCATGCTGCAACCACCGGTGATGCGCAATGGATTCATAATGACCCCGAACGGGCTCTACGAGAGTCACCGTTCGGTGCCCCGATTGTTCAGGGGTTTTTGTTGTTGGCCGTGTTGACGCAGTTGTCCTCGGAGTTGAAGTTTCCGCCGTTTGGGCCGGTGTCAATGTTGGTGAACTATGGGTTTGACCGCGTGCGCTTCTTGCAAGCAGTGCCCGTTGGCAGTTCAGTCACCTTGAGCGGCAGTTTGGTAAACGTGCGTGAACGTACAGACTCATCTGCAGTGATCTCGATTGATGTGGAGCTCCACTGTGAGCAGCCGCAGCTAGTTGGGCCTGCAATGGCGGCGAACTGGCTGTTTCTGGCACTGCGGACCTAGTGCATTGCCCGGTCCTCATCTGAGCAGTACAATAAGAGAATGTTGATTCGCACCACAGTGGTTTCCTCAACACTCCTTCTCCTCACCTAGGCGAGCCCGATTCTTCTGGCTCGCCGAACCTCCTGCGCCTACGCAGGAGGTTCTTCGGTTTTCAGGAGAGACATTCCGAACATCTAGCAGCAGATACGCAGTAGCCAAGTTCTCAGCAGTAAGTACAAAGTCGAAAACACAGACTGAATAGGACCAAGCCATGACACTCGAACTCGTGCCGACGAAGAAGATGCCTTTCGAGAAGTACCGGCCGTTCCTTCCCCTCGTTGACTTGGCCGGCGCTTCTGCACCGCGCTCTTGGCCTGATCAACATATCGACGTATCACCAGTGTGGTGTTCCGTTGATTTGCGCGATGGCAATCAGGCCCTGATCGACCCAATGGATCCCGTCCGCAAGTTGCGTATGTTTGAGACTCTTGTGGGAATGGGATTCAAAGAGATCGAAGTTGGGTTTCCCTCGGCCTCGCAAACCGACTTTGACTTTGTGCGGCAGCTCATTGAGGAGGATCTCATCCCTGATGACGTCACTATTCAGGTGTTGGTGCAGTGCCGTGAAGAACTCATTGAGCGCACTTATGAGTCAATCGCAGGCGCAAAAAGCGCCATCGTGCACTTTTATAACTCCACCTCGGTTCTTCAGCGACGCGTTGTCTTTGGCCTTGACCGTGAAGGCATCATCGATATCGCAGTCAACGCCGCACGGATCTGCCGCACACTAGAACAGACGATTCCAGATACCGCTGTTCGCTACGAGTACTCGCCCGAGTCATTCACCGGAACCGAACCAGATTTTGCAATCCAGATCTGTGGAGCGGTCATGGATGCGCTCGAGTTGGCACCTGACGAGAAGCTGATTCTGAATCTGCCGGCCACGGTCGAGATGTACACACCGAACGTCTACGCGGATGTGATTGAGTACCTGCATCGGAACCTGCCGAACCGCGATCAGGTAGTGCTGTCTCTGCACCCGCACAATGACCGAGGCACTGCCGTTGCCGCTGCCGAGTTGGCGCTGATGGCAGGAGCGGATCGCATCGAGGGAACACTGTTTGGTAACGGCGAGCGAACGGGCAACGTCGACATCATCACGCTTGCCATGAACCTGTTCACGCAGGGGGTTGACCCCATGTTGGACCTGTCAGACATTGATGCGCTCCGCAGAACCGCCGAGTACTGCAACCGGCTGCCAGTGCATGAACGGCACCCCTATGTTGGCGATCTTGTCTACACCGCTTTCTCGGGCTCGCATCAAGATGCCATCAAGAAGGGCTTAGACGCTCTAGATCCCTCAGTGGCCGCTACTTCCGCGCACTCTGCGAAGCAGTATCAGAACTGGGAGGTTCCCTACCTGCCGATCGACCCCACGCATGTGGGGCGAAACTATGAAGCAGTCATTCGAGTAAACAGCCAGTCAGGTAAAGGCGGAGTGGCCTATGTGATGAAGGCTGAGTACGGCCTTGACCTGCCGCGCAGATTGCAGATTGAGTTCTCACGCCGAATTCAACATGTGGCCGAGGACTCAGGAACCGAGATCAGCCCAGGTGTGATGTGGTCTGAGTTTGAAGCTGCCTATCTTGCACCTCAAGAAGGCGGAGTTGAGCTGCGCTCAGCAGAGGTCACCACCACGGATGAGGGCGCAAAAATCGTTGCGCAACTGCTCGTGAATGGCCAGGCGCGCACAGTCTCTGGGTCCGGCGGCGGGCCGATCTCTGCTTTCATGCAAGCGCTGAGCGCTGATGAGGTCATCGGAGCTGCTGTAAAGGATCTCGATGTGGTGGACTACGCAGAGCATGCCGTGGCAGTTGGTGGAATCTCTGCCGGGTCAGACGCAACGGCAGTTGCCTTTGTAGAGGCCAAGTCGGCAGACGGCATTGTCCACTGGGGAGTTGGATTGCACGAGAGCATCCTGACTGCATCACTTCGCGCTGTTGTTTCGGCGCTCAATCAGTTCCCCGGATCTGCTCACTAAATGCGTGCGCCTCTGTGGGCGAGTGACAGAGCCTCGATTTACCTGCCGGTAGAGATGTAGGAGTGCATCTGACTTGCCTCATCTTCAAGTTGTGAGAGTCGCCATTTCACAACATCTCCGATGCTCACAATTCCCGACAATCGTCCGTTCACTGTGACCGGCAAGTGTCGGATGCGGCTTGAGGTCATCGTCCGCATGATCTCTTCGAGGGAATCTTCTGGAGCGCAGGTCACAACATCTGAGGTCATCAACTCGGTCACGCTCTCGTGCAGGATATGACCACCGCGTTCGGCGAGTGCCCTGACAAGGTCCCGTTCTGAGATCACACCGAGGATCGCCGAGCCGTCAGGCGAGACCACAAGCGCCCCGACCCCATGCAAGCGCAGAGTGTCTGCGGCCTCGGCCGCTGTGGCTAGCGGCGAGATGGTTGCAACCGTTGCGCCCTTAGCTGCAAGGACTCCGGAAACTCTCATGAGGGACCTCCTGTGGTTGAGGAGAACTTTTACGTCTCTTCAGTCTCGCGCGTTGCATCGGCTTGAGGTAGGGAAAAATAATTTCTGGTGAATGTTTGCCCTTTTTGCTCGAAGTGGCATGGAAATCCGCTCCAAAACAGCGAGACTACAAAAGTGGAAACTGCACTTGACTCGCCCGTAGTTGCAAACGCAAAAGTTTCGCCCCCGAGTTCGGTTTCTGACCGAATTGTTGGCCACATCGACCGTCATCATCCGCGGCTTGGCTCGTTTTTGCTCAAGCTGCGTTGGGGCGGGGTTCGCACCTTTGAACCCACTCCGGTGCTCGGTGCCGCTGTTCTAGGGGCCGGCACCAGCGCTGGCCTCGGCCTGAGTTGCGCACTAGGCAGGTGGCAAAATGGCCGGTTTCGAGTTCCGCTTGCGCTCGCTGCTCCCGGCGGAACAGTGGCTCTGTGGATTGCCGTCTGGCGCTGGGATGCTGCCCGATGGCGGCGGCGTCATATCTCTATGGTGCTTGATCTGACGCCGGAGAGACTTTCGGACCTAGTTGAGAAACTTCGCAACCAAGGGCTCTCGGTTGAGCGATGGGTAGGCGAGCGTTCGGCTGGCGGTTCCAAGTTCGGGATCTCTTGTCGGGCTAGAGATCTTCGCAAAGTGAACGCCGCAATCGGCCAGATCTATACGGAATCCTTTGTCAGGCCACCGCGCCCCGCATAGAGCGGCAGTGTGAAAGTCTAACTGGGCGTAAAGAGGCGCCCGAACTGACTGGTGAGACAAAATGGCAATTTTCAAAGTTGGAATTCAGCTTCAGCCCCAGGCAACCACCATGAGTTCCCTGCTCAGCACGGCTCGTGCAGTAGAGGACCTCGGAGTTGATTCTGTGTGGACGTGGGATCATTTCTACCCGCTGTACGGCGACCCGGATGCGGCGCACTTCGAGGGCTACTCGGTGCTTGCCGCCATGGCTGCTCAAACCTCTCGAGTGCAACTCGGGGCCTTGGTGAGTTGCAACTCCTATCGAAACCCCAACCTGCATGCAGACATTGCCCGGACGATCGATCACATCTCTGAGGGGCGTTTTGTACTCGGAATTGGGTCTGGGTGGTTCGAGCGTGACTACGAAGAATTCGGCTTTGAGTTCGGCACCGCCGGATCGCGACTTGCCAACCTAGGGCGCGACTTACCAATCATCGTCGACCGCATTGGGCGCCTGACCCCGCCACCAATTGGCTCGCTGCCAATCATGATCGGTGGGAGTGGGCGCAAGGTCACATTGCGTCTTGTTGCTCAGTACGCAGACATGTGGAATACGTTTGGCCCACCAGAGAATTTTGCCGAACTCAACGGAGTGCTCAATGCCTGGTGCGACAAAGTTGAGCGAGCCCCAGAAAGCATTGAGCGAACGGTCTGCATCAATGGCGCAGAAGTAGACAACTGGGAGGCCTACGTCGAGGCGGGTGCGCAGCACCTGATCCTGATGAGCTCTGACCCGTTTGATGTTGACGGGGCCGCCAAGTTGCTCGAGTACGCACAGGGGTAGCTGATCAGGCCTAGTTGCCGGCAGAGGTCACGGCGGTAGAGGTTGTCTTCGTGGCGTTGGCAGAGCTGCTGTTTGTCGTGCCCGTCGTGGTCGATGTGGTCGAGGCCACCCCGATGCTCGACAGGTTTGCTGCAAGGTCGGGGCAACTGCCGGTGATCCCCTTGGTGGCCAAAATCCGGCGCACCGAGGCCACGACTTGTTGTTTTTCGAGTCGTCCAGAGGTAATTGCATCCGTGATTTGTGCGTGCACCTGAGGCACGGAATCAGCGGTAGACAGCAACGCAATGTCTGCTCCCGCAGCTAGTGCAAGTTCTGCTGCCTTCGGCTGTGCCGCAAAACTCGCTACTGCTTTCATGCCGAGTTCATCTGTGATGATGAGGCCCTCAAACCCTTGCTGCTCACGAAGCTCCGTCGTGATTGCAGCACGAGAGAGCGAGGCTGGCTCGCCGGGGGCAGTGAGGCCGGGGATCTGGACATGTGCCACCATGATTGCCGGGACTCCGCTCGCAATTGCAGACTCAAACGGCAACAAGTCCTTGGCCTTGAGTGCCTCGAGTGGTGCCACCTTGCCGAGCATGACATGAGGGTCTGCAGTGCCACCTCCGATCCCGGGCCAATGCTTGACGACGGGTATCAGGCCCCCGGCAAGCTCGGCCTTGATGATGGCATCAGTAAACGTTGTGACTGTCGCTGGATCTTTGCCGAATGTTCGCGTGCCTAACCCCGAGCCGCCGCCAACGTCGGCAACTGGGCCGAAGATCATGTTGAACCCCAGCTCGCGCATGCGCGTTGCGTAATCCTCTAGGAGAGTGGCTGCCTCTTGCGGGGTTCCCTTCGCTAGAGATTCTGCAGAAGGCAAGACCCCCAACGCACTACTCAGGCGCTGCACGGTTCCGCCTTCTTCATCGCTAGCCACAAAAGCAGCTACGGGAGCTTGAGCGGTAGCAGCGGCTACCTCTTTAGCAACGTCTTTGGACTGCTTTCCCTTCAAGCCAAAGCCACCCGCCGTTCCGGCGGTGAGCACTTCGGTTGCGATCTGTGGAGAAGTCACCATTGCCATAATCATCTGCCCGGCCTGAGCGCTTGGTGGCAATACTTCGGCACAGTCAGGAGGCAAGGTGCTTGTGGTTGAGGCAGTTGTTTTCTTCACCTGCTTCTGAGCAACATCTCCAGATGAGGTTCCGGTGCAGCTAGCCGCTAGCGCTGCAAGAACTACCAGAGCCACGCACAGTTGAACCGAGAAGGGTGAGCTGAGTCCGCGCCGCTGCATCGCTGTGACAGTAGTAGCTGCCGGGTCTCTGCATGCTGCTTCCTAGCTGCTGCTAGGCCAAACTGTGGGTAAGTTGTGTGACCCACACCGCTGCAGTACCCGACTGTTATGGAGTTCAGAATGCAAGTCGCTGCAAAGAAGTTCCTCTCTCGATTCTCTGATCCCTATGCGGACCCAGCCGAGGATCGCTCCCGGTTGAGATTCGCAGGTGGCCTTTTCTTCATGGGTATTCTGCATTTTGTTCTACCCAAGCAGTTCGAGAAGGCAGTTCCCTCGTGGTTTCCAGACCCCAAGGCTGCAGTTGCTCTCTCGGGTGTAGCCGAGCTCGGATCAGGGGCGCTGCTCGCCATTCCCAAGACCCGCAAAGCAGGCGGTTGGCTTGCGACGGCAACTCTGGTGGCTGTGTACCCTGCCAATGTGCAAATGGCGATCGACGCTACCCGGGCAGGTTCAAAGCCCGCCGCAGTAGCGGCTTGGTTGCGACTCCCGCTGCAGTTCCCCATGATTGCAAAGGCATTTCGCTATACAAGGTGACTTTTCGTGAATCTGTCGGGATCAACAGTTACTCTTAGGTTTCTTGTCAGTCGAATGGTCGTCCGAACTCCCCCTCACCGCTGAGCCAAGAGATGCTTCGGCGGGCGCGTCGCCGCAGGTGTTTCTTGACCTTCTTGGAGCCACCGGAGATGTGATCGTCCTGCTCAATGAGGACCTCAGCGTTCGCTGGGTGAGCGCCTCTGTCGAGAAGTTCGGTGGGTGGACTGCCGAACAGGCTGCATCGATGGATCCCTCTACGTTGTTGCACCCGCGTGAGATCAAGGTTGCGATGACCAATCTCGAGCGACTGCTTCAGGGTGCTTCCCCAGAAAGCTGTCGCACCGACGTGCGCTTACGAAAGTCTTCGGGTGACTGGATCTGGTCTGAAGTCACAGGGGTAGATCTGCGCCAATTAGATGGCGTGAATGCAATCGTGCTCTCCATACGAGATACCTCGGACCGTGTTGACCGAGAGAGCGACCTAGCCGATCAGGCCAATCGTTTTGAAGCCCTGGTGCGCAACAGCAACGACTGCATCATGGTGTCGAACAAAGACCTTGTAGTGACCTACGCAAGTTCCGCCATGTTTCGAATTCTCGGGTTCGAACCCAGTCTTGCGATCGGCCTGAAGCTGGGCGCATCGGTTCGCGAACCACATCTCACCCGGCTTCACGAGGCCTGCGCTCAGGTGATTCTTCACCCCAACGAAGCGGTTCGTGTCGAGGTTGAGTTGCGTCATGCTGACGGTAGGTTGCGGCTCGTTGAGAACGTGCTCACGAATTGCCTCGACGACCCGCTGGTTCGTGGAATTGTCACGAACTTTCGCGATGTCACCGACCAACGTCTTGCTCTTGAAGATCTTCAGGAGCGTACTGCGCAAGTCGAGGCGGCAGAGGCAGAAAGCCGCAGACTGCTCGATATTTTTGACGTCACACCAGACCTCACCGTGTTGTCCGACGCACAAGGCGCAGCGGTGTATCTCAACGCAGCAGCACGAAAGTTCTTTGGTCTAGCTCGGCCCGAACTCGACCTCATGAATACTGAGCAACTCGTTGGATTCTCGAACTGGCTCGGACCGCTGAATGAGCAGGTGCTGCAGGCGCTCACGCAGGAGGGTTCGTGGGTCGGCGAGTTAGAAATCCGCCGGCACGACGGAGTCATGGTGCCAGTATCAGTTCAGATGGTTGCTCACTACCGTCCCGGTTCTACAGAGGTTGATTTCTATTCCGGTGTGGCTCGAGACATCAGCGAACGAAAAGATCTGCAGGCCTCACTGCAGATCCAAGCAACTCACGATCAGCTGACTGGCTTACCAAATCGTGTTCTCTTATTCGAGAAAATCGAGCGGGCTATGGCTGGTCTGAAAGCCGCTCCGCTGCCCTCACGATCTGCGCTGCTCTTCATTGACATCGACCACTTCAAGAAGTTCAACGACACGCTCGGGCACGCCAAGGGGGATGTTGTTCTGCAGCAGGTTGCACGACGCATCTGCGAGGTTGTTCGCCCCGGGGATACTGTTGCCCGCTTTGGCGGGGATGAGTTCATTGTTCTGTGCGAACGGCTCGATACAGCGAGTGACGCAGTGGTGATCGCCCATCGAATCAACGCTGCATGCCTGCTACCACTTGAAGTCGAGGGGAGCTCGGTGGCGGTCGGCGTGTCTATTGGTATTGCGCAGATTGATCCCTCAGAGGCCGATCCGCTAGCAGTTATCCGAGATGCCGATGCTGCGATGTACGAGGCCAAAGCCGGCGGCCGCGGACGTTGGGTCATCTTTGACGACAAGATGGGAGCGAAGGCAACTCAACGCCGGCGCGTCGAGTCGTGGATGCGCAACACCCTGCAGGGTGAAGAGTTCTCGCTCCACTACCAGCCAGTGGTCTCACTCGTGACCGGCGAGTTGACTGGCGTAGAGGCGCTCCTTCGCTGGAAGCATGGTGAGAGCAGCATTTCTCCAGATGTTTTTGTTCCAATCGCCGAAGAGTCTGGGCTTATTGTCCCGATCGGTGAATGGGTGCTCAGGACAGCCTGTCAGCAGCTCGCCGCTTGGCAGCAACTCCCAGGCTGGGCCGGTTTGCGTCTTGCAGTCAACGTCTCTGGCCGCCAACTGCAAGACCCCGGGTTTAACTTGCTAGCGGTCGAGGCGCTGAGCCAATCCGGACTCACACCCAACACCCTGTCGGTTGAGATCACAGAAACGGTTCTACTTGATGATGCAGCTGCATGGGGTGAGCGTCTTGCGCCGCTCAAGGAGTTGGGGATCGAGATTTCGCTCGACGACTTTGGCACTGGCCACTCATCACTCACCTACCTTCGGCGCTTCCCTGCAGACACGGTCAAACTCGATCAGTCATTTGTCAGTGGGATAGAGCACAATCTCGAGGATCGGGCAATCGTTTCTGCTGTGATTGATCTGTGCTCAACACTGGGATTGACTTGCGTGGCCGAGGGAGTGGAAACATTCGCGCAGCTTGAATTGCTCAAGGGCTTGGGTTGCGCAGCGGGCCAAGGGCACTTGTTTGCCCCCGGCTTGGAGCCACTGGAGTTTGAGGCTCAGTTTCTAGCCGAGTCAGGCCCAGGCAGGGCCGACACCTAGGGCCCGATCGTTCTCTACGATGCAGGTTGTGACTCCTTCTCAAGCGACCCACTCTGATCCGACTCCCGCTAGCTCGACTCCCGCTAGCTCGACTTCCAGTAGCTCGACCCCCAGTAGAGAAGAGAGGTTGGCCCCTTACGCTGGCTTCGGCGGGTCAGTGGGCACCGTCTTTGCTACCTCAGACTCTTGGTGGCCCCCGCAGCCATCTCGGGCCAAGGATGCACCCAACATTGTGGTGATGATGTGCGACGACTTGGGCTTTGCAGATCTTGGCTGTTA
Organism: Actinomycetota bacterium; assembly: GCA_009701845.1. Taxonomy (GTDB): domain Bacteria; phylum Actinomycetota; class Acidimicrobiia; order Acidimicrobiales; family Microtrichaceae; genus IMCC26207. Next base: position 28,969 of record WLJI01000009.1, read on the forward strand.
CGGGTCCGAGATCCCTACTCCTAACATTGATCAGTTATCGGCTGAGGGGGTCCGCTATACCGACTACCACTCCACACCGATGTGTTCGCCAACTCGTGCCTCGCTGCTGACTGGGTTGGAGCCACACCGGGCCGGAATGGGCCACGTTGCTCATTCGGATCCCGGCTTCCCCGGCTATGCCATGGAGCTCACACCCTTGGCGCCGACTTTGGCAGAACTTCTTCGCTCCGCTGGGTATCAGACCCTGATGGTTGGAAAGTGGCATCTTACGAAAGACAGCGAACAAAACGATGCTGGGGACCGTTCTTCATGGCCATTGCAGCGCGGGTTTGACCGCTACTACGGATTTTTGGATGGGTTCACGAATCTTCATCATCCGCATCGCCTGATTGAAGACAACCACGCGGTTCGCGTCGATGAGTATCCCGAGGGATATTTCCTTACCGATGACCTCACGGATCGGGCAATCTCGATGATTCGTGAATCAAAAGCGTCGGCGCCCGACAAACCCTTCTTCTTGTATCACGCTCAGGGTGCAGTTCACGCTCCGCTGCATGCCAAGGCAGAGGACATTGCCAAACATGACGGCCGCTACACCGAGGGTTGGGACGTCATCCGACAACAGCGTCACGAGCGTCAGATCGAATTGGGAGTGATTCCCCCTGGAACTGCTTTGGCCCCAAGAAATGCCGAGTCGGGCGACGAGGTTGACGCGTGGGAGTCGCTCACACCTGACAGGCAGGCACTGTTTGCGAAGTACATGTCTGTTTATGCCGCCATGGTGGACAACATTGATCAAAATGTTGGCCGGCTGAGAGCTGCACTCGAAGAGATGGGCGAGTGGGAGAACACGCTTTTTGTGTTTACTTCCGATAACGGCGGGTCCCGAGAAGGCGAGCGAGAGGGCACGAGCGCGTATCTGCGCTCCTTGCACTTTGGTCGCAGCGGAATTGAAGAACCCTTCGAGGAAGATCTGGCAAGAATCGATCAGATGGGTGGACCGACCACCATGCCGCATTATCCGCGGGGTTGGGCCATGGTGTCGAACACGCCATTTCGCCTGTACAAGATCAATGCTCACCGCGGCGGGCATTCTGTACCCTTTGTGGTCTCTTGGCCTGCCGGTGGAGTTCCGGCAGGCGAGCTTCGTGAGCAGTTCATGCATGTGTCTGATGTGCTCCCAACCGTGTTGGAACTGACAGGTATCGAGCGCCCCGTGAGTTGGCGGGGAGAGCCCGTGCTGACCCTTGATGGAGAAGACCTGAGCGCAACACTGTTTGACTCTGCAGCTCTTGGCAGGCAAGCCGATCTGATTATCGAAAACGAAGGCCACCGTGCCTTCCGCAGAGATGGATGGGAGGCGGTGACTCGTCACGCTCCGCGGACTGCGTATTCAGAAGAGCTGTGGGAGCTCTTTGACATGGCAGCGGACCCCTCGCAGCTTCAGGATCTTGCTCAGGAACATCCAGCCTTATTAGCTGAACTCACCGCTGCTTGGGATGAAGCTGCATGGGCAAATCAAATCTTTCCACTTGATGAGGGCACGGGCTACCGGTACTTGCTGCGGCCACCGTGGACCGAACGATATGACCACCCGGTGGTGATCTACCCCAACACACCATCGCTTGACCGGTGGAGGTCACAGCGCCTGATTCTGTGGAGAGACGTTGTGATCTCGGCCTCGGTCACGCTTCGCTCTGGCGATGCGGGCATGTTGGTCTCGCATGGGGACCAAGGCGGCGGCTACTGCATGTATATCGACGACACTTCCGAACTAGTGGCGGTACACAACGGCTATGGCCTTGAGCGAGAGTTGCGCGGCCCAGTGATTGCGCCAGGTTCGCACCAACTTGAGTTGCGAATCACCTGCCCGGGTAACAACTTGTGGAATCTTGCGCTAGTCGTAGATGGCAACGAGGTGGCCGCAGGCGAGGGGTATCGCTTGTTGATGGCGATGGCACCATTCCAAGGAATCGACATTGGGGTTGATACGCGTTCTCCTGTGAGTTGGCCATTGTTTGAGCGTCGCGGCGGGTTTGCCTTTACAGGTCAGCTGCATCATGTTGCTTATGCCCCAGGTCAAGCAGCACCCGATAGTCCAGACAACTATCTAGAGATGCTTCGCGAATGGGGTCGGTCCTTCGAGTGAGCAACTACCCCGGATCAACTAGTTGTCTCAGCGAGCCTGCTCATCACCAGATGGCTGGGCCCTAACCGCCTGACTCGATTGCGGTTCGGACTTCTCTTGTTGCTCGTTCAATCAAGCGTGTGCGCGGTATCGCTCCTAGTCCTCGCCACGGCCCGCCCCCGACTCTCCAGTATGCAAGCCACACTACGGTGACTGTTCCCAGCCAAGAACTTGGCACGGTGGGATCGGGCGCAGCCTCTTGTAGCGCAATGGAGCGCTGAGTGGCCCGCTCGTAACGCAAGACACACGAACTGTTTGTAGCGGCCTGCTGGGCGGGCAGTAGCGGTGAAAATGGCTCATAGCGAACTCCCTGACCGTTACATGTCTGCATCTGCGCCGTTGGCTCACCGCTGAAGATGCGAAGCGATATTGGCGCAGCTCTCACGTCAACGGTGATGCCGTTCAGGCTGAGCGTGGCCTCAACGGGTTGCCAGCCCTCATCGGGGATCGACACGAAGACGGGCTCGCGGACCGGCACGACTACCCCAACGGGTGGACTTTGCACTGGTGCTGGTGGCGGTAGGCGTGTGATCATCTGGCGATTGATCTGGGTTTGAAGGTCGAGACTCGAGCTTCGTGGGGTGGCCCGGAATGCCACGGTTTGACCATCGCACACTTGGCCTTGCAGATTCAGGTTGCCGAGTTCGCTGGTGCCCAGAAAGCCCTGCAGGGAGTCCAACAAAGGTTGTACGCGCGGGTCGCTTCGGTTTGGGGCCATGATCGCAATCAGGAACTCAATTTGAGCGTCCGTAAAGGTGATCCACCTGCAACGCGGTGCCGGAGCACTGCCAGAGTTGCGGCGGGGTCTGCTGGAGGAGCCAATCTGAAAAAGTATGGAGGTAACGATGTCGCCTCGCCCAACCAGCCGAGAACTTGCGGACCCTTGACTTTCTGCGCCAGCAGGGCGAGCTGAGCCCACACTGAAGCTCAGAAGCATTGCCCAGCTCATCAAGACTATGACGGTCGACCGAGTTGATTTGTTGGTTCTGTTCCTCACTTTGGGGGCGCCGAACTCGTTGAAGCGGGGCACGGATCTACAGTCCCGGCGGGAAGAACGGTGAGATCAAGATGATCAAGCGACTCGATGACCCAGGACGAGCCAAGCTCGCGCACTGACCCCGTTCCTTGAAGCTGAGCAACGGCGTCATCTAGAACTATCTCAGAGCCCTGTGCAACTCGAACTCCTGGCGAATATCCGCACCAAGAAAAACTGATGACTCGCTCGGCCTGTGTACCAACCTTGACCGGCCGGTAGCTATAACTCAGGCCAGTTGCTGCCGGTAGTACTCGGGTATTGTCTGCGGCTGGAATCACTACAAGCTGATTCAGCACATCCGAAGAGAGGCTGCTCTCAGGGGCTACTAGGGCGGCCCATTGAAGGCGTGGAGCCGAAAGCGGGTCAGAGGTTGCATCCGGGTGGGCGGCTAGGTCGGTGACGACTTGGCTGTACTCAGCTAAGAGCCGAGCCACGATCTGGAACTCGGGTGACTCTGCGTCAACAGAGTCAGAGGGATTCTCTCTTTTCGAGGGGCTATCTGGAACTGAGCTTGTGTCGGGGCTCGTTCGCGGTGCTGCAACGCTGGTTGTAGGCAGATTTCGCTGCGAAATCTCAGATCGATCTTGCCGAGAGGGTGAAATAGGAACTGCCTGGAGCGAGCTTGCCTTGTTCGAGGCAGGGGTGCTGCCACAGCTACTGAGCTGTGCTGCAAGAAGCACTGAGGACAACATCAACACCCGGATGGCCTGCTTGTTGGTCGGTC
>WLJI01000090.1 GCA_009701845.1 Actinomycetota bacterium
CAACCGAATCCTGCTCGGCTCTGGCGCAATAACAATCTGTCAGTTGTGCTCGTTCGCTGGGCATTTGGAAGACACCCAACTGCTAAAGCAGTTGAACAAGTTCGGGTCATGCTCGCAGATTCGAATCCGACAATTGCTCAAGAGGCCGGACGCGCAATCGCAACGCACGATGTATTAGACGACCTCACACATGTGAACATCCCTACCTTGGTAGTGGTGGGAGATATGGACAGACTCACTCCCCCGGCACACGCCGAGATGCTTGTGAAGGCCATTCCCGATGCGCAGATACGTATTCTCTGCGATGTCGGTCATCAGGTCATGCAAGAAGACCCAGAGGCGCTGAATCGATTACTCAACGAACTCGGTCACATCAGCTCAGGAAACGCGGAGTAGTCAGCCCTCAAACTTTTTGTGAATGAGATCAACTCGCTGCTCGCTGGCATTGGCATCATCGCCTTGCTCCTCGAGCAGGGCGGCACGATCCTTTTCTGCTTCACGTCGGGCTTTTTCTGTGTCGACTCGTGCAAGAGCCGCCTCGGTTCCGTGTTCAGAGATGAACTCAGCCCACTCAACGAGTGTCTCAACCATTTCATCCTCGGGCACTACGGCAACGTTGACCCCTTTGACGAAAAGGTGACCCCTATGTCGACCAGCAGCAATACCGATGTCGGCATCACGAGCCTCGCCTGGACCATTCACCACACAGCCCATGACTGCAACTTGCAGCGGAAGCTCCTTGCCCGCAAATGCCAGTTGAGCGGCCTCTGCAACTGCGATCACGTCAATCTCCGCACGGCCGCAACTCGGGCAGGCAATGAGGTCAACGTTCTTGCGCTCACGAAGCCCGTATGACTCAAGAAGGAGCCTTCCAGCCTTCGCTTCCTCTACTGGGTCAGCAGTCAGAGAGTACCGAATGGTGTCGCCAATTCCCTCGGCTAAAAGCGTCGCAATCCCTGCCGTGGCTTTGATATAACCGCCGGGCAAGGGGCCTGCTTCGGTGACTCCAAGGTGAAGAGGGTAATCAGTGGCTTCTGCCAACTGCCGATACGCCTCGATCATAAGAGGCACATTGGATGCCTTGACCGAGATCTTGATGAGGTCGAATCCGACTTCGTCGAAATAGGCAATCTCCGTGAGTGCCGATTCGACCATTGCCTCGGGAGTAACTGTCCCGCCGTACTTTTCGTACAACGCTGGATCGAGAGACCCGCCGTTTACTCCGATCCGAATGGGCACGCTTCGGTCTCTTGCCTCTGAGGCGACGGCCTTGATGTGCTCAGGCTTTCTGATGTTTCCCGGATTCAGACGAAGGCCTTGCACGCCGGCCTCGAGCGCTGCCAACGCCATCTTGTATTGGTGATGAATGTCTGCGATCACGGGAATCGGACTACGCGGCACGATCCGAGCAAGCCCCTCTGCTGCTGCTAGGTCATTGCAGGTGCAACGAACGATGTCGCAACCAGAAGCCGCAAGGGCATAAATCTGCTGAAGAGTTGCGTCAACATCGGCAGTCTTGGTAGTTGTCATGGATTGCACCGTGATAGGTGCGCCATCACCAACAGCTACGTCGCCAACGGTGATGCGCCGAGTTGCACGTCTGGGAAATGTCACTGCGCCTGCGTCCATGCACCCAAGTTAGTAGGCGCTCATGCCTGCCAACCGACACCTTGCAAGCAGACTCCGAGAACTACAAGCTGGTTCCCAGAACTACAAGCTGACGCCCTTGGTGATATCTAGGAACATCGCGAGAATCCCCACAACGGCGAGCACTGAGATGACGACGTACGCAACGGGTGCCAAACGTGACACGTCGGCAAGGTAGCGCTGATCGGTTCGCTTGCGCTTTTCTTGGAATCGCTCATACAAGGCAATAACGACATGGCCACCGTCGAAGGGCAACAGCGGAATGAGATTGAAGATTCCGATGAAAATATTCAGCAGTGCCAGAAACTGAATCAGATTAGAGATGTTCTCTGAGGAGAGGTCTCGGCCCAACATCGCTACACCGATGATCGAAATCGGCCGATTGGCAGATGCACCAGCGGGGGTGTCCTCAGCTGGCGTGGCTTGAGTGGTTGAATCCGCCGGAGCGTCTCCGGTGATTGTGGAACTCACAAATGCATAGATGTTTGGTGGCCAGAAAAACTTTCCAACACCAACAATGCTGGCCTGAGCAGTTCGTGAAAACGTCGTAACGGTGCTCCAAGCAGCCGCTGGAACCGACTGAGTCTCGAGCACCGGCTCCTGGCCCACTCCCACAAAGGCAGTGGGTTTGGTGGTGCCAACCTGGCTTCCTAAGTCAATCGTGGCGGTGTTGGTAGCCCCGTCGGCCGATTGTGTCGTCAGGGTGAACTCGCCCTCTGATGAATCAGCAACGGCAGCTTTCACCTGCTCGAGAGAGCTCACCTCGACGCCGTTGACCTGCACCAGGCGCGATCCTTCTACTAAGCCAGCAGTTGCAGCCACACCGTTTGCGGGTGACCCTCCAACCACGAGCGAATCGCCGTTATCGAGAACATCGATGTCTTCGCCCACGGTGCCGATGATCTTGACGCGAGTCGCCAAGTCAATAGGAATAGTGACTGCCTTGCCATCTCGCAGCACCTTGAAATCGACTTGACCGGCATCGGCTGAGCTGACCTGTGAGCGGAAGTCATCGAAGCTTGTGATAGCGGCTCCATTAAAACCAACAACCTCATCTCCTTGCAGTACCCCTGCTTCTTGCGCTGCGCCGCCTTGAGTGAGCTCCCCCACCTTCCAGCGACCGGCATCGGGCCCGCCAATAAATGCGAACTGAATAAACAACAACACAAAGGCAATCAAGAAGTGCATGGTTGATCCGGCAACTGCAACTCCAACTCGTTGCGAGCACGACTTCTGCCGGTAGGTCCTCGACTCCAAAGCCGGATCTACCTCTTCCATATTGCTCATGCCGATGATCTTGACGTAGGCGCCAGCGGGAATGACCTTGAGTCCGTATTCCGTCTCACCGCGTCGGAATGAAAAAATGCGAGGACCAAAGCCGATAAAGAACTCGGTCACTAACATCCCGGCGCGTCGAGCCATGATGAAGTGGCCGAGCTCGTGTAGGAAAATCATGATGACGATGGCTGCTACGACCACCAGCATCGATAGCCCCTGCCTCATTCCGAGCAGCACGACTACTGCAACAAGGCCGATTAAGCGAAGTGCCCGAGACCATGGACTGCCGACCACACCGGCAAGGTCGTGGCGCTCCTGTTGCAACTGCTCCTGTGATGGCTCGGCGAGAACCGGCTCGCCGGGGAGTGCCCCAGTGGCCTGAGCAGAGTCAGGATCTCCTTGAGTCGTCTGATCAGTACTCATCTTGTTCCTCCCGAAGCAAGCGCTTCTAGGTCGAATCGACCTGAATTCAGTTGTTCATGTGCCACCCGCCGCCCCTCGGCGTCGGACTCGAGGACGGCCTCAAGTGAGTCCGCCGGATTGCCGGGCCAAAGTTGCATTGCGGCATCAATCACTTCGGCAATCGCAGCCCACGCAATACGGCCAGATAAGAACGCCTCAACGGCAATTTCATTTGCAGCTGAAAGCCAAGCCGGAGCCGTTTTGGCAGATCGGCCTGCGGCATAGGCAAGGTCTAAACATCTAAACGTGCCTCGGTCTGGAGGTTCAAAGGTCAAGGAGCCGACAGTTGACCAATCCATGGCGCCGAAGGCTGTGTCGATACGATCCGGATACGCCAACGCGTAGCCAATCGGCAAGCGCATATCGGGCATTGAGAGCTGCGCAATCGTTGCACCGTCGCTGAACTCGGCCATTGAGTGAACGATTGATTGGGGGTGCACCACCACATCGATTTGGTCGTAATCGACACCAAATAGCTCATGTGCCTCGATGACCTCAAGCCCTTTGTTCAAGAGCGTCGACGAGTCGATCGTAATCTTCGGGCCCATGCTCCAGGTTGGGTGTTTGAGGGCTTCTTCAACAGTGACGTTGGCGAGCTCCTGCGAACCCATCCCACGAAACGGGCCGCCAGAAGCAGTGAGAACCAAGGTAGACAATCTGGCAGTTCCCTCACCGGCGCGTAGGCACATGTGGAGTGCACAATGCTCGCTATCTACCGGAATCAATTCGGCTCCGGGAGTGCCACGAACTGCCTGCACAACAGGCCCGGCTGCAATCAGAGACTCTTTGTTCGCTAGGGCTAATCGCCGGCCAGCACTCAGCGTTGCCATAGTCACGGGCAGGCCGGCAAACCCAACCACACCGTTGACCACGATATCGGCCTCGACTGCAAGCGCGGCTAGGGCCTCTGGGCCGGCCTCGATTGCAACTCCGGCAGGCAAGAGCTCTGCTAACTCGGCCACCAGAGACTCATCGGCTATTCCCACCACTCGCGGTCGCACTGCATGGGCTTGAGCTGCGAGCTCTTTGATTGAGCTTCCAGCGCCAAGCGCAACGATCTCGAACCGGTCCGCCTGAGCAGCAACCACCTCGAGGGTCTGCATTCCGATGGATCCTGTTGAGCCAAGTACAGCAACCGTAGTCATGATGTGTCTATGGTACCGAGGCACAGCACACTGAACCGGACAGTAGTGCTGTTTGTTCTCAGGAAGGGCGCAACCTCAGGACCCTTGTACGTTCCTGACGCTCAGGATGCTGCCAAGGTCCAAACGTTGAACAAGACGGTGACAAAATACGCTGTAGGCAAGACAAAGAGCAGCGCATCGAATCGATCAAGCACGCCGCCGTGACCGGGAAGCACCGAACCCATGTCTTTCACCTTGAGATCTCGTTTGATGAATGACTCGCTGAGATCTCCGAGTGGCGCTGCGAGTGCGCAAAGTACTGCAAACACGATGGTCTTGGCGATGCTGTCGCCAATGGGCGACACCCCGAAGAACCCAATGATCACAACGGTCACGACAATCGCGCTCAGGACGCCACCGATGAGACCCTCTTGGGTCTTGTTTGGGCTAGCTGCCGACAGCGGTGTGCTACCCATGTATTTACCAACGAAGAATGCGCCCACGTCGTGACTCACAGCGACGATAACTGCTGCTAGCAGGACACCAATACCTGGATTCGACGTGAGGGATGAACTCGCGTCTTGCATCTGTTTGCCCAGACCAAGGAACAGAGTTGCAAAGGAACCAAGAAACCCAATCCACAACACGCCGAGCAGAGTGAGACCGAGATTCGACACTGAATGCTCTCCGGGCGCAACCCAGAGATACCACAGCAGCCCAGAAATAACCGTGAGTCCCATCACCACAGGGAACGCGCTCAGGCCCGAGGTGTAGGTTGCAAAAACCAAGCCCGCCACGGCTACTAGGCCGAGCAGAGTTGCCGGATTATGGCCGCTACTTCTCACCGCAGTGAAGTACTCAAAAGCAGCAAAGGTAATGATGACTGTTGCGAGAACTGCGGTGGGCAGGGCTCCAAGCTTGAAACACACCAAGCCTAAAATCACTAAGCCCACTCCAACCGCAATCGCGGTACCCAAGTTACGTTCCCCGCCCTCACCGCCGCTACCTGCAGAGCCAGAGGAAGAGCCCTGCCTTGCGCCTGCCAAGTCGTCGGATCCCTCTGATCCATCTGATACGTCGACAGAACTTGAAGAAGCTACGCCGGCAGAAGCGGCGGCACCTTGACGGCGTCGGCCGGAACTTGCCCGTGGGGAGTCGAGTTCCGAAAAATCTCCCTCGGGGGAAAATTCTGCGATCGCGTCTTCAGTGTCGAAACCCTCGATGCCTTCTGCGGTCTCTCCAGAGAAGAAGTCGTCAGCAGTTGAGGCACCGCTATCGCCACTAAGAGCGCCAAGGAGCGGAGCGTCATCGACCAAATCATCAAAGTCTGTGGCGACCTCACGCTCGCCTTCATCACGCCATCGAGGCTGATTCGAGTGAGTAGCCAACGGCTCTGGTTCGGGAGCGTCGTCGCCGATAACGACCTTGGGAACCTGACCCGTTGGTGGCTCCGTCCAATGCGGCAACACAAAGGAGTCATCATCTGCATAGGGCTGCTCTGCAGCAGTTCGATCGAACTCGTCCGGATCGGCCATGTACCGAGGGTCTCCGTAGGGCTCATCTGCGTTACTCACAGACCGGCTCACAGAACTGCTATCGGAGGATTGCTCCGAGTCGGACTCTGCCGGAAGAATCCGTGCGTGACCCACTTCGATTCGCTCGCCGTTTTCGTCAGTTGGGCCATATCGATCAACTGGAGGATCTGCCCAGATTGGACCATCGGCGATGCTGCCAAGGTCATCGGAGGAAGCGGCCGGTGACCCGAAGCGCTCAGGGTTGACTGCTGGGTCGTCCTCTGTTGTTGAGATTGTGACCTTAGGAAGATCAGAGGCAACTTCCGGCTCGTCCGGGCGGTCACCGTATTTCTTTTGACCTCCACGACGACGACGCACAACATCGGTTCGAGAAGCAGCTTCAGCCGCCTCTTGCGCCCCGATGATTCTTACCCCTTCGGTTCGACCCTCTTCGGGATCATTCTGGTCACTCATACTTGCCCTCCTGGCCTTCTCACTCTGTCTTGTCGAGCGAGTTCATCGGGAAACCCAAAGAACTCACTCTGCGCACCTATCCCTCAAGGAGCTCCACGGTCTTCGCGCTCAGCGCTTCATCAATCTCGGACTCATACTGCTTGGTTGTTCGATCGAGCCCGGCCTCTGCACGCTGCAAATCGTCTTCAGAGATGTCGCCGTCTTTTTCCAACGCTTCTAGATCCTTGCGTGAATCCCTGCGTGCACTTCGCACGGCAGTCCTGCCATCTTCTGCTTTTGCCTTCACGAGCTTTACAAACTCCTTGCGGCGCTCCTCGGTCAAGGGCGGGAACGCAAGCCTCACTGTTATTCCGTCGTTCGACGGGTTGAGGCCCAGATTGGAGTTCTGCAAGGCCTTCTCAATTGCCGGCATTGCGCCCTTATCAAAGGGTGTGATGAAGAGCATTCGCGCCTCGGGAACAGAAAAACCTGCTAGCTGCTGAAGCGGAACTGTTGATCCGTAGTACTCCACCGGCAGTTTCTCGACGAGAGCCGGGGTCGCTCGACCAGTCCTGACACCAGCAAACTCAGACTTGGTGTGGGCCACCGCACGCGCCATGCGCTCAGTAGCTTCGCTTTGGACTGTCTCAATCAACTCGTTACTCACCGAATCAAGTTTCGCACATTGCGCTCGGCTGTGCGCGACAAGCTGCCCGTTCGGCCCTTCGTGCAACCCTCAACTCCATGCGCGACTCTAGAAACTGCTGAAACAGGTGGTACGAGAGGCGGATAGGTTTCCTTACCCACCTCTTCATGCAGCCCTGTGGGCGCGGACTAAACAGTCGATCGCAACAGCCCCACCGTCTGCAGTTTCAACTGAACGAAGCTTCTGACCTGCGTGATCGATAACAAGATCAGGTAGCTCCGAGGCCAACAGATCTTGTTGGACCTCGTCTGCGGAATACAGAACGTTCGTGTCTTGCGGCCCGCCATACCCGTCACGCAGATTTGCGCGATCGTGGCCTACAACTAGAACCGTTCCTCCAGGAGCCAGACACTGCGCGGCCGCTGCAAAAGCGGCAGTTCGCTGCGCTTGAGGAACTTGAAGATAGAACACGACGCAGAGATCGAACTTGTCCGCGGTAGTCCACACAGTGGCATCCGCGTGAATCCACTCAACGGTGACCCCAACGGATTCGGCCAACTTGGCGCCCTTGGCTAAGCCAACAGCAGAGAAGTCTAGGCCTGTGCTTTGCCAGCCTTGGGTGGCAAGCCAGACCGCATTTCTTCCCTCGCCTGTGGCTAAGTCAAGCGAGCGGCCAATTGCTAGGCCCTCAACCTCTGACGCAAGAAACTGATGTGGATCGGTCTTCCAAACATATTCCTCTGCTGAATAGCGCTCATCCCAATGGCCAGAGCCACTCACGACTCTCGCCGTGCTTGGTCAGCTTCTGCAAACTCGTTGAAGGCCTCCCAAGCTCGAGGGCCATACACCGATGCAGTTCCACCGTCCATCAGCAGGGCAACGCCAAGCGCCTCTGCAACTTCCTCAGCTGTGGCGCCCCTCGAGTGAGCCGCACGAGCGTGATACGCGATACATCCATCGCACTGCTTAACCACCGCAATGGTAAGGGCCATCAATTCCTTGATTCTTGCTGGGAGTACCCCGTCGGCAACGGCCGCTGAATGTAGATCGGCAAATCCGGCCCACACCTCAGGGCTCGCAGAGCGCAGAGACTTAGTCGGAGCACGAAGGTCCGACGCGACTTCTCGATAGTGACCCATCAGAACCTCACTTGATCAATGTAGTTGCGGAGTGCAGCCACCAATTATATACCCTCTGGGGTATCAGCGCACCCCCTCCGAGGTCATGGTCCGAGTCGTGTACGAACTTGCCATCGGCCCGCAAACACTGTGTAGGTAGAACTTCTCTAGGCGCGCCCTTGCAAGACTGTCGCTAACCGTGGACAACGAATCTCAGCCATTCAGCGACATGGGGGCAAGTGCGATGCCAGAACCAATTTTTCTCACCCAAGAGGACCGTCCCGAGCCTTTGGGTATCGCGGGGTTTGAAATAACTGTGCTTGCCGAGCAATCCCAGACAGATGGCTACGAAATCTTTCAACAGTCAGGTCCCGCTGGCACCGGTCCTAGCCCACACTCCCACCCATGGGATGAATCTTTCTACGTGATCAGTGGCGCGGTGCTTTGCGGGGTTGGCGAGGAAGAAGCACTAGCAACTCCGGGCAGCCTGATCCATGTGCCCGGCAACACTTCGCATTGGTACACGTTCGGCGAGGAAGGCGGCGAGATGGTGTCGATGACCTCAAGGGGTAACGCGTCGCAAATGTACGCAGATCTTGCTCGATCAGATACCGACAGGTCGAAGTTTGCTGCGATAGCTGGCCAGCACGGGCAGGAGTACCGCTAACTTTTAGACCCACATGGCGGAATCACTTACCAGGGAGCCAAAGCTTCGATCATTGATTTTGGCTGCGGCCCTAGCCATCTTTGCGATCAACCTTGACTTCTTTGCCGTTCAAGCAGCGCTCCCCGCAACTGCAGCAGATTTCAACACCACCACAACAGCGCTTCAGTGGGTTATCAGCGGCTACATGTTGGCGCTGGCTTCATTCCTCATTGTCGGTGGTCGCTTAGCTGACCTACTGGGTCGCAGAACCTGGCTCTTCATTGGAGCGGCTGTGTTTGCGGGAGCCTCGCTCTTGGGCGGACTAGCGACTGGCCCCGAGCTGTTGATTGCTGCCCGCATTATTCAAGGCGCTGGTGCAGCAGTCCTCATGCCGGTCTCGGTTGCAGTTGTCACCAACGGATTTCCGAAAGCTCAAACTCAGCGCGCTGTGGGGATGGTCTTTGGTATCGCTGCCATAGGGCAAGCACTCGGACCGCTCATCGGAGGCGGACTCACTCAACTACTGAGCTGGCGATGGGTACTTTTGATCAACCTGCCCATCGCAGTGTTTGTGGTCGCCTTCGCTAGAACCTCGGTCGTACAGAGCCGAGATGAGACTGCATCACGCTCAATTGACTGGGCCGGACTCTGCATGATCATTGCCTCGGTGGCCGTGTTTACCATCGGCATCGATCAAGGCGCATCTTGGGGTTGGGTCTCGCCGCTCACCCTAGGATTCATCGTTGTTGGGATCTTTGGCTTTGTTGCTTTCGCCTTCGTCGAACGAAGTTCGAAACAGCCTTTAGTCGACCTTCAACTCTTTCGGATTCGAGAGTTCACCGTGATGATCTTGGCCGGCGCTGTAGGGAATGTCGGCGCCACAGCAATTATCTTTCTGGCAGTCATCTACTTGCAAACAGTTGAGGGGCTCTCGCCGCTGGTATCTGGTGTTGCCCTCATCGCATTTTCTGGTGGAGTCACGCTTGCAGCTCAACTCTCGGGACGCCTTGAACGCTTTCAATCATGGGCGGTGATGGATCTGGCGATGCTCCTCGGCGGCCTCGGTGCAATAGGGATGGGTCTCAGTGTGGGCAACCTCGAACTCTTCTTGGCATTCTCGCTACCCGCAGGTGCTGGCCTTGGCCTGTGCTGGTCTTTCGCCAGTGTGGTCACACAGGCAGTGGTTCCTGCCGAAAAAGCGGGAGCAGCCTCGGGCGTGGTCCTCACCGTGTTGATTGGCTTAGGCGGAGTTGGCATAGCCGTTGCATCAGCCATCATCGTCACTCACAGCACCGACCAATCAACCGAGGTTCTCAGCAATGTGCTCGGCGACGTGATGATCGGTGTCGGCCTCATGGCCGTTCTGTTCGTGCCAGTCGTTGCCCTCTTAGGGCGGCGGTCACCCGCCAGTGCTTGAGGGCTGAAACACCCTGCACTGCTGACCGCGGACCGTGCCGCAACTCGGCAATGGCGCACCTGCGGTTCCACCCTCGACGACTGGCAGCACAAGAGCGGTCGGGTACTCCGCCGAGCGAAAGACCTTCACTGTTGTCGTGCCATCATCAATCGTCCTAAAGGTCCAGATGGGACGGTCGCCTCCGGCAGCGCTGATGCTGACTCTGATTTTGGACCCTGCACGGAACGTGTACACCACAGGGAATATCTGAACTCGCATGAGCGCCGGCTCGTCATCGCTGAGCGGCTGAGCATCTTTGGCAAGATGGGTTTGATACGGGTCAGTTGCAGTCGAACGCTTGGGATCGATCTTTCGATGAGTTGCGCGCAGCCAGCCAGTTTGAACGTACATTTCTTTGCCGTCAGGACGCACTTCAGACAGAGTGACCTGCATGTCGGTATTGCGCTTACTGGCCTCGATATAGGCATCAAAGCTAGATGCGCCGGCAATCATCACATCCGAGCCAAGAGCACTGGTTGTGTAGCCAAGGCCCTTGCCGTCAACGAGCGGCACCCAGTTGTTCGGCTCGTCTTTGAAGTTGGCCTTGGGCTTGCCCTCGCTGTTGTCTTGACTCGTCGGAGGGCGCGCTGCCGGGTCTGCAACATATTCATCAGAAAGATTGGAATCGTCAGAGGTTGGCGCAGTATCGGTGAGCGAACCATCTGGCCCAGCAAAGAAACTCTGCGCCTGCAGATTTGCTGGCGGCCATGAGTCAAACGTCTGCACGTACCCTGGCTGCAAAGACCCGGCGCCTAAAGGTCCGCTTCCTACGTCGAGCAACACAGTCACCATGGGCTCCGCCCTAAATGCTGCGCGGGCCTCTTCCAAGCTCGCAAGTGATGCCAACTTGCTCTGCTCAAGGGGTTCAGCCTTGGCTCCAGAGGCCTGCTCTGCCAAGAGACCTGCAATCCCCATCAGATCGCCGGGTACGTTCGGAACCCTGTCTGCCACAAACAGATCTAGAAACTCAATCCATCGAG
>WLJI01000091.1 GCA_009701845.1 Actinomycetota bacterium
CGGCGACCCCAGTCTCGGGTTGTGAAAGGCGGCTCGAAGATCCCTGGCATGGTCAATATCTCGCAACGACCGCCCGAGGTTGAGGACCGGGCCGTGCCCGGCCATTGGGAAGGAGACCTGATCATCGGCAAAGCCGCTGCCAGCGCAGTAGCAACGCTCGTCGAACGCAGCACCCGATTCCTGATCCTTGTCCGACTCGACTCCAAACACGCCGATCACGTCGCTACACAACTCGCCGACGCGATGGGCCGCCTCCCCGAGGCGCTTCGGCGCACTTTGACCTGGGACCAAGGAACCGAGATGACCGCACACGCCAAGTTCAGCATCGCGACCGGCGCCAAGGTCTACTTCTGTGACCCACACTCGCCATGGCAACGAGGCACGAACGAAAACACCAACCGACTCGTCCGTGACTTCCTCCCCAAAGGCAGCGACCTCTCAGTACACAGCCAAGCAGACCTTGACCACATCGCAGACCTCCTCAACACCCGGATCCGAGAAACCCTCAACTGGAAGACCCCCGCCTATCATTTCGACCAACTCGTCGCGACCGCCGCTTGAACTTGCCAGGTCTGTCGCAAGACAAAACCGGAGGATCTTGGGATGTTCTCCGGGGGGGGGTGTGGGGGGAGAGAGGGAGAGAGAGAACTCAATCAATGAGTGCCGGAGCCAGCCTGCGCCACTCGGCAGTGGCTGGAACTAACAGGTCATCAGTGAGCACCTGCACGCACACATGATCTGCGCCGGCATCGCGATGTTGCTGCACTCGAGCCAAGATGGCTTCTTCGTCACCCCAGGCAACTAGAGCATCCACCAAGCGGTTGCTGCCGCCCTCGTACAAGTCCTCGTCAGTAAACCCGATTCGCTTCCAGTTATTGGAGTAGTTCGGCAAGTTGAGATAGCCAGCTAGGTGCGTGCGGCCAAGAAAGCGCGCACGCTCGGGGTCTCGCTCCAACACCACAGCCTGCTCCGGTGCCACCAAGCGGTCGGAGCCGAGTGCGTCTCGCACTCTGGCCGTGTGCTCAGGGGTGACTAGATACGGGTGTGAACCGGCAGTGCGATCCCGAGCAAGCTCCAACATCTTTGGCCCGAGGGCTGCCAGCATGCGGTGTTGTACCGGAACGGGCGGCTCTGCTTCATCCAGGCGGTCTAGGTACTCAGTCGTGCGAGCCAACGGCTTTTTGTACTGGCCTTCTTTCAACATGTTGGCTAGGGGCGCATGGCTGACACCGATCCCGAGCATCAAACGCTCACCGAAACCCGACACAAACTCGTTGTACCGAGCAGCAGTTTCCTCAGGGGTATGCATCCACAGGTTCAGGATTCCTGTAGCAATCGTTGCGCTAGAGGTTGCCTCAAGCAGATTCTCGAGTGAGCCAAACAAGTTGCCACCAACATCGGGTACCCACAAGGCGCCATATCCCAACGATTCAAGTTCCGCTGCAGCTTCGGCTGCGGCAGCGGCATCGCCGTAACGAAGCGCAGCGCTCCAAATGCCCGTATCCCCTAAGGAGTGATCCACCTGCGACTGATTCATAGTCCACAGTCTGGCTCAGTCGCCTAGCCCCGGGTGACCGATACCATGCCACTTGTGTGTGTCAGGCTGATGCGGTGAGTTCGCAGACCAAAACCCCGAGCCAAGAACTTGCTGGCTCCCCCACTCGCTCTCCTTGGTGGATTGGGGCCATCGCCGGGCTCGCCTCGGCAGCAGCCGGTTTAGCTATCGGCGAGTTGATCGCAGGAATCTGGACTTCGCTCGAGTCGCCAGTTGTGAGCGTTGGGAATCGTGTCGTGGACAACGTTCCGCGCCCGCTCAAGACCTGGGCAATCGAAACCTTTGGCACAAACGACAAAGCAGTTCTTCTGGGCATGGTTGCACTGCTGCTTGCACTAGGCGCAGCGCTGATTGGCATGCTCGCCGTTCGCCGTGGACTGCGCTTTGGGCTGATCGGCATCGGCATCTTTACTGCAGTGGGCATGCTGGCCTCTTTGGGGCGCGGAACCTCCGGGCTGTTGGCGCCGCTTCCCTCTCTAGTTGGAGGATTGGTGGCTGGTGCAGCACTCGCTTTGCTCATGTATCGCGGCAATCTTGACTTTGCTGGAGAGCAAGCAGTGGCAGGCTCGCAAACTCAGCCAGCCCAAGCCCTGCCAGCCCAAGCCCTGCCAGCTCAAGCCCTGCCAGCCCAATCGATGCTGCTCAAGGCGCCCAACCGTCGGCAGTTCTTGGGAACAGCTGCCGGGGTGACTGCCGGAGCAGTAGTAATCGGCGGTGCGGCACGCTGGCTTCGCAATCAGGGCGCAGCAGCGGCTGAGCGGCTCAAGATTGTGTTGCCTCGCGCCACACAACCACTTCCCGACCCCCCAGCGGCTGTCGAACTTGGCGTTGCAGGAGCGGCCCCGTTCTTTACACCCACGAGCGAGTTCTACCGCATCGATACTGCGCTCACTGTGCCTCGCGTAGACCTTTCTACTTGGACACTTGAAGTCATGGGAGAAGTCAGTACTCCCATCACATTGAGCTATGAACAACTTCTTGAACGGCCGATGATTGAGGCAGACATCACCATTGCCTGCGTCTCGAACGAGGTCGGAGGAGACCTCATCGGCACAGCCCGCTGGCTTGGCTGCAGGCTCGATGACCTACTCAAAGAAGCAGGAGTCTCGGCCACGGCCGACCAGATCGTGGGCCGCTCGGTAGATGGGTTTACTGCAGGCTTCCCAACAGCTCTGCTTGATGGCCGAGACGCACTTGTTGCCATTGCCATGAACGGAGAACCGCTCCCCGCAAAACACGGCTTTCCTGCACGACTCATTGTTCCGGGGGTATATGGCTATGTCTCTGCAACCAAGTGGTTGTCACAGATTGAACTCACCACCTTCGAAGCATTCCAAGGCTATTGGATTCCTCGCGGATGGTCAGTAGATGGGCCAATCAAAACCCAGTCCCGGATCGACACTCCGCGCAATGGCAGCAGAGTCACCGCCGGAAGCACGGTGCCGATTGCCGGAGTCGCTTGGGCGCCCATCCGGGGAATCTCAAAGGTCGAGGTCCGCATCGATAACGGGGAGTGGCAAGAAGCCACCTTGGGCGAGGAGTACCAAGCGACGACCTGGCGGCAATGGAAGCTGGACTGGAAGCCAAGCAGCGGCGAGCACAAGATCGCCGTGCGGGCAACCGATGGCGAAGGCGCAACTCAAACCGACCAACTCGCCCCCGTGGCACCGGATGGCGCAACGGGTTGGCACACCATCACCGTCTACGCCGAGTAACTGACCTTCTGTGAAACAAAGGCCGCTAGATCTGCACCTGCGCTAGAACGAGACCTGTGGTGGCGCAGTGTTGGCATCTGGAGCGTCATAGAACACGCCCTTTTCGACACCAGACATTCCAGCAAGAAACGACCACGGAATGGTTACCAGAGTGCGGTTGAGTTTTGCGCAGGCATCGTTGTAATACTGCCGAGCAAACGCCAGCAGATCTTCGGTACGGCCAAGTTCACCCTGCAGCTGCTGAAAATTGGCCGAGGCTTTCAGGTCGGGGTACCCCTCGGCTACGGCAAACACGTTGGCTAGCGCTTGGCGCATCTCACCATCTGCGGCAGATTTCTCGCCAATTGTGCTCGCCGTTTGAGCATCGGTTCTTGCTTTGGTCACCGCCTCGAGAGTGTCACGCTCATGGCCCATGTAACCCCGAACAGTCTCAATCAAATTTGGGATGAGTTCGGCGCGTCGAGTGAGTTGCACATCGATTCCAGCGGATGCTTCGTCTACCGACACTCGCTGAGTGCGGAGCTTATTCAGGCCGGTAGCAAAGAACAGCCCAACAAATACCAGCAACAAAACCAGAACAAACACGGCGATAAGAATCATCAGGACCACTTCCTAGTTGGGAGATTCCCACCAAGACGGTAGGAGCATGAAGGACAGGCTAGGGGGACCCCACACAGCCAGTTGAGATTAGACATCCAGCTGAGATTAGGCAGCCAGTTGAAAGTAGGTAGCCGATCACCAAGAACCCCCACCGCCACCGCCGCCGCCAGAGCCGCCAGAGAACCCGCCGCCACCGCCGCTGCTTGCCTGAGATGCTGCGTAGGCGGCAGAAGCCCCAGCAATTGCTGAGTTAAACGAGGCGTTCATATCGTTCATTGAGTAGTTCCGGCCGGTTCCCGCCCAGAGAATCCATGGGACTGCGGGAGTTTCTAGGCCTTGGGCCTCGTAGCGCTGCGCCCAGATTTCTGCCGATCCAAGGGCCATCGCCCAAGGCAAGTACTTGGGGTACCAGTCCAGGTGCTTGGCTGCTTCAAAACGAGACTCCGAGGAATCGGTGGTGAGGAATCTTGCAAACCCGCCCGTCCTCGACCAGACATCACGACCAGTCTCTGTGCGCTTGGTAAGAACCCCAGGGTCGAACATCATGCCGAGAGCAACTAGCGCAAAGACTCCAAGGCCACTGAGTAGCGGCCACAGCGGAGACGGGTTGTTGCTGCCAAAGAAGTAGCGGCCAATCAGGAAGAAGCTTCCGAGTAGCGCCAACCAACCAATGACCAGTCCAGCGATTCCAGCCCCGGAAGAAACAAGATACTCGCCCGAGGCCGCGCTCACTTCCGACCGCAGAGCTTTGCGGGCAGCCACGATCTGCTCACCGGAACCCTTGGACTTGGAGACCTCAAAGCTGTCTCCTTCGGTGTTCAGCCCCATCGCCAACATCATGGCGGTTTCGGCAGGCCATTGCGGAGTGACAGCGGGGTCAGCAATCACAGTGACAGTCCACGTGTCATCATCTCCGGCAAGTTGCAACAAGCCGCGTTCGGCCAAGTCAAACAACGTGGCCTGCAGAGCCTCTGAGGAGTCCTGCTCGTCAAGGACTTTGACCCCTAAGGCGGGGAAAATCCCTGGGGGTGGCTCAAAGAGCACTGGAAAGCCGGGCTCGGATTCACGTGTTCGAGAAATCAGATAGAAGCCCAAGCCGGCAGCAAGTAACCCAGCGAGCACCGACAAAGCAATGGTGAGCGCAACTAAGCCTGAGTCACTACTGCCAGCAGGAGGAGGGGGCAGGGAATTACTAGGGAACGAGACCCGCACGGTGACGGGAGTAAACGGATCGAGTGGGCCGGTCTCTATGCGCAGGCTGGTCCCATCGATATTTGCCGTGCATGGCGTGTCCTTACCTTGAACGCATTCGGCCTTGTCGGGCCTGCTGGGCAACTGCGCAGAGATAGTCACCGATTCCATGGGCATTTGCCAGCCTTGGCCAACAACATCCCACCACCACAAGGTCTCGCCCTCTTTGCCCGGTTCTAGGACGCCCGTGGTGCTCGACTTGATCTGATAGGTGTGCTCACCGGGAATCAGGGTGACGGTGGGATCTCCAATTCGTGCTGTCTCCGTGCCGGTTGCCCCAGGCACAATTGTGTAGGGCTCTTGCAGGCCATCACGAGAGATTGACTCAATGGTGACCGGATGCTCGATGTTGTCTCTGCGCGGGTCTGCAGTATCAAAAATTCTAAAGATGCCGTGCTTATTCGCCGGCATCTCGGTGGTAATGACCTCTTCTGTGCTGAGATCACCATCCTGAGAGAGCACCATTGCTGCTTCGTAGTTCGTGATGGTCGCAGTGTCAGTGACCTGATCCACTGTGGGGGTAAACGGCTCGAGGAAGAGAACGCCTAGCAGTCCGAGCAGTAGCACCGCTCGCAGCACCCAAGCCAGAACCTTGCGTCCGGGTGAAGATCGCTTCATGTCTGCACTCGCTCTGCTTCCATTGATTCTGCTTCCATTGATTCCGCTTCCATTGATAAAGCGAAGATCGTCCTCACCCGGCAGAAGTGAGCAGCGGGCCGATATGGCGTAATCCGTCTAGGAGCGCCTGCTGCTCATCTTCATCAAGTGCTAGATACGCCGGCAACACGATTTCATCGGTCAGTAGTTCGGCCTCTTCACGCTGCTCACGTTGGCCATCCGAGATGTCTCCTGCAGCATCATCGGCCCAGCCAAACATGGCCATGTCATTGGGTCGCGAAATTGCATGCGCAACCACCGAGTCAAGGCCCACTGCTCGCAGAGCAAGCAGGTGAGCACTGCCACGAAACTCTCTGAGCAAGGAGATCAACTGCATTGCTCTAGCGGGCGCGTCATCAGCTAGGGGCATACGGCGCGCCCCTGCGTACAGAGTGAGCGCAGTTGGGTCTGCAGCATCGTTGACTTTGTCGGCTGCGGCCACAAAAGCGTCTAGGCCCTCGACTCCTGTCAGCTTGCGACGACCAAGTTCGGCCGCACATTCCCAAAACACAGCCGCTGCCACACTCGGGGAACAAATCTCGCTGCCAGTACTCCACGCATCAGCGAGCACCGTTGGCTCAAAATACCCAAACGCCGCCTGAACCATGGATGCATCAACATCTCCGAGCACACCGCCGCGCCCAAGAAAATAGAACTTGAAACCATCAAGGCCCAACTCGGTTCCCTGATTCATTGTTTCGGCTACGAAATAGTGCGCCCAACCAAGGTCTCGGATTTGCGGGCAAGCTTCAGCAAGTAGTTCATCTGGGGTCATACCTTTATCTTTGCATCCACGGCCGCTGTCCGAGTCCAAAAACCTTGACCGGTGGAGGGACTCCGATCAGCGGAGTAGCGTTTCATGTCACTCGGCGAGCAGATCGTCACACAGAGCAACCAAGGGGAAATATGTTCGAGATTTCTGATTCAGCCGTTGCAGAAGATGGTGACCTGTCAGCTCGGGCAGCTTCGTTGCGCTCTAGAACCGCTGTTCAGAGCCAAAACCGCGAGGCTTGGCTAGCGCTGTTCGAAGATGACGCCGTCGTACAAGACCCCGTAGGTCCGTCAGCTTTTGATGAGACTGGTCTTGGTCATCGCGGGGCCGAAGCAATTGCTGCTTTTTGGGACACTGTGATTGCGCCGAACCCAATCAGCATGAGCATTCACGGCTCATATGCAGGAGCACAAGAGGTTGCCAACGTGATCACCATCACTACGGCGTTTCCGGACGGGTCCCGTGCAGAGGTGCCAGGTGTGGCCATCTACAAGGTCAACGAGGCTGGAAAGGTTGTTTCTCTGCGCGCCTTCTGGGAGATGGAGCAACTCAATTTCATCGCAGCGTCCAGCTAGCCGACTCGCCGACAAGTAGCCCTCGGGTTGAGCCGATGCGGCGCGAGACCGCTGAGTTAGTTGCTGCGGAGGCGAGCGACCTCGTAGCAGGCAACTGCCCCAGCCGAGGCAACGTTGAGCGACCCAAGGCGTCCGTGCAGGGGAATCGACGCAGTCAGATCACAACGCTGCCGGACCAGTCGGGACAAACCCTTGCCCTCTGCTCCCAGCACAAGACAAACCCCCGACTGAGCAACCTCAAGATTATGAATCGCAGTCTCGCCATCCATATCAAGACCAACCGTCCAAATGCCAGCCGCCTTCATGGTTTCAATTGCAGTAGGCAAGCCACCCACGAGCGCCATCGGCAAATACTCAATTGCGCCGGCAGCAGTTTTGGTCACCGTAGGCGTGACGTGCACTGCGCGGTGCTTGGGCAAAATCACGCCAGTCACTCCTGCACACTCTGCAATGCGCAGCAGCGCACCAAGGTTTCCGGGATCAGTTACTCCGTCAACGGCCAGCAGGAACGGTGCCTGCCCATCTACGGTTTCGAACAACTTCTCGAGCGGAGTCTCGGCAATTTCACCTGCTCGAGCAACAATCCCCTGCGGAGCGTCGGTGTGACTGACCGAATCAAGTTTGGTCCGGCTCACGTTCGTGACGGGAACCCGCAACTCATCGGCTAGATCCAAGATGTCAGAGATAATGTCGACCCGCTCAACCTCATTTGAGATCACTATCTCGTAGGTACGACGCTCACCGGCAAGCAACAGTTCACGCACTGCTTGGCGACCCTCGACCTGCGTTCCACCAAGACCACGGTCTTTGTTCGCTGGGCGAGCCGCATCGCGACCGGATGTGCGCCCACCCGTTCGGGTACCAGAACTGCGAGCCCCGATGCTGCGTGCTCCTGCAGCCCCGCGCACAGCACTTGGCTGTGCCGCTGAGGACCCTGAGGCACCTCTACGCTGTCCGCCAGCCGAACGAGCACCAGGCCCTCCGGGTTTTTGCCCGACCGGTTTCGAGCCCGCACGCGCTTTGCTGCCGGCTGGCTTCCCACCTGGTTTGGCTCCACCAGACTTAGCTCCACCAGACTTAGGCCTGCCAGATTTGGGTCCACCAGATTTAGCTCCACCAGATTTAGGTCCACTCATGGCTGCACTCCTTGTTGTTCTCTCTCCAAAGCCGACTCGATCAGAGCAGAGGCAAGGCACGCAATACCTTCCGAGCGCCCGAGGCCACCAATCCCCTCGGCCCGCCTGCCCTTGATTGTCACTGGTCCTCCGACTCGTGCAGACAAAATCTGTTGCATCTGCTCACGCCGAGCAGCCAATTTGGGTTGCTCGGCAATCACCGAGCAATCAACATTGACTACTGACCAACCCTCTACAGCGAGCATGCGAACAATTTCATCGATGAGTCGCAAGCTGTCGGCTCCTCGCCAACGCTCGTCAGTGTCGGGAAAGTGAGTGCCGAGATCGCCTAGGCCCGCAGCCCCTAGTAAGGCCTCGCCTACGGCATGACTAATCACATCGGCATCCGAATGGCCGTGCAGTCCACGCTCGCCGTCAAAGACCACACCACCAAGCACAAGAGCGCGCTCAGGGTCCTCAGAAAACTTGTGGACGTCAAATCCATTACCGATCCGCAAACTCATGCGCTTCAGTCTCCCCCACACAGCACCCTGAAGGCGATTGCACCCACGAGCGCTTCTCTAGCCACTGCCGCTTCGCAGCGACTACCGACCCATTACCTGGACGGTCAAGACAGGGCGTCGACTAGCAGCGCAACAGCCGAAACCATGAGGGTAAGGAGCACAAGTGTTTGAAAGGTTGGGCCTGCAAGGCGTCCGCGTAATCGCAGTCCAATCGGCGTGACCACAGCAACTGCCACAGACGCCACCGCCGCTGCTAAAAACCTATCTGTGGTCATCTGCCCATTCAGTAACAGAATTGTCAGTTGCACGGCCCCAGTCACCCCAAATATGAGAGTGATGGAATGTATGTATGCCCGAACGGGCAGCCGGTAGATGTGCGTCCAAGTGGCAACGATCGGCCCCGACACCCCAATAGCTCCCTGCATAGCACCCGAAAGCAGACCAACTGCGGGCGACCAGCGGCGCGTAGTTGCCGCCGACAGCGCAAACTCCGGCTTTCGGAAGAACTGAAAAATGAACACAAAGATCGATACTCCCAGCACAATTAACAATGGCTGTTCTGGTAGGCGAACCAACGCAACGGTTCCGATCACGGCCCCCACCATCCCAAAACCGCATAACCGGCCTAGGTCTCGAGTCTGGTCGCGCGCATCACGGCTTTCCCAGCATAAAAAGATGTTCACTGCCAGGTTTGGTACTGCAACGATGACTACTGCATTCTCAACCCCAAGCACCAATGAGATCACCGGGATTGCCAGCACCGGATACCCCAACCCAGTAACGCTCTTGACCAGAGCCCCCAAGGCCGAGGCCAGTGCAACTACCAACAACTGCGAGCTAGTCATGACGAGTGAGTTAGTGGGCCGACTGCGCAGAGATCAATAACGCTTCGGCAATAATGCGATCGGCTGATTCGGTGAGTTTTAGATTTGAACGCTCACCCTCAATCAAGGTGATCGGCTGGCCCAGTTCTTCTACTAGCCCTGCATCGTCTGTGGCTTGGGCATCACCTGCATAAGCCCGACGCAGCAGATCAGCCTGGAAGCCTTGCGGAGTTTGCACTGCTCGAAGCAGATCACGGTCCACCACCCTGCTACCTGCAACCGAACTGCTACCTGCAACCGAACTGCTACCTGCAACCGAACTGCTACCTGCAACCGAACTGCTGCCTGCAACCGTGCCGCTACTGGCTTCCGAGTCGACTGCTCGAATGGTGTCTACAACTCGAACTGCTGGCACTACTGCAGGCACACCAGCACGCACTGTTGCGATCACACGTTCAAAGAGTTGAGCAGTAGCCAAGGGCCGCGCTGCGTCATGAACCAAGATCACCGTTGCCGAAGCAGGAATAGCGGCCAAACCAGCGCGAACTGACTCTGAGCGAGTCTCGCCGCCCGCTACCACCACGGTTGCTGCGGTCACAGTGCCATCTGCTGTTGCGAGCGAGGCTGCCGGCAGCACAGCAACCACTCCATCGCAAGCAGCAGCGGCGGGGCGAGCGGCATGATCGATCACTCTGGCACCCGCTAAGGAGTCAAACTGCTTCAGGGAACCAAAGCGCTGCCCCGACCCGGCTGCAAGCAGCACACACCAGACAGAATCCACCTGCTCGCTAGCTGAGGCATCAGCAACTGCTGCCTCCTGTGAATCCTGCACTCCCCTCTGATTTGCCGGCTCTGACATTCCCTCAAGCTACTGCCCAAGCCCACCGACCGAGCACTGCGTCAGAAGTCACATGCTTTATCGGTACCATGGAGAACGTGACTGACATGGATCTGCTGCGCGGTGTTGAACTTTTTGACCAGTTCGATGAGGACGACCATCGCCAATTAGCCGATGCCTCAGAGACGGTGGTGCTCACGCGAAGCGATGTTGTGTTTGCTGAAGGCGTCGAGGCTGACGCTTGTTATGTGGTGATTAGCGGACGTGTCGCAATATCAAACAAGTCCTTTGATGGTCGTGAATCCATGATTGCGATGATGGAGCGCGGCGACTTGTTCGGCGAGATGGGCCTGTTTGATGGCCTCGGAAGATCTGCTGAGGCGCGTTCGCTTGAACCCTCGGCGGTGATTCGGATCCCCTATGACGTATTGCGAAGCATCTGGGAAAACAAGCCAGAGCTGTTGTGGTCCGTGGTGCGCCTGCTGAGTCAGCGGATCCGGTCTACTGACGAGGCGCTCGCCGACTCGTTCTTCTTGGATGTGACCGGCCGCACGGCAAAGCACCTGTTGGAGCTAGCGGGCGACCTTGACGAGTTTGAGATTCCGATTACTCAAGAAGAACTCGCCGGGTTGGTGGGTGCATCTCGGGAGCGCGTCAATAAAGCAATAGCAAGCTTTCTCAAACTTGGATGGATCGAACAGAACGACCGGTC
>WLJI01000092.1 GCA_009701845.1 Actinomycetota bacterium
CAAAGGTGTTTTGTTCATCCCATCGCTCAAGGATTCGCCGTTCGATGGCGGGAAAGTCGCCACGGGTAGGAACCGTTGGATACGGCTGATCAGACTCGGATGAAGCATCAGATGGGGGCAGGGACATGTGAGTCGTTGGCTCCGGATGAGGTGAGGTAATCGGATGCGGGAGTGAGCACAAAGCGTGCGCACTGCAAGCGGTAACTCATCCTACTGCCGGGCTTCAGGCGCTTTCGATTGGGGCAGCGTGGCGTGCTCTGCTCGGAGGCACTACTCGAGTTCGATATCCCATCGATCGAGGCAGTCCTCGCAGCGGTAGGCAACGATATCGCCCGGCAGAAAGCCTTGGCTTCCGTCCTCTTCCAGATAGGGCCGAGTCAGTAGGTGACACGTGCCGCCGCAGTCCACGCAGACAATCTGCTCGGGGGCGAGCACCTCTGTTTCATGCTGCTCTGCTGCTGTGCTGTGGTTGTTTAAAAAACCGGATTGGTCACTCATGAGCTTCATCGTCTCGTTCGTAGTGCCAGGTACTCGCCATGCGTAGTCGGTGCTTTGCGCCGCCAAGGTTTGGCTCAGCAGTTTCATACCCAGAATCTCCGTGATACATGGCGATGATCTCCGATCCGTCCACAGCAATGCGGGTTGCAAAGTGCTCTACCGGGCGAGTTTCGGCTGCGGCGAACACTTCAGCCACGCTCGCAAAGTCCAGCAACTGACTCAGAGTGATGAACGTGGGGGGAGTAAGCCCAACTTCACCGGCTTCGCGAAGTTCAAGCACCTGAGCGGGCTGTTCCCATCGATGTTCCCTAATCTCGCCGTCATCAACGGTGACTTCGCCAGATTCTTGGCTCCAAGGCGCAATAAAGAACGCCGTGCTGAAGCGCTTGGGGGTTTCGGGCGGGGGAGTCCAGTGCGACCATCTGCGCAAACTGCTCTGATCGAGAGCTAGATCCGCCTCCTCGCTAGCCTCACGCACAGCAGCAACTCTGGCGGCCTGTTCCAAGTCCTCGGGGGTTCGACTTGTCGCCTCACCTGATGCGGGTTCAGGGTCTGACGCTCGGTGAGGTTCAGCGAAGTCGTCTGCATCAATGCGGCCACCGGGAAAGACCCACATACCGCCGGCGAAGGCCAGATCGCGATTGCGTTTCAGCATCAGCACTTTGATCCCAGCGGGGCTATCTCGAAGGACGATCACGGTAGCGGCGGGAATCGCTGACGGGTCCCACAGAGGCGCTGAGGCAGAACCAGGCCGATGATCCTTTGAAGATTCTGCTCGGTTCGCTCGGTCCACCACATCAAAGTACTCGCAGCGGGCCACGAAGGAGTCATTGGTCAAGGAGCGCTAGATCTCTCCAGACTCCGAAACCCGACCGAAAATCTCACCGGTAGTGGTGGTGGCCGCCTCACTCCGCGCGATCTCAAAATTCTTTAAAAAACTCTTCCTGATAGTGTTGACAGCAGCGTAGTTACGCGTCTGTAATTACATGCCTGCACCACCACATCTAGGGTGTGAAATTGAAACTGCCCCTACATGTGGTAGTTCCTGAAGAAAATTGCAGCAATAAAGAGACATTTGGCACAGCAGCTGGGGCGGCAACTCCGAAGGCCAGATAACCGAAGCCAGCAGACCAAAGACGAGCAGATAGGGAACGGGGAAATTAAGTGGCAATTTCAGAAGATCTCAGGGAAATCGAAGTGCTTGAAGGCGATGACGTCGAGGCATCAGCAATCGGGATTCAGATGCGCGTTGCCAAGCGCGACGGCAGCTTGGAGCCAGTCGACCTGAACAAGATCGTGCGTGCAGTCGCTCGATGCGCCGCAGGATTAGAAAATGTGGATGCAATGCGAGTTGCGACTCGGACCATCTCTGGTTTGGTCGATGGTGCGACCACCGAAGAACTAGACAACTTGTCGATTCGAACTGCTGCTGCATTCATCGCAGAAGAGCCCAACTACTCCAAGCTTGCGGCGCGACTGTTGGCAACAGTGGTGGACAAAGAGGTTCAGAACCAAGACATCTACTCCTTCTCTCAGTCAGTTGCACTTGGCAGCGCCCAGGGCATTATCGGCCCCGAGACAGCTGCAATGGTTGCAACTCACGCTCGCAAGCTCAACGATGCGGTCCTTCCCGAGCGCAACTGGCTTTATGAGTTCTTCGGCCTGCGTACCGTCTACGACCGGTACTTGCTGCGTCACCCAGAAACCCGCAGCGTGATTGAAACCCCGCAGTACTTCTTGTTGCGCGTTGCTTGCGGTCTCTCCACCTCGCCTGAAGAGGCAATTGAGTTCTATCAGCTCATCTCTTCACTTGATTACCTGCCATCTTCACCGACGCTGTTCAACTCGGGAACCACGCATCCGCAAATGTCGAGCTGCTACTTGCTTGATTCCCCAGAAGACAACCTCGACGCCATCTACGATCGCTACCGCGATGTTGCTCGCCTGTCGAAGCATGCCGGCGGAATCGGACTCTCCTACAGCCGCATCCGTTCTCGCGGTTCACTCATCCGGGGAACCAACGGCTTGTCGAATGGCATCGTTCCGTGGCTAAAAACTCTTGACTCCTCGGTGGCAGCAGTCAACCAGGGTGGCCGCCGCAAGGGCGCCGCATGTGTCTACCTCGAGACCTGGCATGCAGACATTGAAGCTTTCTTGGAACTCAAAGAAAACACTGGTGACGCCGCTCGCCGCACGCACAACCTGAATCTCTCGAACTGGGTTCCCGATCTGTTTATGGAGCGCGTCGAGCAAGACTGGCAATGGTCGCTGTTCGATCCGAAGAAGGTCCCTCACCTCGTGGACCTGTTCGGCGACGAATTCCGTGAGGCCTATCTGCAAGCAGAGAACGAAGGCTTGTTTGAAGAGCAAGTTCCCGCCCGTCAGCTCTACAGCCGCATGATGCGAAGCTTGGCCGAAACAGGTAACGGCTGGATGACCTTCAAGGACGCGTCAAACCTGAAGTGCAACCAGACCGGAATGAATGCCGCTGACGGCACTCCGAACGTGGTGCATCTGTCGAACTTGTGCACCGAGATTCTTGAGGTCACGAATCAGGCAGAGACAGCAGTCTGCAACTTGGGATCAGTCAATCTCGGAGCCATGGTGAGCCCCGGCAAAGACGGCAAGTTGGCCTTTGATTACGACAGGCTCGCTCAAGTTGTGCAGCTAGCGGTGCCCTTCCTCGATCGGGTCGTAGACATCAACTTCTACCCGACAGACGCTGCTGGGACATCGAACTCCAAGTGGCGCCCCGTAGGCCTTGGTCTCATGGGCCTGCAGGATGTGTTCTTCAAGCTGCGACTGGCCTTCGACTCTGATGAGGCACGCGAGCTGTCCACCCGAATCTCGGAAGAGATTTATTTCCATGCGCTCACTGCATCAAACAAGCTCGCTCAGGCCAGTGGTTCACACGGTGGATGGGAAGAGACCCGTGCGGCCAAGGGTGATCTTCAGTTCGATCTGTGGGGAGTGACCCCAACCGATCCCGCTCGCTGGGCAACGCTCAAGGCGAGCATCGCTGAGCACGGATTGCGTAACTCGCTGCTGATCGCAATCGCACCCACCGCAACGATTGCCTCAATTGCTGGCTGCTATGAGTGCATTGAGCCTCAGGTATCAAACTTGTTCAAGCGAGAGACACTCTCGGGAGAGTTCTTGCAGATCAACGCCTACTTGGTGCGCGAGCTTCAGGCCTTGGGGCTGTGGACCGAGCCAGTGATTGCAGCAATCAAGCGCGCTGAAGGATCTGTACAAGAGGTTGAAGAGATTCCCGAGGATGTTCGTCAGCTGTTCCGCACGGCTTGGGAAATCCCCATGCGGTCTTTGATCGATATGGCTGCAGGTCGCGGCGCATTTATCGATCAGTCGCAGTCGCTCAACTTGTTTATGGAGTCTCCAACCATCGGGAAGCTCTCTTCGATGTACATGCATTCTTGGAAGCAGGGTCTCAAGACCACCTACTACCTGCGGTCTCGGCCAGCTACTCGAATCAACAAAACCACCACGGGTGCTTCTGGCAACACCTCGGGCCCAAGCGGTGGCGGAGTACCTGCCACTCCATTGCCTACCCGTGAAACCGAGTCGGAATCTGAAACCGAGAGTGGCGAGATCGCCGCTCAAGGAGACCCTACTGCCACGTATTCCGACGAAGAAGCCATTGCCTGCTCGTTAGAGAACCCAGATCAGTGCGAGGCCTGTCAGTAACTGTCAGTTGGTTGCCCGAGATCAGAGTCCAACCAGTTCTCCCGGTTCAACCAGTTCTCCCAGTTCCCCCGCCTAGTTCACCGGCCAATTCACCGGCCACGTCACCCGCCCGAACACACATACCCCAGAGGAAGTCCCCATGTCTCTAGCCGAACCCGCACTGACCGAAGCCGAACTGAATCATCTGAGTTCTGAAGCCGCAGAAATCGATCTCACTCAAACCGCTGACCAAACCGCAGCAGGTGTACGCCCCGCAGGGAACCTGCTCGACCCAGGGTTCAATCTGACGCTGCGACCCATGCGGTACCCGCAGTTCTACGACATGTACCGCGATGCTATTCGCAATACCTGGACAGTCGAAGAGGTGGACTTCTCTGATGACCTTGTTGACCTTCAGCGCAAGATCGTTCCGGCCGAGCGACACCTCATCAACCGCTTGGTGGCGTTCTTCGCAACAGGAGACTCGATTGTTTCCAACAATCTGGTCCTCAACTTGTACAAGCACATCAATAGCCCCGAGGGGCGCATGTATCTGTCGCGTCAACTCTACGAAGAGGCGCTGCACGTTCAGTTCTACTTGACGTTGCTCGACTCCTATATCCCCGATCAGAACGAGCGCGCCGAAGCGTTCGCAGCGATCGAGAACATTCCTTCGATTCGTCGGAAGGGCGAGTTCTGCTTTAAGTGGATTGATTCAATCAACGGCCTTGACGAACTGCACACCCGAGCCGATCGTAAGCAGTTCCTGCTCAACCTGATCTGTTTTGCGGCGTGCATAGAGGGCCTCTTCTTCTACGGTGCCTTTGCCTACGTTTATTTCCTGCGCTCCAAGGGCCTGCTCAATGGTTTGGCCTCCGGTACCAACTGGGTATTCCGTGATGAGAGCGGCCACATGAACTTTGCATTCTCTGTCATCGAAGAGGTGCGCCGCGAAGAGCCTGACCTGTTCGACGAGGAACTCTCAGCAAGCATTGCAACCATGATCTCTGAAGCTGTTGAAGTGGAGTACGGCTTTGCCGAGGACTTGCTCTCTCAGGGCATTCCCGGGATGTCACTTGGTGATATGCGTGAATATCTTCAGTTTGTTGCTGATCAGCGGTTGACCACGCTTGGCCTTCCCAAGCAGTACGGATCGAAGAATCCATTTGCGTTCATGGAACTTCAAGATGTTCAGGAACTCACGAACTTCTTTGAGCGCACTGTCTCTGCTTACCAGACGGGCATCACCGGCGAGTTTGAGATGAACGCCGAGTTCTAGGTGATGCGAGCTCTAGGAGGGAGTGCCCTTCCAGAGCTGTATCGGGGTGAGTGATCTATCGCCTGTAAAGGGAAGCGCAACCTCTTCCCCATCACAACCTGCTGAAGAGTAAGCGGCACAAATAATCTCAAGAATCTCTCGCGCTTGTTCGGCGGTTTGTCCGAACTGCTCCGGCTCTTGCGAGATCAAATCAAGAAGTTGATCTACGTAGCCAAACTGTTCAAGGGTCGGATCGGATTGAGGGTGCCGAAGCGGAACCTCCACTTCTTCACCGTTGTGCTCTAGCAGCACCTCGGGAATGAGTTCGATCCGCAGCACGCCAGACTCGCTCGATGCTTGTGCCTCCCAGATGGTGAGCTCAGAGACCCAGGAAATCTCAAGGGTTGCGATCAATCCTGACTGAAAGCGAAGAGCGAGCGTCGCGTAGTCATCGGCACCATCTTCACGAGTGGAGACAAGGGTTGCACTCACAGCCACCACGGCCTCATCGGCCAGACCCAGTGCAAGAGCAAGAGGGTGTGGACCTAGGTCAAAAAGTACGCCACCCGCTGCGAGAGGCTCTGCAAAATGCCCCCAGTCTGGTGGTGGCTGCAGGGTGCGCAAAGACAAATGTGTCAACAGACCAAGACCTACTCTGCGGGCAGTGGCCTGAGCCCACACAGGAGAATGAAGCAGGTTCTCGGCGCAGCGGAGTACCACACCAGACCCAGCAGCGAGCGCTGCAGCTTGGACGATCTGGTCTGCCTCGGCCAGGGTGCAGGCCAACGGCTTTTCCACCAAAACGCTGGCTCCAGCTTGTAAGCCTTGGACTGCCAGCGCTGCGTGTTGATCAGGTGGAGTGGCCACGATCAGATAATCCGCCCCTGCAGGTAGCGCCTCTGGCGAGACTTTACGTGCATCAAGTTCGCCAGCAAGGTGACGGGCAGACTTGCCGCCGGCAGAAGCCACTGCAGTGACTTTGGCGCCTGCGGACTCTGCCGCAAGTGCATGAACCACTGCGATGTAGCCAGCGCCGGCGAGTGCGATGCTCTGCTTTCGTGTTCGCCGCAGAGAACGGCGCTTTCCGACTGCCATGTGCTGGGCTCTGTTCCTTAGCTAACCGAGGGGACTCTCAGGATCGTCGAACCATACCCGGTAACTCAGATGCCACGGATTGTGCCTACGGGTTAGGCTGTTGAACTCAGTCCAACCTGTTCAAAAACTGCGCCTAACTCCTTATGTCTCGACCCCTCTCGCTGTTCCTGCGATTCACCGCGATTACCTTGGCAGGTGCCTGTGTTTTTGCGTTGATTGCAGCGTTGCTCATTCCAGAGGTGGCCAACGTCTCGGGGGCCGGCTCCTATGAGAAGGGGACTCAGATAGCGCTGCCCGACCTTCTGCAGGGAAGCATCATCACAGACATGAACGGCCAGCCAGCCGGCAGCTTGGTCGGTAGCGAAAATCGTGTGATTGTTCCGTTGAGCCAGATCTCTACCGAAATGCAGCAGGCAGTGCTAGCCGTTGAGGATTCGGACTTCTACGTTCATCACGGAGTGAGCGCCAAGTCGGTGCTGAGAGCAGTTCGCGCAAACAGCGCCGCTGGGGGAGTCTCTCAGGGGGGTTCCACCATCACACAGCAGCTTGTGAAGTTGTCGCTTGTTGGCAACGAGCAGTCGATGAAGCGAAAGGTGAAAGAGGCGAGTCTTGCCCTTCAGCTTGAGCAACAGTTCTGCAAGGATCGACCGCGACGTGACTGCAAAGACGAGATCCTTGAGCGTTACCTCAACACGGTCTATCTCGGCCGAGGCGCTTACGGGGTTGAGGCCGCAGCTCAGATGTACTTTGGCAAGTCTGCCGCTGAACTCACCTCGGGAGACGCCGCAGTACTTACCTCGCTGGTGAGAAACCCAACCGGGTATGACCCAATTAGGTTTCCCGAAGTAGCGACTCGCAGGCGACACATCGTGCTTGGTCGAATGGCAGAGGTTGGGGCGATTACCCCTGAAGAGGCCGCCTTGATTGAGCAAACCCCGTTACCCACCGAAGTTGTAAAAAGTAGGTCTTCAGCCACGGCTCAAGACCTCACCTACTTCGAGCGCAAAGTACGAGATGAGCTCCTTCAAGCAGAGTGGCTCGCCCCCACAGAAGCTCTTCGTAGAGAACGAATTTTCAACGGTGGACTTGTTATTACTTCGACCCTCGATCCCCGAGCGCAGATGCTCGCCGAGGCCGCCTCGGCCTCGAACCCAATTAAGAAGGCAAATCCAGAAACGGTGGCTGCCGTAGCGGTAGTAGAGCCATCTTCGGGAGCCGTACGAGCAGTGGTGGGGCAGACGAATCTTCCGGATCAGGGATTAGTAGAGATTGCTACCCCGCAGGTTGGTCGAAGCCCCGGATCCTCATTTAAAGCGTTTACGTTGCTAGCGGCCCTCGAAGCGGGATATTCGATCCGAGATTCAATCCTTGCCTCTCCGGCCCCACAGAAGCTCTACAAGGGTTGGGGGATCAAAGACTCCTCTTGGCCCTCAGGTTGCAAGGGTGGAACGGTTGAATTGGCAAAGGCAACCTCCTCGTCAAACAACTGCGCGTTCGCCCGTTTGCAAGCAGCGGTCGGCGGAGCGAAAGTGGTTGACGTAGCACGTCGTCTAGGGCTGAATACGCTCACCGATGAATCGGCTTCCTACCCGTCGCTGACCTTGGGTGGCACCGCAGTTCGACCCCTAGAAATGGCAGCGGCCTACGCGGCAATTGCGAACGACGGGGTGTATAACCCGGCACATTTCGTTACCAAGGTGACGGACCAAACCGGAGCCGTACTGTTTGAGTATGTGCCAGCTACGGAACAGGCGATTTCAGTCGATGTGGCCCGTCAGGCAACGGTTGCTTTGCAAGGGGTGGTGACCGGAGGAACCTATAAGGGCGGATCGCTTCCGAATCGTCAACCTGCTGCAGGCAAGACTGGCACGAACGAGGCTGCTGGCGGTGAGAACACCGACGTGTGGTTTGTGGGGTTCACTCCCCAGATTGCAACCGCAGTATGGATTGGGAACCCAGCCGGGCAAACCGAAATGAAGGGCGGCCGAGTTCAGGGCGGAACAGTTGCTGGAAAGGTATGGCACGAGTTCATGGCGCCCTACCTAGAGGGAACCCCTGTGCAGCAATTTGCCATACCAGGAAAGATCAAGACCAGCCGAAAAGTCATCCCCGACCCGTGGAGCAAGTCCATGTCCTCAGCGGAGCGCTCTGGGGCAATGAGTGGTTCATCAACAACGGTCCCAAGGTCATCAGCGCGAGGATCTTCTACAACGACCGCCCTCGCTCCTAAACCAACATCTGCGCCCACTACTGAAGCTCCAGCGCCTGAACCAGTGCCTGAACCACCACCTGCACCCACGCCCGAGCCGGCCCCGTAGTTAGCCACTGGGCGGCGCCACAAGCTCCTTCCGAGCGAAGCACCCAAGCCTGCGATGAACACCCGATAGGGTACGAGACGTGGAATCGCTTGAGGATCTACTCGCAGTCCAGGTGCTCGATACGCGGATCGATCAACTCCGGCACCAGAAGAAGACCCTTCCCGAGCGGCAAGAACTGCTCGACCAAGCCGCTGCGCTCAAACAAGCCACTGCGGCTACTGATGATTGTGCTGCTCGCCTGAAGGACTTGCGTCGCAGCCAAAAAGAAGCCGAGGACCACGCGTCGCTACTCGAAGATAAGGCCACGGAGGTAAACGGCGTGCTCTACGACGGCTCTGTGAGTTCGCATAAAGAGCTTGAGGCGCTACAACAAGAACACCAACAGCTCAAGCAGAATCAGAGCCAATTCGAGGATCAGGCTCTCGAGTTTATGGAACTAGCAGAGCCCGTAGAAGAAGAGCTTGAGCTCCTGAAAGCAGCGTCTGCAGCGATTGTGGAACTGATTGCTGACCTCGAAGCGCAGATAACGGTGGCCGTTGCAGAAATCGAGGTGCAGCTCGATGAGCAACTCGTCCAGCGGGAGTCGGCTCAGGCTGGTATCGCCCCCGAGCTCCTCAGCTTGTACGAGGGTCTGCGTTCGCAGCAGGGTGGCGTTGCTGTAGCCCGTCTTGCGGGGGCCCGATGTGAGGGTTGCCATCTTGAGATCCCCTCTGGTGAGCTTGACGCGATTCGCAAAGCTCCTGCCGATGAAGCGGTGACTTGCCCCGAGTGCACCCGACTGCTCGTTCGCTGAGATTCATTTACGGTGTTGATCTTTTTTGCGGTTCTCAGCGTGGTGCTTACTTGGGCCGTGTTCCAAAGCCCCGCTCTGGATTACCGTCTCGTGGCAGTTGGCGCCGTTCTGCCAGTCTTGGAATCTCCCTTTGGAGCAGGGCCGCTGCACTCCCTCTTAGCGCCAACACTGACTCTGGCAGTGGTCATGATTGCCACTCAACGGCGCAGACTTGTGAGACGGCGTTGGCTGGGGCTGCCGATCGGGATGTACATGCATCTTGTGTTGAACTTCGCCTTTACCCGAACTGCCACCTTTTGGTGGCCATTCTTGGGGACCTCGTTCTCGCCGGGTCGGGCACCTGAACTCTCTCGAGGATGGTGGGCAGTGTTGATGGAACTGTGCGGGGTTGCAGTTGGGGTCTGGGCCTATCGCAGGTTTGGTCTTCAGGATTCATCCCGACGATCACAGTTTTTTCGCACTGGCCAACTCAGCCGTTCCGTGATGGGGCCAAGAAAATGACAACTCGGATGCAGCGCTCATTAATCATTCTCCGTCATGGCCGGACTGTTGCAAATGCTTCGGGCTTACTCCTCGGCCGCGCCGACCCAGAACTCGACGATCGAGGTCTCGAACAGGCGGCCGCTTTGGGCCGAGTTCTTACCTCGGGTCGCTTTGGAGAAATTGCAGCGGTGGTGAGCAGTCCGCTGCTTCGCGCCCAGATGACGGCACAAGCACTGGGCTTTCCCGTAGAAATCGATGAGCGACTGATCGAGCTTGACTACGGGGGGTGGGATGGGCGGCCAGTTGCCGATGTCTCGGCCGCTGAGTGGGCCATGTGGCGTTCCGACAGTGAGTTTGCTCCGCCGCAAGGGGAGTCTCTCGCCGTTCTCGGGGAACGGACACGCCAAGCTTGTGTCGATTGGTCCTCAAAGGAATTGCCTCAACGCGGCAGCGTGGTCCTGGTATCGCATGTTTCGCCAATCAAAGCAGCCGTTGGATGGGCTCTTGGGGTGGGAGACGAGGTCGCTTGGCGAACCCACTTAGACCCAGCATCGATAACCCATGTCTTAGGTCGCAATGGGTCACCAGTGCTGAGCCTGTTCAATGACACTGCCCACTTGCAGTAACGGCTGTGGGTGCTGACTGCATCGGCTGAGCGCAGTATCGGCTGAGCGCAGTATCGGCTGAGCGCAGGGTACGCGGAGCGCAGGATCCGCGGACTACAGGATCCGCTGAGCACAGGATCCGCTGAGCACAGGATCCGCTGAGCACAGGATCCGCGATGATCCGCGCAGGATCCGCGCTGATCCGCAAAGGATTCGCTACTTGCCGGTTGTGATTGTTGAAGCAGGCGTCAAGTCTTCCGGGCCTTTCTCGGCTTCTAGTAAATCTTTGGTGGCCGGTGGAGTGTGTTTGCGAATCG
>WLJI01000093.1 GCA_009701845.1 Actinomycetota bacterium
ACTCGCACCTTGCTGCGCAACAACACCCAACTCACAACCCAACCCAAAACCAGACACAGCATCACCCGAAACTGCGGGCCCAGACACAGCAGGTTGTGCGTCACCAGCTTTGGATGGGTTTGGTTCTGATTCTTTGGGATCGAACATGTGTTCTATATTAGGAACACCCAGTGACACTCAAATCAAGAGCCCTCACACGGCAAGCACCCCCGACCATTAGCCCCGACAGTTAATCCAATTGTTCCCTGCAGGTCGCTACTCATCCTTCTGGGCTTTACCGGTTATTCCTACATTGTGGATAGATGGGAACCCAGTTAGACGAGATTCTCAATGATGCGCCCATGTCTCGGATGCACTGGCGGGTTTGGCTGCTGGCGGCAAGCGGCATCATGCTCGATGGATTCGACTTTTTCATCATCGGCGTGGCGTCACCGCTGATTGCTGCAGATCTTGGAGCCTCGCCAAGGCAGATCGGCCTCGTCTCTGCAGCCGCAATCGTAGGTGCCATCATTGGAGCTTCTTGTCTGGGAAGACTCACCGATCGCATCGGGAGGAAGCTTGCCTTCCGTTTGGACCTTGGGCT
Source organism: Actinomycetota bacterium (assembly GCA_009701845.1). Lineage (GTDB taxonomy): Bacteria > Actinomycetota > Acidimicrobiia > Acidimicrobiales > Microtrichaceae > IMCC26207. The sequence goes on from WLJI01000093.1 coordinate 584, forward strand.
GTTCGTGGTGTTCGCTCTGCTCTCGGGTTTGGCTTGGAGCATTCCATCGCTCATTGCATTCCGCTTCATCCTCGGGATCGGTGTTGGCGCGGACTACCCAATAAGTGCTGCCTATATCGCCGAAATCGCCCCAGCACGGCACCGCGTCCGCCTTCTTGTTGGAGCATTTAGCTTTCAAGCTGTTGGGCAGGTCCTCGGGGCACTCGTCGGCCTGACCATTCTGGTTACTTTCGATTCCGTCACTTCTTGGCGCTACATGCTGGCCTTCGGCGCTGTCCCGGCAGTGTTGATTATCTTGCTCCGACGCGGAGTGCCGGAGAGTCCAAAGTGGCTGGCGGCTCAAGGCCAACATGAGGAGGCAGCAGAAGTTGTCAGTGTGCTGGTGGGTCACACAGTTGAGGCCTCGATGATCGAGGCCGACGCCCAAGAGTCCCCGGAGGAAGCCGGGTCATATAGGGAGCTGTTCCGGGGAAGCTTTCGGAGGCTCACCCTGCTCACGACTGTGCCGTGGTTCCTCATGGACATCGCCACCTACGGCATCGGTGTTTTCACGCCCGTCATTCTTGCGACCCTCGCCATACAAGGAGATGGAAGCACCCTTTCTGATGCCATCTCCTCGACCGAAGGAGCAGTGGTCATCGACCTGTTCTTGCTTGTTGGGTTCGCCGTAGCGCTTGTGTTGATCACCAGACTCAGACACACCAATATGCAGATTGCGGGCTTCATTGCAATGGCTGCAGGGTTGGTCACATTGTCGTTTTCGACGACTCTGCCAGAGGGCAGCGTCAAGAGTCTGGTGCTGGTTTTCGCTGGCTTCATCCTGTTCAACATCTGTATGAACGCAGGGCCAAACTCGACTACCTTCCTGCTTCCGGCTGAGGTCTTTCCGACCCGAGTCCGTGCCACTGGTCACGGTCTAGCCACTGCTGCTGGCAAAACAGGCGCAGCTGTTGGCGTGTTCTTCTTCCCGATTCTAGAAGCCGACCTCGGTTTAGGAGTGCTGCTTCCCTTGATTGCGGGCGGCTGTGTTCTTGCAGCCGTTGTGACGGCGCTGGCGCGCATCGGCGTCGTGGCTTCCGACGGGGTCTTTGCCGGTCAGTCGCCACCATAATCACAAAGGGTACGGACGCCTCAGAGACCCATCGGCTGGGGGCAGCGCTGTGGACTGCTCAGGCCGGACGAACAGATACGCCCGCAGCGGCGAGCGCTTGTTTTGCTTGGGCAATGGTGAACTCGCCGAAGTGAAAAATTGAAGCTGCGAGAACCGCATCGGCGTGACCAGATACCGCTCCTTGCACGAGGTGGTCGAGTGTTCCCACTCCCCCAGACGCAATCACGGGCACGGTGCAGGCTGCCGACACTCCTGCAGTGAGTTGCAGGTCGAAACCCTCTTTGGTGCCATCTCGATCCATCGAGGTGAGCAGAATCTCTCCGGCTCCCAACTCAACAGCACGTGCTGCCCACTCAATGGCGTCAAGGCCAACTGGGGTGCGCCCACCGTGAGTAAAGACCTCCCAGCTCAGCGGGCCACTCTGAGCGCTCGCGGGAATTCCTTCTGAGGCGTCGCCAGCGCCAGCGGCCTGCACTCGCCGACGTGCGTCAATAGCGACGACCACACACTGAGCGCCGAACTCATCAGCGATCTCAGAGATGAGCTCGGGTCGATCAACCGCAGCGGTATTGACACCAACTTTGTCGGCACCTGCGCGCAAGAGTCGCCGCGCGTCTTCTACCGTACGCACCCCGCCGCCAACTGTGAATGGAATGAACACTTCTTCTGCCGTACGCCGCACCATTTCTATGGTGGTGTCTCGTTGATCGGAAGATGCTGTGATGTCTAGAAAGATCAGTTCGTCGGCGCCTTCGGCGTCGTAGCGCGCCGCTAGCTCAACTGGGTCTCCGGCATCGCGAAGCTCAACAAAATTGATGCCCTTCACAACCCGGCCGGACTCAACATCCAAACATGGAATCACTCGCGTGGTCTTCATGCGTCTTCCTCGGTAGCGGCGGCCGTCTGTGCAGAAATGCGACGGGGAGCCCGACATGCGGCAACAGCATCTTCTGCGCTGAACTGCCCCTCGTAGAGCGCCCGGCCGACGATTACCCCTGACAGAGTCCGCCCTGCCGAGCGAAGCCCACTCAGTGCAGTTAGGTCCGCAAGGGTACCGACCCCACCAGACGCAATGACAGGAATGGACGTGGCTGCAAGAACTTGCGAAAGCCCCTCGAGATCTGGACCCTCGAGTGTGCCGTCTCGACTGATCTCGGTAACCACGAGTGCAGCGACGCCGGCATCTTCAAAAGCCTGAGCAAGGTCCAGTAAGTCGGCTCCAGAGCCTTCGATCCATCCGCGCACTGCAACATCTCGACCGCGTGCATCAAGGCCAACCGTGACGGGATGACTAGCTGCGAGTTCGCGCACGAACGCAGGATCTTCAAGTGCAGCAGTACCAACCACCACCCTTGCCACGCCAGCATCAAAGAGGGCCTGAGCAGCAGCCATGTTGCGAATGCCGCCACCAGTTTGCACAGGCACGGACACCCCTGCAGCCACAGCAGCAATCACTTCTCGGTTGACGGGGTTACCTGTGCGAGCGGCGTCAAGGTCGACCACATGAATCCAGGGGGCACCAGCGGCTTCAAAGGCGCGCGCCTGAGCAACCGGGTCATCGCCATACACGGTCTCTTGGCCGTAGTCGCCCTGGTACAGGCGCACGCACTTGCCATCACGAAGGTCAATCGCAGGATAGAAGTCCATTAGAGAGTTCCCCGTGCAGTTTCTTGGGCTGAGCGACGAGCGCGAATGTCACGAGAATCAGCGGCGATTCGCACGAAGTTTCTGAGCACAGCCAGCCCTGCCTCACCTGACTTCTCGGGGTGAAACTGAGTAGCGAACACAAGATCCTTCTGAGCAGCAGCCACTACTGATCCCCCGTATTCGCAAGTCGCAAGCAGGTAGTGACTTGGCTCGGCAGCAAAGGAGTGCACGAAGTACATCCACGGGTGCTCGCCGAGGCCTTCGAACAACTGAGAATCGCTGATCAGGTCAAGCTGGTTCCACTGCATCTGCGGGTGCTTCACGCCTGGCTGCAGTCGGCGGACGGTCCCACCTAACACGCCTAGACCGGCAACGCCCGGGGACTCTTCAGAGGAGTCGTACAACAGTTGCATGCCCACACAGATGCCTAGAAAAGGACGCCCCGAGGCCACAGCATCGAGCGCCACTGCATCAAGGCCAGTCTCTGCGAGCGCCTCACGGCAGCGACCAAATGCACCGACTCCGGGGAGTACAACGGCATCTGCTTCTGCAACTTCATCTGCATCGGCTGTGAGGACTGCAACCGCACCAACATGCTCGAGCGCTTTTTCTGCAGACCGAAGATTGCCGATGCCGTAATCGAGCACAGCAATAGTTGGCGGATTTTCAGAGGTGTATGAATGGGCACTAGCCACATCAGCACTAGCTACATCAGCAGTAGCCATCAGAGCGTGCCCTTGGTCGAGGGCAACGAGGTCCCTTCGATCCGAACTGCATCACGCAGTGCACGCGCAAAAGCCTTGACCGAGGCCTCCATGATGTGATGGGTGTTGCGTCCGCGAATCAGCGTGAGATGCAAAGTGATGCCTGCAGAGGTAACCACCGCGCGCCAGAACTCCTCCATAAGTTGAGGGTCAAAGGGCGGGTCACCAAGGATCTTCTCGCCGGGGCTATCGATTTGATACTCCAGATAAGGACGTCCCGATAGGTCGAGAACTGCCTCGACTACTGCCTCATCGAGCGGAACACGAATTGAGGCGAATCGTCGAACGCCGACCTTGTTTCCGAGCGCTTCTTTGAGTACCTCGCCGAGCAAAATCCCCGTGTCTTCCACGGTGTGATGTGCATCGATTTGCAGGTCACCAGTTGCTCGGACGGTCAGGTCCATTCCGCTGTGCCGCCCGAGTTGATCCAACATGTGGTCGAAGAATGGCAAACCGGTACTGCAGTCGGTGTTTCCCTCGCCATCTACCGACAGAGAAATGGAAATATCGGTCTCTTTCGTGGTGCGTGACTTGGAAGCGGTTCGACTCATAGGTTTCAACTTTCTCACAGCAACGACTACTTCGTGCAGTCCATTACAAGAATCAGTGCGCAGAAGCGACTGACTAGGAGAGCACCTCAGTGAGTGCCTCGAGGAACTTCGTATTCTCTTCAGCCGTACCAAGAGTCACCCGAAGGCAACCATCTAGGCGCGGCCAAGATGAGCAGTTGCGGACCAAAACCGATCGATCTACGAGTGCTTGCCAAACGACATCTCCCGATTGGCGCATGCTGATGCTTGAACCCTCAGGGTGGGCGAGTGGCCGAAACAAGATGTAGTTCGCCTCGGAGGGCCACTGCTGAACAGGAAGATCCTCGAGTGCCGCAGAAACCCGGGTTCGCTCCTTCACCAAAGCGGCAACGCGCTGTTCCATCTCGCTTTGGTAATCCAAAGCCAGCAGGCCGGCCACTTGGGTAACGGAGTCAAGGTGATAGGGCAACAGGACTTTGTCGAGCTCGTCGACGACCCAAGTGGGACCAACTAGGTAGCCCAAGCGAAGCGCCGCAGCTGACCAGGTTTTGGAGTACGTGCGCGTCACAACGATGGAGCGCTCCTCGGCAACCAAACTCAGCGCAGACCATGCAGCAAATTGCCCATAGGCCTCGTCGACTACGAGCAGGCCGTTGACAGACTCAACCGCATCAAGCACTGCGCTCACCGTGGAGGGACTCTCTACCATCCCCGTCGGATTATTCGGTGAACACAAGAACGTAATGCTGGGTCGCTGCTCCAGAATTGCGCCAACGGCCTGATCAAGATTGATCCGAAACTCACTATCGCGCTCGACCTGGATCACCTCTGTTCCGCAGACTTGCGCAATGTGCTGATGCAACGCGTAGGTGGGTTCAAAGGTGAGCGCTGAACGATCAGGTCCTCCGTAGGCCAAACACAGACTCTGCAAAATCTCATTTGAGCCGTTCGCAACTGAAACGTTCGCAGCAGTGAGTGCACCCGCGACATGCGGCGCTTCGACCTGCCCAATACGTTCGCGAAGCTCGGTCGCAGACCTGTCGGGGTAACGGTTCCAGTGCAGCGAATCCAGAGACTCCTTGAGAGCTTTAACAAACCCCGCAGGCGGAGGTTCGGGCGACTCGTTGGTATTCAGGCGAACCTCAACATCTACCTGCGCTGAGTGATACCCAGAGATGAGGTCGAGTGAGGCGCGAACCTTTGGCCGACCCATCAGAGCGCGCCCAGTGACTCTGAGGTGCTGGACCCAAACTCACCGGAAGCACGGGCCGCCGCACGAACGCGGATTGAATCCGCGTGAGCAGTCAGGCCTTCTGCGTCAGCCAGAACTTCGACTGAGCCTGCAAGGCCGCCTGCGTCATAGGCCGACTCATCAACAGTAATGATGTGGTGTTGTTTTAAGAAGTCATCAACGGTGAGCGCCGAGGCAAAGCGGGCAGTGCCAAAGGTGGGAAGCACATGACTTGGGCCAGCAACATAATCACCCACCGAGGCCGGCGACCACGGGCCGACAAATACCGCACCGGCGTTTTCAATCAGCGGCAGCAGGGACTCAGCCTCATGGCACAACAACTCAAGGTGTTCGGGTGCGACCAAGTTCGATACTTGCAGGGCGGCCTCGGGAGAGTCGACCAATACGGCATAGCCGCCCTCGGCAAGGGTTGCAGTTATCTCGGCTCGTCGAGGGGAATTTTCAGTGATGCGGCCCACCTCGGAAGTCACCGACTCGGCAACTGATTGATCCCATGTGATCAACCAAGCCAAGCCATCTGGGCCGTGTTCGGCCTGCAGAATCACATCGATTGCAGCAAACGTTGCGGGTACAGAGCCATCAGCGATGACAACAACCTCGCTCGGTCCAGCAAACGCGGCAGCTACTCCAACCCGCGCGGCGACTTGTTGTTTGGCAATCGCTACGTACTTGTTTCCCGGCCCACAAATAACATCTACTGCTGCAATCGACTCGGTTCCGTAGGCCATTGCAGCAATTGCCTGCGCTCCGCCGATTGCGTAGACCTCGGCAACACCAGCCAAGGCCGCCGCTGCCAAGGTAACTGCAGCGACTTTGCCTGTCGCTTTGTCTGCGGGAACGCAGACCACCACTTCTCCGACCCCCGCAACGAGCGCCGGCACAGCAGTCATCAGCAAGGTTGAGGGGTATGCCGCTCTTCCTCCGGGCACATAACAACCGGCGCGTCCCACGGGCGTTCGGTACGAACGGATGTGCACACCATCGCTGCCATGATCCACTGCTGCATGCAGCTGCGAACGGTGATGATCAGCTATGCGGTCTCTTGCCAATTCAAGCGCCGTGCGCAGTTCCGGAGCGAGCGAGTCCAGCGCTAACTGAATCTCTTCGGCCGAGACGCGCAGGTCCCCAAGATCAACACCGTCGAAGCGAGAAGTGAACTCGCGCACAGCCTCATCTCCGCGAGATTCAACCTCGGCGAGGATACCCCGCACCGCTTCGACGGGGCCATCGTCATCCACGCTCGGACGCGGCAGGAGACCCGCAAAATCTGTGACACCACGAAGGTCAAGTTGATTCAGCACACCTATCAACGTAGCCACCCTGAATGCTCCTGAGCGAAAGAGAATCAATCGATCACGCTTCGGTGTCACTTCTGTCAGATGTGGGTGCTAAACCGAGGGGGTGAGCCTGCATGCTGATTTGACCTCTGTGATGTCTACCTTGGACCAAGTCTTTGAGCGCCTTGATGAGGCGGCAAAAGAACTTGGTGGAACGAAGGACGAAGACCTGCTCACTGATATCTATGAGGTGGAACGCCATCTCAGACAAGCCGCGAGGCGGCTCACTCGAACGCTCGCAGCCTTACCCGAGCACTAACTGCCGTCGACAGGGCTGAACGGTTCTGTCAGTAGCAGTGCGAAATTCTCTGGCAAAACGCAGCCAGCGCCCCGAAGGGCGCCGGGCGGGCGAACCGGGCGGCGGGAGCCCTGGAACGCCATTTACTAGGTGGCGGGAACCTAGTAGCCCCCAAACCTAGTTGGATTTTCAATCGATGTCGAAGAGTTAGAAAGATTTTTGCGAGATCGCATCTTCCTGAATTGCATTCAGAATCGCAGCCAATCTCGAGCCTAGAATTACGTTGCTACCGAGGGGCAGAAATCGGCGAGTACACAGTCTGAGCAGTTCGGCTTTCTGGCAAAACAGACACGCCTTCCATGCAAAATGAGCTGCAGGCTAAATGCCCCCCGCTCCTGTAGCGGCACCATTGGATTGAGTGCCATCTCTACTTTCACCGGGTCGGTCTCTTCGGTGAGGGCAAGCCGGTGCGACAACCGCAAAACGTGGGTGTCCACTGGTAAACCGGGAAGACCGAGAGCCTCGGCCCGCACCACGTTTGCAGTCTTACGACCCACCCCCGGCAGCTTGACAAGATCTGCCATCGCTCCTGGAACTTCTCCATGATGATTCTCAACGAGCGCTGCAGCCATAGAGATGATGCTCTTTGTCTTCGCCTTATAAAAGCCGGTGGAGTGAACAAGTTCCTCAACATGTTCTGGGTTTGCCACCGCAAGCGCCTGAGGCGTGGGGTACTGCTCGAACAGTGCCGGAGTCACCATGTTGACCCGCTTATCTGTGGACTGCGCCGACAAAATCGTTGCAGTGAGCAACTCAAATGCATTTCTGTGATCTAGCTCGCACTCAGCATCTGGATACTCAAGAGCAAGACGCTCATGAATGAGCCGTGCGCGGCCCTTTGGGGATCGAGGCTTGCGAAAGGAAGTCACTGTTCAACGCTAGCCTCACAGTGCCATGTCCTCAGAAACACCCCCAGACGAAACACCCCCTCTGAGCGATGCTGAGGGTGAACTGGTCTGGGTAAAGAATCACCTTGACCACACAGATGCAGACCAAGCAGTGCTGGGCCGGCGTCGAGTCCGCCTTCTGCAACAGATGCGGCGGCCGCTTCCACTGAGCGAGAAGGAACGTGCAGACACGCGAGTTATCGAGTTGCGCCCGTTCAACTCTGGAGCTGATGACGAGGGGTTTCTTCGAGTAAACAACCGAGCCTTTGCATGGCATCCGGATCAGGGTGGCTGGGGTATTGAACGGTTGCATGCTCAAACCGAAGCAGCAGGGTTTGACCCCAAAATGCTGCTCATCCATCAGGACCAAAGCGGTGCCATCGATGGATTCTGCTGGACCAAAATCCACCCCGCAACAGACACAGATCCTGCCCTTGGCGAGATCTATGTGATTGCGGTTGATCCAGACACGTATGGAACAGGTCTGGGGCGTGCACTCACTGTTGGCGGACTGAACCTACTCAGCATGTGCGGGGTCAGCCTAGGGATGCTCTATGTGGAGGCAGATAACCAAGCAGCGATCAGCCTGTACGAGCGTTTGGGCTTTGAGGTGCACCACAGGGAGTCCGCATACCGCCTTGTCGACTCTTCGCCATAGGATTCTGGCGTGACTCCCCAAAGCTTGTATGACCTTGATCGCAGTGCCTGGGGCGAACTCCTTCATCAGGAGCCCAAATTTCGAGTAGATCAGATCTGGAATGGGCTGTACCACCAGGGCAAAGAACTCGGCGAACTGACCTCGCTCCCCAAGGCCCTGCGCGAGCAACTCCTTGAGCAACTCCCCACAGCGCTCAACAAAGTGACGGAACAGGTCAGCGATAGCGGCGATACCACAAAGTTTTTGTGGGAACTCTCGGGCGGTGCCCGAGTCGAAACCGTGCTCATGCTGTACCCCGATAGAGCCACCGTATGTATCTCTAGCCAAGCCGGCTGCGCGATGGCATGCAGCTTCTGCGCAACTGGCCAAGCAGGTTTTGAGCGACAGCTGAGTACCGGAGAGATTGTTGAACAGGTGCTACGCGCACGTCGCGTAGCGATGGCTCAGCAGCCGGCTCGTAGGGTCTCGAATATCGTCTTCATGGGCATGGGAGAGCCCATGGCCAACTTTGAGAACACGTGGGCTGCAGTGCAACGGATTCATGACGATATCGAGATCGGCGCGCGCCACATCACTGTGTCTACTGTTGGTCTTATTCCTGGTATTCATCGCATGGCAGCCGAGGCGCTACCAGTGAACCTGGCTGTCTCGCTTCACGCGGCTGACAACACCCTGCGCAATGAACTCGTGCCCATCAACCGCAAATACCCGCTTGAAGATTTGATGGCCGCATGCGCCAGCTATTTTGCTGCGACCCGACGCCGCGTCAGTTTCGAATGGGCGATGATCCACGATGTGAACGACCGACTCTCGGATGCACAGGCTTTGGCCGAGCTTGCGCATCCACTGCGGGCACATATCAATCTGATTCCGCTGAACCCCACCCCCGGCTATGCCGTGAGAGGGTCATCTAAGAATCGAGTTCGCGCGTTTCGTGAAGAACTCGAGCGCCTCGGAATCAACGTGACAGTGCGCGACACCCGAGGGACAGAGATCGATGCAGCCTGCGGGCAACTTCGCGCCGGCCATGAGGCCACGCCGGTGAGCCGGCCGCAACGGCGCAGCTAACAGCCAAACCCCGAACAGCCAAACCCCGAACGGCCAAACCCCAAGCAGCCCGGCACCGCTCGGCTGAACAAGTCAGCGCACATACATCGTTCGTGGCCCAGCGCGGACTGCGTCAACAAGATGTTCGCTCGGGCCCACGGTTGAGCCCGGCCAGACCACCGATCGGGTCAGGCTGCCGAGCACCTCGGCACCCTCGCCAATAATCGACTCTCCACCAGAGAACAACATGTTCGCCTGCAGGTAACGCTGCGGTGTTCCGCAATCAATCACGGGGCCGGCCTCATAGACGGCCTCGAGGGAGCCCTCGGCAAGAGCTTGGCGCCAGACAAGTTCCCACAGTCCACCCGGCCGCGGTTCCAGAGTCGAGGCAATTCGCCACGGAAGCAACGATGCCACGACCGAACTTCGCGAAGTGAAGGGCAGCGTGGTGGCCGTGAGGATCCGAACCCGATCGCCGTTCCAAGTGCTCACAAATGTGCTGAGGTCGCTTCGCTGAAACGTGTCGGCATTCACAATGAGCAGGCCTCGACCATTGAGCCATGGCCGCAGCGCACCGACTGCGCCCGCAGTGCCTAGCGCCTCAGCGGGTTCGATACTCAGGTGGACG
>WLJI01000094.1 GCA_009701845.1 Actinomycetota bacterium
CGTGAAGAAGCCGATGCTCGCAACCGTGCAGAGACGCTGGTGTACCAAACCGAGAAGCTGCTCGCCGATCAGGGAGACAAAGTTCCTGGCGATCAGAAGGCTGCCGTTGAGTCCGCACTCATCGAGGTGCGTGCAGCACTCAACAACAGCGATGCTGCTGCCATTAACTCCGCAACCGAGGTTCTGAACTCTGCTAGCCAGCAGCTCTCGCAGTCGCTGTACGAGCAGGCTGCCCAAACTGATGCAAACGCATCCGCTGGTAGCTCAGATGCTGAGGCTGTTTCGGACGACGAGGTTGTGGATGCAGAGATCATCGAAGACGACGCAGCGGCCCAAGATCAGCCACAGGACAACCAGTGAGCGGTGGCTCAAGCTCGTTTGAGGATGATCTCGACCCCGAGCAGAGTTCTCCAACACCGGATCTTGGCGATATTTCCGCCGAGTTCTCCGATGCGGAGGACCTGCTCAAGGGTCTAGGCCTTGAGGCAGAGTTCCTTGATGCAGAGGCAGATGCCGATGCTGCAGTCCTTGAGGCAGTCGAACTTGCCGGCAAGCTCGAGGCCCAACGAGACGAGTACCTTGACCTAGCCCGGCGAGTTCAGGCCGATTTTGAAAATTACAAGCGGCGAGTCGATCAGCAAAACGTTGAACTGCGAGCTCGGGCGGCCGAACAGCTTGTCAGGGAGTTGCTTCCCGTCCTTGACGCTGGCGAGGCCGCTTCGGCGCAAGGAATGCAAGATGCGGCAGCAATTTATACGCAGTTGTTGAGTACCCTCGAAAAGCAGGGGTTGGCACGAGTGGCCGATTCGGATGTGGAATTTGATCCGAATATTCACGAAGCAGTGATGCACGAGGAGGGTGAGTCAGACGGCGATAGTGCAGTGGTGACTGAAACCCTTCGAACGGGTTACCTCTGGAACGACCGAGTGTTGCGACCAGCGATGGTCAGAGTTTTGGGTTGAGGGTTCGACTAGCAGAAAGGTCAGGTGAGTCGCGTGCAACGAGAGTGGTTTGAAAAGGACTACTACGCGCTCCTTGGCGTGGCTCCAAAAGCAACTGCAAAAGAGATCACTGCGGCGTATCGCAAACTTGCTCGCAAGTTGCACCCAGATGCCAACCCCGGCGACGCTGCTGCAGAAGACAGGTTTAAAGAAGTCTCTGCGGCCTACGAGGTTATCGGCGATGCCGACAAGCGTGCCGAATACGATGAGGCGCGACGAGTTGGGCCAATGTCTCAGCCAGGAGGACCTGGGTTTGGTGGTCCTGGGTTTGGCGGCTCTGGCCCCGGCGGGCCTGGTGGGGCACGCTTTGATGGCGGCGATATTTCCGATCTGATCGGCAATCTGTTTAGTCGTGGTGGACGTGGCCAACAGCAACCGCCGCCTTCAGGTCCGCGCAGAGGGACCGATATCGAAGCTGACCTTCACTTAGCTTTCGATGATTCGATTCGGGGAGCAACGACAACAGTCAACGTCACCTCGGACGTGCGCTGCCCAGACTGTTCCGGCAGCGGGGCCGCGGCAGGAACCTCACCCAAGGTCTGCCCTGAATGCCACGGTAAGGGTGCCATTGATGAGGACCAAGGCTTCTTCTCATTCAGCCGCCCATGCTCCACTTGTGGAGGGCGCGGCCGTGTCATCGAAACCCCCTGCATGATCTGTGCAGGCACTGGAGCAGTGCGCCGTCCAAGGCAGGTCAAAGTTCGGATTCCGCAAGGGGTTCGGGACGGTCAAAAAATTCGGATCAAAGGCAAGGGCGGCGCCGGTGCAAATGGTGGTCCCGCCGGTGACCTGTATGTGAGGGTCCACGTTGAATCGCATCCCATCTTTGGTCGTAAGGGTGATCACCTCACGGTGAACCTGCCGATTACCTACCCCGAGGCGGCCCTTGGAGCAGATATTTCTGTGCCAACGACCGAGGGCGACCCAGTAACCATCCGCGTGCCTGCCGGCACCGCAAGCGGGCGAACCTTTCGGGTGCGAGGACGCGGCGTTACCGGGGCGAAGACCCAAGGCGACCTTCTTGTAACTGTCGAGGTGGTCATCCCACAGAACTTGTCTGCTGAAGAGCGAGATGCCCTTCAGGCTTATGCGGCGTTGGCAGTTGAATCACCACGAGCGCACCTAGGTGCAAGTCATGGCTGAGTTTCATCGGGCTGTGTATGTGATCTCTGTTGCAGCAGAGCTTGCCGGTGTTCATCCGCAAACCTTGCGGATCTATGAGCGCAAAGGGTTACTAGACCCCGGTCGTACACGTGGTGGGAGTCGTCGCTATAGCGAGGCCGATATTGCGTTGCTTCGCAGAATCCAAGATCTCACTGCCGAGGGAATGAACTTGGCCGGTGTAAAACGTGTGCTTCAGCTTGAGCAAGAAGTTCAGAGTTTAAGCGAAGCCCTTGAACAGGCTCAGTCCCAAGCTGCAGAAGATGTTGATTCGGTACACCGGCACTACCGACGAGACCTCGTTCCAGTCAAGCAAGCAGTAGTTCTGTATCAGCGGGACCGGCGCAGATGAAACGCCTATTGCTGGCAGTTGTTGCTTGCATAGCTGTTGCTTGTGCAGTGAGCGGGGCAACCCCTTCGGCTGCTCAACAACGCAGCGTTGTTGTTGTTGGAGACAGCATCATTTTGGGCGCTCAAGGTCCCATGGTTGGGGCCTTCAACAACGTTGGCTGGGCAGTAAATTTTGATGCCGCAGTCAGCCGTTCGACCTCGGCCGGTGCAGCGGCGATTGACGCTCACTGGATGGAACTGACCGACTCGCTGGTGATCAACCTTGGTGCAAATGATGCCGGCAACACTGCCTCGTACCGTCAGAAGGTGGAGCAGATTCTGTCGGCCACGGCGGGTGTTCCGCACGTGTACTGGCTCACCATTCGAGAGGTTCGTGATTATTACCCGGCCGCCAATCAGGCACTGCGTGAAGTTGCTGCAGGTCATCGCAATGTGACGGTTCTGGACTGGAACGCAGTGACGGCAGGATCAACAGGGTTGACCTCGAGCGACGGTTTGCATCTGACTGGTTCCGGTGCAGCGGCGATGACCGATCTCGTGGTGAACGCAGTAGTGAATTCCGTGGTGCCTGCACCTGCTGCACCAACTGCGGCGGCTCCACCGCCACCACCGCCAGCAGCGACGACTCCACCGGCCACGGTGCCGCCGACCACGATTCCTCAAGCAGCGCCGCCAGCCGAGACGGTTCCTCCGACCACCGTTGCGACGACTGTGCCACCGACAACGATTTCACCGCAGAGCACAACGACAAGCCCTCGAGTGGCTGCTGCAATGCCCAAGTCAGCCTCTGGCGGCAGTCAGATGGAATCGGCAATGGAATCGGGCGGAGTAGATGTTGGCAGTGCATTGGGGTGGACCTTGGGCGGCGGCTTTGCCCTGGTTGTGGTGCTGTTAGCGCTTGGCGGAGCGGCATTGGGCGGCTGGGCACTCATCGGTGCCGGAGAAAAGCACCCCGAGTAGAACAACCTGACTAGAACACCCTGACTAGAACACCCACCGCTTAATAAAGGACTGATATGGGACTTGATCCAAATACCTGGACTTTGAAGACACAAGAGGCAGTGACCGCAGCCCTTGAATCCGCCAAGGCTCGCAACAATCCCGAGGTCACCCCGGATCACTTGTTGGCAGCGCTACTGCGACAAGAGGACGGGGTGGTGTTGCCCGTAGTGAACAAGCTTGGCCTCTCGCCGCTTGCCGTTCGAGATCGAGCCGATGAAGCCCTTGATGAGCTTCCTACCTCGTATGGTTCGGAGTCGCGCGCCGGCAAGGCGTTCACTTCACTTTTTGACGTCGCCGAAGGCGAACGTAAGGAACTCACTGATGAGTACCTCTCTACCGAGCATTTGCTGCTGGCTTTTGTTATGGCTGACTCGGCAAAGCCGCTCGGCCAACGTCGGCTGGGGGACGTCGGCAAAGAGCAGGTGCTTGCGGCGCTACTCGAAGTGCGGGGCAGCAAGCGGGTCACCTCGCAGAACCCGGAGGACACGCTGCAGGCACTCGACAAATATGGCCAGGACCTGACCGAGGCTGCGCGTGAAGGCAAGCTTGATCCAGTCATTGGTCGTGACGAAGAGATTCGCCGCGTGATCCAAGTTTTGTCTCGTCGTCGCAAGAACAACCCGGTGCTGATTGGCGAGCCGGGTGTAGGAAAGACAGCAGTCGTCGAAGGGCTTGCGCAGCGCATAGTGGACGGCGATGTTCCTGATTCGCTCAGAGACAAGCGCGTGATTGCACTCGACATGAGCGCGTTGGTAGCCGGCGCAAAGTTCAGGGGTGACTTCGAAGAACGACTGCAAGCCGTGCTCGCCGAGATCAAAGAATCTGACGGCCAAGTCATCACCTTTATTGATGAGATGCACACTGTCGTGGGTGCTGGAGCAACAGGTGAAGGTGCGATGGACGCCGGCAATATGCTCAAGCCCATGCTCGCTCGCGGTGAACTGCGCATGGTGGGTGCAACCACGCTTGATGAGTTCCGCAAGTACATCGAAAAAGACCCAGCACTTGAGCGACGCTTTCAGCAGGTCTTTGTGGGCGAACCCTCGGTGGAGTCCACGATCGCAATCCTTCGTGGGCTGCAGGAGCGCTATGAGGTTCATCACGGCGTGCGCATTCAAGACCCAGCCTTAGTTGCTGCTGCAGTGCTCTCGGACCGCTACCTGACGGGCAGGTTCTTGCCAGATAAGGCAATCGATCTGGTAGATGAGGCCGCATCTAGTTTGCGTATCGAAAACGAGTCCATGCCGAACGAGATCGACATCGTAGAACGCAGGTTGCGCGGCCTGGAGATCGAAAAGATGTCCCTGGCTAAAGAAACTGACGCGAACTCGCAGGAACGCCTAGGTGTGCTCGACGCAGAGATTGCGAACCTCACCGAACAGCACGATTCGATGAATGCGCATTGGCTGGCAGAGAAAGAGTCGCTTGCTCTGATCCAAGAACTCAAGGAGCGGCTAGAGACCTTGCGGGCCGAGGCCGAACGGGCCGAGCGAGATGGCGATTTCACTCGCGCATCCGAAATTACCTATGGGCATCTTCCGATTCTGCAACGAGAGGTTGAGGCCGCCACGGTTGCCATGGCGGAACTACAAGCAGATAAGAAGATGCTGAAAGAAGAGGTTGACGCCGAAGACATCGCAGCAGTGGTGTCGAAGTGGACTGGTGTTCCTGTGTCTCGTTTGATGGAGGGCGAGATGTCGAAGTTGCTGCACTTAGAAGAGGTGTTGCACCAGCGGGTGATTGGCCAAGAGGAGCCAGTTTCTGCCGTGGCAAACGCAATTCGTCGCAGCCGCGCTGGGTTGAGCGACCCCAACCGACCAATCGGTAGTTTCTTGTTTTTGGGTCCCACTGGTGTGGGCAAAACCGAATTGGCGCGCAGTCTGGCCGACTACCTCTTTGACGATGAGCGAGCAATGGTGCGCATCGATATGAGCGAGTACATGGAGAAGCACGCCGTCAGTCGGCTAGTGGGTGCGCCCCCTGGGTATGTGGGATACGACGAGGGTGGCCAACTGACTGAGGCAGTGCGCCGCCGCCCCTATGCAGTGGTGTTGCTCGACGAGGTAGAAAAAGCGCATCCCGATGTGTTCAACATTTTGTTGCAACTGCTCGACGACGGCCGACTCACCGATGGGCAGGGCCGAACCGTGAGCTTTGCCAACACGGTGCTCATCATGACTTCGAACCTGCCCGGTGACCCCGCCGATTTCTTTCGGCCCGAGTTCATTAATCGTGTGGATGAAATTGTTCGCTTTCGTGCGCTGGAGGAGTCAGATCTTGAACCAATCGTAGATATCCAACTAGCGCTCCTTCGCCGCCGACTCGATGAGAGGCGAATCACCTTGGTAGTCACTGACGCAGCTACTGCCAAGCTTGCCCATGATGGCTACGACTCCGCATTTGGTGCTCGTCCGCTGAAGCGACTGATTCAGAAGCAAGTCGGCGACCGTCTTGCCATGGCAATTCTCGACGGATCGGTAGCCGAGGGCGATCAGGTGACCCTTGATGTTGTAGATGGCGGCTTCGCTCTGGCCTAGTGAGCTGCGGTGGCCTAGTGAGGTGCGCTGGCCTAGTGAGCTGCGCTGCCGTACTTGCGGTACAACTCTGCAATGCGCTCAGAAAACACCGAGCGATCAAAGCGCTGTAGTGCGAGTGTTCGATTCGCCTGCGAGATCTGGCAGCGTTGCTCTGGGTCAGCAAGCAACTCCGAGATTGCTTGAGAGAATCCGGCGGTGTCATCAATCGGGATCATGCGGCCGTTGACGCCGTCAGTAATCATGTTCGAGATGGCTTGAATATTGCTCGCCACAATCGGAACCCCTGCAGCGAGTGCCTCGATCACAGTGAAGGGTTGCCCCTCAGTGAACGTGGGGAACACATAGAGGTCAGCCTCGGACAAATGCCGGTAGACCTCGCTACGAGAGACTGGCCCAGTCATCGTTGCGGCACGGCCGCGGGCAGTGATTTCTTGCACCATTTGATCTTTGAGCGGGTCTAGTCCAGCACGGTTGTCGCCGAGGATCCGCAACTCGTAATTACCTGTGCCCTGACCGCTAGCGCTGCGCGCATCGAGTTGGTCAAGGGCATCGAGAAGGATCACGATCCCCTTGCGTTCAAGTATCTCGCCAATAAAGAGAATCACTGGAGGGTCATGCACAGCGCTGCTTTGCGGGACGGTGTCGACCACCACGGAGTTTGCGATGACTGGGAGTTCAACGGTTGGCATGTACTGGCGAATATTTGGTTCACCAGCGGCGGCAATAAGAATGTTTGCCTCTACGAGTTTGTCCAACAGTGCAAAGGCCCAGCGGTTGAGCTTGCCGACTTGGTACTCGCCTGGTCGCTCCATATACGGGGCTTGATTGTGGTTATGAAGCAGCACTCGTGCGCCGCGCAGACGCGCAGCCACGGCTATTGCAACCTGCCTCCAGGCAACAAGCCACGGGTCTTGCACAGCATGGGAGTGAACCACGGTTCCCTTTCGTGCAAGACGAAAGGTGTTGAGGGCATCGGCGGCGGCGCGTTTGATATTTGCCAGGGCGAGTTTGCCGCGCTGGCTATCGTTTTGTGCAGTGTTCAAGAACACCATCTCGAACTCGGCGTTGAGTGTTGGGTCTTCAACTAGGTCAAGTGCAACAGTTGCAATACCGCCCTTGAGCGGCGGACCGTGGGCCACGACGACAACGCGGATTGGTGTGTGAGTCATTTCGGGTTTGAGCCTTTGCTCGGCAGAATCCTGCCCGGGTTCCCAACCACTGTTGCGCCCTCGGGAACATCGCTCAGCACAACCGCTCCGGCACCAATAACTGCGGCATCTCCAATGAGGTAGGGCCCTAAAATAATCGCTCCGGCTCCTACGCTCACCGAGTCTCCGAGCACTGGTGCCGCACTGAGTTCATCCTCGCCCAAGGTGCCGATTGTTACTCCGTGGCGCAAGGTGACGTTTGCTCCGAGCTGCACATCTTTGTGCAGAACGAGCCCAGTCCCGTGCCAGATACACAACCCGGGACCGGCTTGAACGCTGGGGGGAATTTCAATTCCCAGAATCCAATCAACGAGTAGTCGATACAGCACGATGATGGGAAGTGACCAAATGGGTGGTCGCCCGGTTCCGCGCACGTGATGCGCGATTCGAAACCCCGTGGTCACCAAACGGCCTTTGGGGTTTGCCTTGTTTGCAGCCCAATCGGCGCGAAGTAGGGGGAGAAGTGGCGAACTGCGCATCAATTGAAGGTAGCCCGTTCAAGCTCGGTTTCGGCAGAATCTCTCATCATTTCGACCAACCCGGGCCAGCGGGTAATCTAAAGCGTGCCCGATTTGGGGCCTAACCGAGAGGATCCACGTGCCAGCGACCGTCGTGGTAGGCACCCAATGGGGTGATGAAGGCAAAGGAAAGCTAACCGACCTCATCGCAAAAGAGATGCAGTTGGTTGTGCGCTACCAAGGAGGCCACAACGCGGGTCACACCTTGGTGGTTAACGGTGAGTCATTCGCGTTGCAGCTCATTCCGTCTGGGGTGCTCTATGACCACATCACACCAGTGATTGGCAATGGCGTCGTGGTAGACCCCGTCGTGATGCTCGCAGAGATCGACGGCTTACAGGCGCGTGGGGTTGATTGCTCTAATTTGCGTGTGTCTGGCAACGCTCACTTGATCCTGCCGTATCACCAAGAGCTTGATCGCCTCATTGAGCGCCACCTTGGAAAGAACAAGCTCGGCACGACAAAGCGAGGCATCGGCCCGGCCTATGCCGACAAGGCCAGCCGAGTTGGGCTTCGAGTTCAGGACTTGCTCGACGAAGCAATCTTTAGAGAGAAGCTCGCAGCAGTAGTGGCAGAGAAGAATCAGATGCTCGCCAAGGTCTACAACCGCTTGGGTTTTGACGCAGATGAGATGGCTGACCGTTACCTCACCGAGGTTGCGCCAAGAATTGCTCCCTATGTGACCGACACCGTGACGCTGATTCATGAATCCTTGGAGCGCGGCGAGAACGTACTTCTTGAAGGTGCCCAAGCAACATTCTTGGACCTTGATCACGGCACCTACCCCTTTGTGACATCTTCAAACCCCATCGCCGGTGGAGCCTGTGTTGGCGCTGGAGTGGGACCACGCCATATCGATCGGGTGATTGGTATTGCAAAGGCGTATGTGACTCGAGTTGGTTCTGGTCCGATGCCAACCGAGCTCTTTGATGAAACCGGTGACCGCATTGTTGATCTGGGCCATGAGTACGGGGTGAACACCAAGCGCCGCCGTCGGCCCGGCTGGTTTGATGCAGTCATGTTGCGTCATGCAGTGCGGTTGAATTCGATGTCGGAAATTGCCATCACCAAGCTGGATATCTTTGACACCTTCGACACCCTCAAGGTGTGCGTGGCTTATGACGTCAAGGGCGTGCGGCATGATCATTTGCCCTATCACCAGTCAGACCTGTTTGATGCTGTGCCGATTTATGAGGAGTTCCCCGGGTGGAACACAGACCTGACTGCCGTCCGTGAGCGCCACGAGCTTCCGGCAAACGCGATTGCCTATCTTGAGTTTTTGCAAGAGCAGGTTGGGGTTCCGATCGGTGTCGTCGGAACGGGCCCAGGGCGTGATCAGTATGTCCACTTTAATTCCTAACAACTACATGCCTAACAACTACATGCCTAACAACTGCATGCCGACGAGCTAGAGGAGTCTGATGACTGTTGTAAAGATCAACGCAATTGCCGTGCCCGAGGGTGCAGGACCAGAGCTAGAAAAGCGCTTTGCCGCCCGAGCGGGTGCAGTAGAGAACTCGCCTGGCTTTGAGGGCTTTCAACTGCTTCGCCCGACCGAGGGTGGGGATCGCTATTTTGTGATGACTTGGTGGGAATCAGAGGATGCGTTTCAGGGATGGATGAACAGCCAAGACTTTGCCAACGGTCATGCAAATGCGGGCAGTGCAAACCCGGGCAGCGCTCATGGGGGTAGCCCCGAAGGGCAGCGCCCAGTTTCTACAGGCGCAGAACTGTTGGGATTTGAACTTGTGGAGCGGGTCAACCCGCCCAGCTCTGATAGCTGAGCGGTGGCGCAGTTGAAAGTGTGCGTGGTTGGCAGTGGTGGCCGTGAGCATGCGTTAGCGCATGTGTTGGCACGAACAGCCGAGGTTGTGGTCACCCCGGGCAACCCGGGAATCCCAAACTCAGTACCTACCGACCCCGAACAGATTGAGGCCGACCTGTTTGTGATCGGGCCCGAGGTTCCGCTCGTTGACGGTCTCGCCGATCGTCTTCGCGCGGACGGAAAGTTGGTGTTTGGTCCCGGTGCTGACGGTGCGCGCCTTGAGGGATCAAAGGCTTGGATGAAGGAACTGCTTGTGGCCGCTGGAGTTCCCACGGCGAAGTATCAGGCATTCACCGAGGTGCAGGATGCGCTTGCGTTTCTTGACGGAATGACTCCGCCCTTTGTGGTGAAAACAGATGGATTAGCAGCAGGCAAAGGGGTTCTTGTTACAGAATCGCTCAACGAGGCGCGCAATGCAGTCGAGGAATACCTCTCGGGTCAGGCCTTTGGTGACGCTGGCCGCCGGCTCGTCATTGAAGAGGGCCTCACCGGACCGGAACTCTCGGTGCTTGCGGTATGTGACGGAACGAGAGCCGTATTACTTGCCCCAGCGCAGGACTTTAAGCGCATCGAAGATGCTGACCAAGGCCCCAACACGGGGGGCATGGGCGCATATTCTCCGGTCCCGTTTGTCACCGATGAGTTGTTGAACCAGGTCATGGTCGAGTTTATTGAGCCCACCTTGGCCGAGCTGAACGCACGCGGTATTGACTATCGGGGAGTCCTCTACGCAGGTTTGATGCTGACTCCACAAGGACTCAAAATGATTGAGTACAACGTGCGTTTTGGTGACCCCGAATGTCAGGTCGTGGTTCCCCGCCTGAGTACTGACTTGGCCGAGTTGTTGTCTCAGGCGGCTGCAGGAGATCTGCAGATTGTGCCGACCTTTATCGATGATGCCGTGGTGACGGTGGTCTGCGCCGCAGAGGGTTACCCCTTGGCTCCGCGTACGGGTGATGTGATTTATGGAATCGAGCAGGCTGAATCGGTACCTGGGGTAACGGTGATTTGTGCCGGGGTAGCGCGTGATTCTTCGGGGCAGCTCGTTACTGCTGGTGGCCGAGTGCTAGACGTGACTGCAGTGGGCGCGACCTTGGCTCAAGCCCGCGAGCGTGCCTATGACGCAGTTTCAAAGA
>WLJI01000095.1 GCA_009701845.1 Actinomycetota bacterium
ATCAAACCCAACTCTTCGACATTGTCTAGGAATTGCCCTGGACCAAGCAATCCAAGGGTTGGGTGCTGCCAGCGAACTAGCCCCTCAAAGCCAACAGTGTCTCCGGTAGAGAACTCAACGATTGGCTGCAGATACAACCGAAACTCGTCTCGCTCAAATGCTCTACGCAACATGGTGTTTGTTTGAATATGCTCAATCCGGTCGGCCTCTACCTCGCCGCTATAGAGCACGGGGCCACCGAGGCCCATCGCTTTGGAGCGATACATTGCCACATCGGCATTTCTCAGAAGCTGCTCTGGAGTCCTCACTTCATCAGTTGAGACCGCTATCCCGATGCTCATATCGGTGAATGTTTCAATGCCTTCGAGCACGATGGGCCGACTCGACAGCTCGCTTACCCGCAAGCCGAGGGCCAGAGCAACCTCGAGAGCATGTTCGGCCGTGCAGACCATGACGAACTCATCGCCACCGAAACGAGAAAGCAAAATATCGGCCGACAGGCCTGCAGGCGAGCTCAGGAACGCATCCACAGCCGAGCCAAACCATGCGGCCAGATTGACCAGCAACACGTCTCCGGCTTTGTGGCCAAGTGAATCGTTTATCAACTTGAATCGGTCAAGGTCGCAAAAAACCAAGGCCACCTCATGGCCACCGGAGTTTCGTGTCTGCAAAAGCTCTCCAAGGCGCTGCTCTAAATACGCCCGGTTGAAGAGACCAGTCAGCGGATCATGGGTGGCCTCGTGGGTCAGTTCTCGGCGAGCCCAACTGTCACTCACTGCAATCCTCGCCAACTCAGCACAGCGGCGCCCAATATCGGCGAAGGTATCCAAGCCTGTGTTGACTGTTGTCAGGCCAGTTTCAGTCGCTGACGGCGCAGACGCGAAACATTCCACGACCCCAGTCTTATTCCACCGGTCAATCTCGAACTCCCAAGCCATCTCTGCAACGTCGCTTTCGTCCCGACTTGCTTTCGACTGGCTCTCGACATCTTCGATGGACACTCGATAGGTACGGCCTGGCGAATGCGCCGAAGCGACTTCAGCGATCTCGGTGAATACGTCCTCGAGCTGCGAACCCGAAATAATCAGCTGCAGTAATCGGCTCTCATCTTGTTCAAAATCCTTGACAAGCTGAAGCTTTAACAAAGAGCGGTCAAGCTCTATCTGCTCCTCATCCAGAAGTTGTTGTGCTTGGTCGTAGTTCCGTCGGATGGCTCTCCACAAGGAGTAAAAAAGCAGGCCAGCGAGCAGTAACACCAAAGCCGAAAGGCGTAACTGCCAAAAGGCTAGCTTTTCGTCATCAAGAACGGCTCGCTTCTCAGTACTGTCCGCGAGCCCCTCTTGGCGGCTGATGATGTCCTTTGCAGCTTCTTCGATTTCGAGAATTGGTGTAGCCATTTTTGGCAGCCAGATCGCCTGATCCTCTGGGCTTAAAAGCCCGCTAGGGGCGGAAGAAAATTCCCGATCAAACTGCAAGAGTGGCTCACCGAGCTCGGGCTCAAACAACTCACCTACAAGGTCTCCGTCACGAGTGGAGGTATTGAGACGTTGGGCTAACAAAGCACGCGAAATCTGAACGTCACGTCGAGATGCAAGGCCCACTAGCCAGGCTCGGGCTCGCTGATTCATGGTGAGAGCATCTCGTGCTGTAGCCCCTGCTACCTGTATTGCAGAATCCGAAGCGTTCAGTGCTTGGGTCGCAGCCTGAGACTCGGACCGGTCTATTTCGGCAAGTGTCAAGAGTCCTGCCATTCCAGCTACCAACAACACAGCAAGCAGGATCTGCAGAGGGCCAAAGATACGCCCCAGTTCCATTTTTCTAGGCGCCGGCGAATGAGGCATGCAGGCTATTGAGCACTAATGGAGTTGAGGCTCCAGTTCCATGCGTCCAGATTGGAAGCGCCGGGAGCATCATCGGCAAAAATGATTCGAACTGGCCCTCCTTGATCGTATGGAATTGGTTTGCCGTTCAGTTCATAGGCCAGTAACGCTCCGCCATCCACAAAGCTTTGAGCAGTATTTGAGTACTCGTACTCGTTTATTGCAGTCGTATCGATCATTTGGCTACCGGTTAAGCCCGAAGGGGTAAGGAGCGCCTCTAGAGGAACTGCCGTGAACGTCTGTTTCTTGTTCACGAACGGCTCGTTGATGGTGACCGTCTGTGGTCCTAACGCCTCGATCTGCTCCAAGGAGTAGGTCTTTTCTCCGGCCGGGCCCGTTACGGTGAGCACTGACTCTCCGGGAGCAGGCGGGTCGACTTCGATATCTGCGCCGTAGGGGTTCTTTGTCGTGGTCGTGACCTTGTCTCCAGCCGAAGTAGTTGAGGAGGAAGAGTCCTCGTTGCCTGAACTGCAGGACCCGGCTAGGAGTGCTGTGGCCACCACAAGGAATGATCCGAGCAACACCATCCGTGAGCGGCTAGCTGCGCCGGAAGAAATTGAAACGGACTTAACTCGGTGATTCACAAAAAACTCGCTTTCTAAACGGACGTCTCACCGCAGACTAGTTCGCAGCGATCAGAATTGTTCACTGGCTAGCTAGCGGCGATCTGTGGCCTTAGCGCAAGAGTGCTTCTGAGGGCTGCTCGGGCAACTCGTTCAGTGGCTGCGCTAGATCGGTCACGGTTGGTCCAAAGCGCTGTCCGAGCGGTGCGAGCGCTTCAAGATCAAAGCCGTAAAGCTCGGCCGCATTACCGCCAAGAATGCTACGCATCTCAGACTCGGGCGCATCATGCAATCGTTGCCGCAGTGCTTCTCTGGTATGAGGCCATGTGCCCTCGTTATGCGGGTAATCGCTTCCCCACATGAACTTATCCAGCCCGATCACGTGACGAGCAGCCACATCGTCGGCAGCCGGCTGGCTTGCACCTACCCAGCAGTTCTGATTGAAATACTCCGTTGCAGAGCGAGGCAGAACATGCTCCTCGGCGAAACGGAGTTCCCCGACGCGGCCTGTATCTCGGATCTGACCCAAAATCCGATCTAACTGCTCAAGCATCGGCGGAATCCAAGCACAGCCCATCTCGGTCATCACAAACTTCAGGTTGGGGAACCGCTCAAACACGCCAGAGGTGAGCAACTGCACAAATGGCCGCTGCGAGTAGAACGTGACCTCATTAATAAAGAGAAGCGCCGAGGCCGGATAGCGACCGTAGTCAGGCAAGCCAGTTCCACCGTGGCTGTTGACGGGTACGCCGAGGTCTTCACACACGGCCCAGAGCGGATCGTAGATCGGGTCATAGAGAGGCGCTAGCCAATCAACATCGGGTGGCACCGAGGAAATCAAAATCCCACCACGCAAGCCGTTTGCATGTATCCACTCAACGTCTTTGATGGCCTCATCAACATCATTGAGAAAAATCTGACCAATCCCGGCACGACGCTCAGGGAACCTTGCACACCAATCTGCCATCCAGCGGTTGTGCGCACGAATGCCCGCCAGGCGCTGAGCGAATTCCTCTGGCCTCGGCGGCCGTGCAAAGAGAACAAAACTAGGGAAGAACGGCGGCACAGTATTCGGGAACACCACCTCTGCCACAATGCCGTCTGCCTCTAGGTCGCCATTGCGACGCTCGTCGTCCCAATTTCGAAGGCGTCCACCGTCTTGCAAGTCTCGGAAGGGGTTCTTGTACTTCTCTCGCCAAGCGTCGAACTCTGCAACGTAGGCAGGGTCAAGGTACTCGCGGTACATCTCATGGCTGCCTCCGGCATGGCAATCTGCCGAGATGATTGTGTAGTGGTCGTTGGATGCAGTGCTCATGGAGTCCTCGCTCATTGGAATCGCCACAACAGTGGGCTCTACAGATCAGACTAGAATCAGATTTCATTCTATGTCAGATACCGAGCCCGACACCCTTCGCGAACCTGCAGCGTCGCCGCACTCCCCTGAGTCAATGACTGCGGCTCAATTAGTTCGTCGGCAACGACTCATTGACTCAGTCATTGAGCTGATCTCTGCAGGCGATGGGAGAACCCCAGAGGATCTGCAGATGAAGGAGATCGCTGAGCAATCTGGTGTTGCACTTGGCACGGTCTACCGCTACTTCTCCTCCAAGGATCACCTGCTTGCGGCCGCGCTTTTGCAATGGGCAGCAAAGCTTAAGAGCCGAACGGCCACTCAGCCTGATCGCAACGCCGCACCGGCCGAGCGCTTGTCTGCAGTGCTGCATCAAGCAGTTGGCGCCTACCAGCGACAACCGATGTTTGCTCGTGTGCTGGTCCTAGTTGCTAACTCGGCCGACCCCTATGCCAGCGAGTGTTACGCCCAGATGGGCGAAGTTGTCTACCCGGCACTCGGCCAAGCGCTGAACGAGATAGACGAAGACACTCGAAACAGAATCATTGATGTCGTCGGCGCCGTTTGGTACCACTGCATGGTGGAGTGGGTGAACAACCGCATGACGCTCAAGCAAGTCACCGAGATGCTTGATGGGTCCTGCGAACTACTTCTCGGTTGAGTCGGCACCGTAGGGGTCGGTGTTTTCTGGTGGGGTTGAACTGCTGGACTTCAGCTTTTTGATCACCAAGATCGCAACACCGACCACGGTAACAACCAACAGAATCTTGAGGATAGGCCGAGAATTTTTTGCAACTGCACTAGCGACAAGATCGGCAGACTCTGCAGCACGCAACGCAATCTGCGTGCGCTCCAATGCAGTCTCTACGGTCTCGAGCGTCTCGAGTGCTTTTGCTGACTGTTGTGCGACCTTCGACATGTGATCTCCTCTTGATTCCAAAGACTTCGCCACTGACCCTAGCGGCCGATTACAGATTTACTCTTGGACAAGCTCGATGAGGGTGCCGAATGACCCCTTGGGGTGCACAAATGCAACCGTGGTTCCTCGTGACCCTGGCCTCGGGGCTTTATCAATTGCTGTAGCCCCAGCAGCCACCATTGCATCAAGTGCCTCTTGGCAGTTCGCCACACGGTAACCAATGTGGTGAAGTCCCTCGCCACGCTTCTCAATCGATATCGCAATCGGCGAATCCGGCCGGGTGGCAGCAGTGAGCTGAATATAACTGTCAGCTACCTTGATAAGAGCCTCGTCGACTCCGTCAGACTCCACTACCTCTCGGTGCGCCACCGTGGCCCCAAAGGCCTGCTGGTAATACGCAATCGCAGCGTCAAGGTCCCTTACTGCAATGGCTACATGGTCGATCTCGGTCAGCAAGCCCGATGTTGGTGTTGTTTCAGTCACGATCTCTCCTAGAGCTCGCCGCGAGCATGGCGACGGAACAATGTGATCTTGTCTTCACCGATTCGCTCACGCTTCTCGGGGTCTGAAATTCCCATGCCCTCCTCGGGGGCCAGACACAGCACAGCGATCTTTCCTTCGGCCTGATTGTGATGCACCTTCAGAGCAGCTTCACCAACCTGATCGAGAGTGAATACCTCAGACAACACTGGCTGAATTGCGCCCTTGTCAATCAGACGGTTCATCTCCCAAGCCTCTTGGTAGTTCGCAAAATGCGAAGAAATAATGCTCTTCAGCTTCATCCACAAGTGACGATTGTCGTACTCAATCATGTAGCCCGAGGTAGCCGCGCAGGTAACGATCTTGCCTCCCCGCTTCGCTATAAAGACCGACGCGCCCATGGTTGAACGGCCAGGGTGCTCAAAGACAATGTCGGGATCTTCACCAACAAGCTGGCGCACCTTTTTACCCAAGCGTCGCCACTCTTTTTCGTCCTGCGTGTGCTCATCAGACCAGAACTTGTACCCCTCGGCCTGACGATCGATCACTGCCTCGCAACCCATTGCGTTGAGCAGTTTGACCCTCTCTGGCGAAGAGACAACTCCGATGGGTGTGCCGCCACCGTTGAGGACGAGCTGAGTGGCATACGCACCAATGCCTCCAGTAGCGCCCCAAATAAACACGTTGTCGCCCTGCTTCATTCTGCCAGCGTGATCCCCAACCAACATTCGATAACTCGTCGAGGCGCATAGGGCGTTCACTGCGGACTCTTCCCAAGTCAGATGCGTGGGCTTTGGCATGAGCTGATTGGCTTTGACGATTGCGAAATCGGCCAAGCCGCCGTAGTTCGTCTCGAAACCCCAGATGCGTTGGTTTGCAGCCAGCATGGAATCGTTATGCGCAGATGGGTCTTGGTCGTCAAGGTAGTTGCAATGGGCGGTGATGTGATCCCCGGTTTTCCAGTTACGCACTGCAGAGCCAACCTTCAACACAACACCAGAGGCATCCGAGCCCACGATGTGAAAGTCCTGTTGGTGGCGTTTACCCCAGATGGATTCCTTACCCAATCGATCCAAGAACCCAAAGGTTGACAGCGGCTCAAAAATCGAGGTCCAGACTGTGTTGAAATTGATGGAACTTGCCATGACGGCAATCACTGCCTCGTCGGGCGCAATCTCAGGCAGCGGGAGGTCGCCCACATGAAGGCTCTGACGAGGGTCCTTATCCCAAGACTCAACTCCATCCCACATCTCTGACTCGGAACGAAGCACGTGTGCCGCTCGAGTTGAGTCTGGAGTTCCCAAACTGGCGAGTTCGTCTGCCGATGCACCATTGGTGATGGCAGCTAGGACTTGTTTCGGATCAGTCATGGTTGCGAAAGCTAGTTGCTGCCGGCCCGGCGCTCAACGCGGGAGCATCAGTGAGCGGCGGCGTAGGCGCCGCTCTGCTTGGCGACCAACCTCAAGATGTCTCCCATCACAAGGTTGACGTCTTGAAGATGCAGGCCCCACTCGGGGGTGAGGTCGCCGCCGATATCGTCGATTCTCGGGCCGGCTGGGTCTGCGTTGATGGTTGCTTCTAGGTAATTGAATCCGTCACGCTGAACGCACTCGCCTGTTACCAATCCGGGGGTCTGAACAAACGGAGTGGTCACTTGCCCTATGGCTGGATCTACCCAGCGAGTCGAATCGCTGCCTGCTTCACTCGCGTCACTTGCGTCTCCGGACAGAATCGAGCTTCCGGTTGCAGCTTGAAAATATGAGTCCAACGGGGCAGGTCCCCCGGCGAGTGCTGCGGGGTTGTTGCAGGCCGCTACCTCTCCTGGCTTACCGTCTCTGACAGCTCCGAAATACGAGCCAGGAACGGGCGGAGCGGTTGAACGGAAGGTGGCCCAACTCACCACGCACGCATTCTGATCGGCCTTGCGACACAGCGCTATGTTGGCAAAGTCTCCGCCCACGTCGGCACCTGCGGGCACGGCCACTGATCCGCCGGCCAGGTAGGCCGCGATCAGTCGATCACGAACATCGGCGTTGGGATCGATCTCTGCCTTCAGCAGCTCGATCAACATGAAGGTTCCCTGCGAATGACCGATCAGCACCACTCCGCGTCCCTGATTATCGGTGGCCATGTACTGCTTCCATGAGTCCAGCACGTCGTTGTAGCCAAGCTTCGGGTCGGCTGTTGATGCAGACCCGCCGCCCATATTGCTCACCAAGCCTGCCAAGGTGCGCTGCCTGTAGACGGGTGCAAAAACCCGACACTCCTGGCCGAGCCTGGCCGCCTGATTGAGCGCGGCATAGCCCTCCTCCTGATCGCTCGCTATCAGGTCGCTGGTCTCTGAAGGGTCCCGGGAAATCGTGGGGTACACATAGAAACAATCAATCGGCGCATCCGGGTTTGCGCTCCAGGGCTCGACCTTGGTGGTGCCGTCAGCTTGAATAACGGTTGCATCCAAATCACCATCACAGATGTCCTCCTTGCCCGGGTGGCACACCCAATTCGCAGGGTCTGCATAGATGTCGCTTTGGTAGCCGGCGTAACGCTGCAGCGTCGCAGGCTTGGGTTGGGCTTTTACCGTGCTGCTGGTTTCAGCGCTGCTGGTTTCAGTGCTGCTGCATCCCGCAGCAAGCGCAAGAGCGCAGACAACCACGAGCAAAGCGGCAATCAGGGGGTGATTTTTGGTCTGTTTCTTGGTCTGCACGTTGCAAACGTAGTTTCCCAACTCGGGCGAAGTTCGGCAGCCTCAGTGAGCTGCCTTAGACGCAAGAGTTACTGCGCAGTAACATAGGAGTACGTGTTCGTCGACCCAGTTGGGTCACTAGGGAAGGTTCAGCATGCCTGGTTCCATCATTATGTCCGGTGCTCGTACTCCGATCGGCAAACTCTCTGGCGCCCTCGCCGGTTTTAGCGGCACCGATCTTGGTGCAATTGCCATCAAAGAGGCTCTTGTGCGAGCAGGGGTAGATCCCGAGCAAGTCGACTACGTGTTCATGGGTCAGGTGCTGCTTGCAGGTGCTGGCCAGATGACTGCACGCCAGGCTTCAACGAAAGCAGGCATCCCGCTGTCGGTTCCATCAACCACGATCAACAAGGTCTGTTTGTCTGGGATCAACTCGATCATGATGGCCGACTTGCTCATTCAGTCCGGCCAAGCCGACATCGTGGTGGCAGGCGGCATGGAATCAATGACCAATGCCCCCTACTTGCTGCCGGGAGCCCGCGCAGGTATGCGGCTTGGTGATGGCAAGGTCATCGACTCGATGATGCACGACGGTTTGTTCTGCGCGATTGACCAAATTGCAATGGGCGGCGGAACCGAGAAGTACGCCGCAACGGCAGGCCTGAGTCGTGAATCTCAAGATGCACTGTCGGCTAACTCTCATGAGCGTGCCGCACAAGCCCAAAAGAACGGCCTGTTCGATAACGAGATCGTCAACGTAGAGATTCCGCAGCGTAAGGGCGACCCGATCCTGTTCACCCTTGATGAGGGTGTTCGCGCCGAGACCACCCTTGATTCGCTGTCGAAGTTGCGTCCGGCGTTTGATAAGGCCGGCAACATCACTGCCGGCAATGCCTCACAGATCTCTGATGGCGGCGCTGCTGTGATTGTGGTCTCTCAGGCCATGGCCGAGCGTCTTGGTGGCAACCCTCTTGGAGAGATCGTCTCCTACGGGCAGGTTGCGGGCCCAGATGCCTCGCTACTGACGCAGCCGTCACGGGCAATCCTTCAGGCGCTTGAGCGTGCCGGTAAGTCTGTTAGCGATGTTGACTTGTTCGAGCTGAATGAGGCCTTTGCTGCTGTGGGCGTTGCCTCGATGGCAGACCTTGGCGTTACCGATGAGATCGTCAACGTCAACGGCGGTGCGATTGCCCTTGGTCACCCAATTGGTATGTCAGGTACGCGAATCACCATGACGATTCTGAACGAGTTGGCTCGCCGTGGTGGCGGCCTTGGTGCAGCGGCACTCTGCGGCGGTGGCGGCCAGGGCGACGCACTGCTCGTCAAGACCGTCTAGTCCGGCGCAACACAGGGGGCCTGCCCCTCCCAACCCGCACGGGTACCCTGCCCCTCTTTACCCTCAACTCTGCGACTTTGGCGCCGGTAAGCTACGGAATCCGTCGCTTACCGGCGCCAAAGTTTTTGCTTCCCCTGATACAGCTCACATTGGGGGACTCAATTGTCCTGGTTCAGCAGGGGTGCGGCGATCGCCGCGCCTCAATATGGTTTTGTCACGCACGCCCAACTGCTCAGCATTGGGTGCTCGAACTCACAGATTCAACGTGCAGTGAGGTCCACACGCCTTGAGCGCCACGGTAAAGCTGTCTTTAGGTACCCCGGCTCTGCGCTCAGTTGGCATGCCCGAGTCATGCTTGCCGTGATTGCAACTGGACCGCTTGCCGTAGCGAGCTTTAGAACTGCGGCAGCGCTTTGGGGTTTCGATCGCTATCGCCAAGGGCCCATCGAGGTTCTCTGCCCCAGATGGGCACGCTGTCATGAGCGACCAGTGCTCATCCACGAGACACGGGAGCTTCCGACTCGGGATCTGACGCTGCATCTTGGGATTCCCATTACTGCCCCCACTCGCACGCTCATCGATCTTGGACGGTACCTACCAGCTAGCAGACTTGGTCAGTTGATGGACGATGCTGTGCGCCTGAAGATGACCTCATACGAGGAACTCCATCTGCGCCTGGCCGAACTCTCTCGCCCTGGGCGCGCTGGGATTGGCCGCTCGCGTTTGGCTCTATCGACTCGAGGAGTGCACTCCGTGGTTCCCGATAGTTCGCTTGAAGAACTGGCCTTGCGCATCCTTCGAGGTGCAGAGATTCCTGAGCCTGTTGTGCATCACCCAATTCACGTCCATGATCAACTCTTTGTTGTAGATATTGCTTGGCCCGAAGCGCGCCTTGCATTGGAATGCGATGGGTTTTTGTTTCATAGCGGCCCGGAGCAGCTTCGCGCGGACCATCACCGACAAAACCTTCTTGCAACTGCCGGGTGGACCCTGCTGCGAACGGATTGGCACACTCTGCGAACTGACCCGTCGCACCTAATCGCCCAAATCGCTTCCGCTTTGGCCTAAACCCCCACCGCTTTGGCCGACGCCCACACCGCTTTGGCCGACGCCCACACCGCTTTGGCCGACGCCCACACCGCTTTGGCGCCGGTAAGCGCCGGTTTCCGTAGCTTACCGGCGCCAAAGATTTGAGCGGGCGGGGCGCGCGGGGTCAGGGCGCGCGGGGTCAGGGCGCGCGAGGTCGGGGCGAGTTGGGGCGGGGCGCGCGGGGTCGG
>WLJI01000096.1 GCA_009701845.1 Actinomycetota bacterium
CCGACTGAGCCCGCAGTGCCTAGCGCCTCAGCGGGTTCGATACTCAGGTGGACGTGCTCGCCTGTTGTGCCTTGATGCGCAAGAAGATGGTCCCGAATCTGTTCGGCCCCGTGGTGCGCATTTACTGCAAGACCAGCCTGGAGCGGATGGAGCGATTTGAGCGCCCAATCCAGCAGGGTGCGGTCCCCAACGAAGCACAGCGGCTTGGGACGCAGCAGTGTTAATGGGCGAAGTCTCAGGCCAGCGCCGGCCGCGAGTGCAAGTCCTGCAAGATCACCTGTAAGACTGCTAGCCATGTCGAAGCGCCGTTGGTATAACCCGAACGTTCCCCAGACTCTGGGAATTGCTCAAATGCTGCTGTACTTGGATGCCTTCTGGTTGGTACTGGCGGTGTTGTTCGGGAGTCAAGAGACTGAAATTGGTTCCGGCGGACTGATCGGCATGCTGCTCGGCGTTGGCGGCATCGCGGCCTATGTCTACGGGGCCTCTGGGATTGCGAACGGAGAGAAGCGGGGCTATCAGGTTGCAGTGTTCGCCTCGTTCCTTCCCCTGATCCGGCGAGTTGTTCTGGTTGTGCTTGCAGGCGCGTCCATTGCAGGAAATCTGAGTTTTATCTTCTTGGCCGGCAACGTGCTGAACGTGATGTTTGAATACGCTTTGATT
Organism: Actinomycetota bacterium; assembly: GCA_009701845.1. GTDB lineage: Bacteria > Actinomycetota > Acidimicrobiia > Acidimicrobiales > Microtrichaceae > IMCC26207. The sequence goes on from WLJI01000096.1 coordinate 664, forward strand.
GGCCTGCTGTTGCATCCCATGTCTCGCAATCATGAAAAAGCTTACTTTTCTTGAGTTGACTCTGGCCTCATTCTGGGGTCGAGCTTGCTCGTAGTTGTGCTGCGAAGTGGCCGAGCAGCACCTTGAGCGGCCATGATCTGTTCATGGCTACAGAAATTGCAGGACTCGCTGGACTCAGAGAACTTGTCGGTACGCACCTTGGCTACTCCGATTGGCTCGAGATTACTCAGGAACGCGTCAATACGTTCGCAGATGCAACGGGGGATCACCAGTGGATCCACGTTGACCCCGAGCGAGCGAAGACCGGCCCCTTCGGCGGCACCATTGCCCATGGGTATCTCACGCTGTCGCTTGGACCAGTTCTGTTCCCGTCGATTGCAACGGTGACAGGTATCAAGATGGGCGTGAACTACGGCGCTGGCAAAGTTCGCTTTTTGTCTCCCGTGAAGGTTGGATCCAACCTTCGCTTGGGCGCAGAACTCACCACTCTTGAGGAACTACCAAACAACGGTGCTCAGGTATACATGACCTTCACCTTTGAAATTGAAGGTAGCGAGAAGCCCGCAGCCGTAGCAGAGATCATCTTCCGCTATTACGCCTGAATTTCTCAGAGACGCAATCCTTGCCTCTTGCGCAGGGCCTAACCTGAGAACGTGAATTCGCGCTCCTTTAGATCGACAACGGTGGCCCGTGGTCTGCTTGCCGGACTGCTAGCAGCCTTGCTCATCGGCGCGTGTGCTGACCCGAACGCAAGTTCCACAGCAAGCAAGGCCTCGAACCAACGCGTTAGCGATGGGAGCAGCGGTCAGACCTCCGTGCCAGACCAGCCCATGTCGGAACTGGACTGGAGCGACTGCAACGTTGGCCGTGACACCGAATGCGCCACGCTGCAGGTACCGCTGGATTGGGAAGAGCCCACAGGGCCAAAAATTGGCCTAGCTCTCGTGCGGGTACTTGCAACCGGCGATCGCATCGGCAGCCTCATCGGCAACCCCGGTGGACCCGGAGGCTCAGGTCTTGAGTTTCTTGGATCTGACCCATTTTCTCAGCAGCTGACACGGCGCTTTGACACCGTGAGCTGGGATCCACGAGGTGTTGGTAAATCCACCCCAGTGACGTGCAGCGACTCTGTACCAGACCTACTCGCGCTTGACCCTGATCCAGATGATTCATCCGAACAAGCAGCTCTCGATCAGGCAGGTGAAACAGTCTCGCAGGAGTGTGCCGACTCTGATCTGTCACTTCTGGAACACATCAGTACCGTCGATGTTGCCAAAGACCTTGAAGCAATTCGAGTTGCGCTCGGCGACGAACCGCTGAACTTTCTAGGGTTCTCCTATGGCACCCAAATCGGACAGGCCTACGCCGATTTGTACCCCACAAAGATTCGCAGCATGGTGCTCGACGGCGTAGTCGACCCCTCACTCGGCTTCACCGAGTTTCTGCTCGGTCAGACCGCCGCCTTTGATGCCTCGTTTGAAGAAAACGTCAGCCGCTGCAGCGAGGCTGGCCGAGACGAGTGCGGGGTACGCGACTTAGGCGAGGCGTATGACCAGGTGCATTCGCTCGTTGAGGTCGCTCCGATGGGCTCAGGTGACGGTGAACTCGGACCAGGAGAGCTCGCAACTGCGGCAATCATGACTGCCTATTACGAGGACGGATGGCAAGACCTAGGACCAGCGCTCGCAGCGGGGCTTGAGGGTGACGGGTCTGAGCTTCGAGCGTTAGCGGATCAGTACTACGACTTTGGCGGCTATACCGCATACGCAGGGGTGGTCTGCACAGACACTCCTCCCCCAGATTCACCCGCTGCGTATCGTCGCTTTGCGGACGAAGCGCGGAAGGTGTCGCCAAGGTTCGGAGGCAGCGTGGCGAACGAGTTGCTCCCCTGCGCCACCTGGCCAGTTGAGGCTGCTGCCACTGCGAAAGCAGTGACCGCTCCTGGCGCACCACCAATTCTTGTCGTTGGCAACACACGAGACCCGGCCACCCCCTATGACAACGCGGTCACAGTTTCTGAGTCGCTCGAGTCTGGGGTGCTCGTGACTGCAGAGATCAGCGGGCATACGGCATATGGCACAAACCAATGCGTCACTGAAATCGTTGATGATTACCTGATCAACCTTGCTGTGCCACAGGTAGATCCACGCTGCACCTAATCTGTGCTCGGGGCAGCAGGCTGGCTGGTAGGGGGTAACGACACGTGGAATTCAATCTTGCGCAGGTACACGAGGCTGTTGAGAGCGCAGTGCCCGACCGCGAGTGCATCGTCTTTGGCGACCTGCGATTGACCTATTCCCAAGTGGGAGAACGGACTCGCCGACTAGCAAACGCCCTGATTGACCGGGGTCTTGGTCAGGTTCGCGATCGCTCTGAGCTAGCTGGCCATGAGAGCGGCCAAGACCAACTTGCCGTGTACTTGCATAACGGTAACGAGTACTTGGAATCAATGCTTGGTGCCTACAAAGCCAGAGTTGCTCCGTTCAATGTGAATTACCGATACGTGGCCGAGGAACTGCAGTATCTCCTCGCTGACTCTCAAGCGCGAGCCATTGTGTATCACTCGGGGTTTGCACCCACCTTGCATGAAATTCGTGATGGACTCCCCCACCTAGAGGTTTTGTTACAAGTCAGAGATGACTCTGGCAACGAACTTCTAGAGGGCGCCGAGTGGTATGAGGACGTGCTCGCTGCAGCTTCGGCTGAGCTGCCAGCGGGACTTGCGCAAAGCTGGTCCCCCGACGACCTTTACATTCTCTATACCGGCGGAACTACTGGGATGCCCAAGGGTGTCATGTGGCGCCAGGCAGATATTTTTGTGGGTGCTCTCGGTGGTCGCAGGCTCGACACATCGGAAGAGTGGGAGAACCTTGATCAGATCACCAAGCAGGCGTTGACTGGCGGGATGAGCCTTCTGCCGAGTGCACCATTCATGCACGGAGCGGCCCACTGGATGGCGTTCAACGGATTTACCAATGCCAACACCATCTGCATCTCCTCCGTGACAGACCACCTAGATCCAGTAGATGTGCTTGATCTGATCCAACGTGAAGCGGTCGAGATTCTGCTGATCGTGGGCGATGCTTTCGGCCGGCCAATCATTCAAGCAATCGAGGCTGGCGACTACCAGCTCGACTCGCTTCTCATCACTGTGTCGGGTGGGGCCTCACTCTCTCCCGGCATCAAAGATCGCCTGTTAGCTGCAGTGCCAACAATGATGGTCCTAGACGGCCTCGGGGCCTCTGAAACCGGCCAGCAGGCGAGCCAACTGAGCTTTGCCGGACAAGCAGCAAAGACAGGCGTCTTTGCTCCCGGATCTGGTATGTGCGTGTTGTCAGAGGATTTCTCTGAACTGCTCCCACCTGGCCATGAAGGGATCGGCTGGGTAGCCCAAACTGACCGAGTGCCTCTGGGATACCTCGGAGATGAGCACAAGTCGGCAGTTACTTTTCCTGTCCTACATGGTGTTCGCTACTCGATTCCCGGAGATCGGGGGCGCCTACTTACTGATGGCCGAGTCGAGCTGTTTGGTCGCGACTCGGCAACGATCAACTCCGGAGGCGAAAAGATCTTTGCCGAAGAGGTCGAACAAGCACTACTACGTCATCCCTCTGTTGCTGACTGCGTAGTTGCTGGTCGACCATCGCAACGATGGGGTAATGAGGTGGTGGCCATCGTGCAACTCGGAGAGGGAATCAGTGCAAGCGATGCAGACCTTCGCGAAGAGGCTGGCCGACATGTCGCCCGCTACAAACTCCCAAAGGCAATTCTGCGAGTAGATCAGGTACGTCGCTCCCCCTCTGGCAAAGCCGATTACCGCTGGGCTGCCGAGGTTGCTCAATCTGCGCAGGTCTAGTCTGTAGATCAATGACTGCTCCAACCGACCCCCGAAGCCTGATTCCTAGAGCTGATCAGCCACTACCTACTGGGGACGAGAAGACCCGCTCTGTGCAGGCCATGTTTGATGTCATTGCGCCGCGATATGACCTCGTCAATCGCATCATGACCTTTCGCATGGATGTGGGCTGGCGGCGGCGCACAGTATCCACATTGGGGTTACCCCCTGGCGCAACCGTTGTTGACTTGGCCTGTGGCACGGGTGACCTCTCTCGCGACATTGCTGATCGCGGATTGCAGCCCATTGGCGTGGACCTGAGCTTTGGAATGCTTCATGCCGCGCCGGTTCCGTTTGCGCGCGTTCAGGGCGATGGGTCGAAGTTGCCGTTCCCTGACTCCTCGGTTGACGGTGTGACCTGCGGGTTTGCCTTGCGGAATTTTAGCGACCTTGACGCAACCTTTGCCGAGCTTGCCCGCATTGTTCGCCCTGGCGGAAGGATTGCTCTGCTCGATGTCTGCACCCCTCCAAACCCGCTGTTGAAGTTTGGCCACGGCATCTACTTTGGACAGGTTGTGCCCCGAATAGGCGCAGCACTCTCTGACGGTGCGGCCTATCGATACCTTCCAAGATCAGTTGCGTATCTTCCCGAGCCTGCCGAGATGCTCGCATCGCTTGAGCGCCAAGGTTTTGTCAACATTCGTAGGCGCTTGCTCACTTCGGGAATCTCTCAACTCATCAGCGCAACGTGGAAGTTGCCTGAGTAGTGAAACACCTCAAGGCAGTCACTACCGCTGCGGACCAAGACCCGGGTGAACCACACCCCAACGAGGAAATTGTTGGGTTTAGCTCTCCACGACGATCAGTGTGGGGAACGGGCTGTGCCGCTCGGATACACCTGCCAGCGCCTTGGTACAAAAATGTCCACCTCGTTGCCGAAGCGTTATCGCTCATTGACACTCACGACGAGGTGCGAACACCAGGCTCAGGGCCAGTTGCTTTCGGCGCCTTACCGTTCAACCGCTTGGCCGCCGCCGAGTTGGTCATTCCACAGATCATCCACGGTCACACCGCGGAGGGAGTCCGTTGGCGAACAGAAATCGGGCCGAGCAGCCCAGCCGAAGTCGACCCGTCGCTGCCTGAACCAGTTGATGAATCAACTCAACTCTCACAGCGTGAAACCCCATCCGCTATTCATGTGCGGAGCGTGCGTTCTGCTCAAGACTGGTGTGGAGCGGTAGAGGCTGCCACCAAGCTCATCAAAGCCGGAGAGCTCACCAAAGTGGTGCTTGCAAGAGAGTTGCTCGTGCAGACGAACTGTCCAATTTCTGCGACGCAACTCTACTTGCGGCTCTTGCGGCTCTACCCTGCAGCGCTCTGCTTTGCTGTGAACGGGTTTGTTGGGGCAAGCCCAGAGCTACTCGTGTCTCGGGTGGGAGAGATCGTTCGGGCACATCCAATGGCTGGCACAACGCCTCGCACCGGAGAAACCGAGCAGGATCAGCGCCGGGCCTCTGAGTTGTTAGGTTCGCAAAAGAATCGAAGTGAACATCAAATCACCATCGATATGGTGCACGATACGTTGTTGCCTTGGTGTTCATACCTCGACGCTGAACCCGTTCCTTCAGTAGTTGCAGCGGGGCCCGTGCAGCACCTTGCGAGCACGGTTGAAGGGCGATTGTCGCGCCCAACACCGCATGTGCTTGATCTGGTAGCAGCCCTGCACCCAACTCCCGCCGTTGGCGGTTGGCCGCGAGAGCCAGCACTGAGTCTTATTGATGACCTCGAACAAGCCGACCGAGGCCCCTATGCCGGTCCTGTCGGATGGACCGACGCCGGTGGAAATGGTGCATTTGCAGTTGGGATTCGCGCTGTTGAACTTGCAGGAAACACCGCACGGCTCTTTGCAGGTGTGGGTGTAGTTGCAGACTCTGACCCAGACGCAGAACTCGAAGAAACTCGCACCAAAGCCCAAGCGCTACTCGGAGCAATCGTTCGAGTCTGAGCCGTTCTGGGCTCGCTGTTCTGGGCTAGCTGTTCTGGGCTAGCTGTTGTGGGGGTCGGGTGGCTGGTTCGGTTCGTTGGGCCCAGCCCCATGAGCAGTAACTGGCTCGGCTGTTCGTTCGGCCCAGATCTCGCGCACCCGATCGAGCACTTCGGTGGCATCGGAGAAACCTGCGAAATGACCTGCGCCAGCTCTCACACGCAGTTCGCCATTGGCCACGCGTGCGGCCTGATGGTGCCCATGACTTGGAGGCACAATGACATCAGCAAGGCCATGCCACACCACCACAGGCACGGTGACCTCATCGAGCTGAAATCCCCAGTGCCGGGCGAAGAGCGCCAGATCGTGGGCCGTTGCGCGCAAGTCTCCGGCTGTTATGAGATCGTGCAGGAACATCGCCTTGAACTGCGGATTGCCCAGAATCGGCCGATCTGCAAACCCCAAGAAGCGAGCATAGAGACTAAACACTGGATCAGCGAAAGGCGTTGCTACAGAGACCACCCGGTTGAGCAGTCCTCCCACCGGAGTGCGTAGAAGTTCGAGGCTCGGTGCCATAAGCCTCATGAGCCGGGTATATGAAAACACCGCATCGGGGCCACGAACCGGCCCCATCCCGCCGAGCAGCGTTGCCATCACCACTCGGTCTGGCATGTGCTTGGCGACTGCCAAGGTGTAGGGGCCGCCGCCAGAGAGGCCCACTACGGCAAAGCGTTGCACTCCAAGTGCATCGGCGAGGGCCTCGAGGTCTGGTGCGAAGTCGATGATTCGCTCGTAGCGGTGGTTGCTCGAACTACCCGTTCCGGGTCGTTCTACAGCGATTACTCGAAAGCCGCGTTGCAGGGCTGCTTCATGGATTCTCGGGGGAACCTGGAACCGCGCGCCGGGAGTTCCGTGAAACCAGAACACCACGTCACCGTCGGGGTGGCCGAACTCTGCCCAACCAAGCTCTCGACTAGGCGCGACAAGAGACGTGCCGACAATCCTCGCCTCGGGGGGAGCAATCTCGGCTGTGGCTTCTTCGTGCATTGAACCCCTTCACGACTCTGTAGTTGAACGCTACTGCTCAATTCGACGAATAGCTCTGCTGACAGCGAGATTCAGTTCACGGTGCACTGCCAGGTTTTGCTCACGATCAGTAGTCACCACGATGACTCTTGGACCGCCACGGGTGAGCGCTCCGGCAATTGCGGCCTGCACTCCGGTGCGGGTAGAGACTCTCTCTGCCGGAATCTGGTGCGCTTCGGCGATCTTGACGAGGTCGACTCCGTGAGGGGTGCCGAAGAGTTGCTCAAACCGTTCGGTTTCGAGAAGGTCGTGCGCTGGCAGGAAGGAAAATATTCCTCCACCGTTGTTATCGATCACCACAATGACCAGATTCACCTGCCTGGCCATCAGGCCGAGCAGAGCGTTGGTGTCGTGAAGAAATGCGACGTCGCCGATCAGCAGAGCTGTGGGCGCAGAGGTCAGTGCCGCACCGACAGCAGTAGATGTCACGCCATCGATTCCGTTTGCTCCCCGGTTGCACAAAACGCGAAGCCCCGAGCGCGCAGGCGCAAACCATTCGGCATCACGCACCGGCATAGAGGATGACAGCACCACAATCCCTTGCGAATCAAGCAGCGTAAAGAGATCTACGACTACCCCCGGCTCGGTGGCCTCTACTTGTTGAGCTAGCACCGAGTTGATCGCCGACACTGCGAGTTGATCAGCAGCGATCCAACTCTCACGCCAAGAACTCGGAGCACCTTGATGCACTACTGATCGAAGCTGATTGCAGAAGGTTTCAACATCTGCGGGGATCTTCTGATCTAGCACACGATCTGGATCGGGAACCGACCCGTATGGATCTAGGCCAATCTTCAGAGCCGTAGCCTGAGCGACCCATGTGTTGAGCGCCTTTGAGCTCAGTAGACCACCGATGCGAAGAATCACCTCTGGCTGATGACGAGCTGCAAACTCCTCGGACCGAAGCAGTGCATCGAATGCAACGCTGCTCCCCTGACCTTCGATTCGACAACCCGAGGCCGGGTCCGCAATGACAACCCAGCCCAAATGCTGAGCAAGTTGGTGGAGCGCCATTGCATCCTTCGCACTTCTCCCAGCGCGTACCCCTGCAATGATCACGCCCGTGCGTCCGCTCACAGCGACGCCGAGCCGGGCTAGTTCCTCATCGGGGACTCCCCACTGAGCGCCTGTGACAAATGCCGAACCGTTCTCAGAACCAAGGAGCGGCTCTCGTACAGCGGGCAACTCACCGGGAGTTCCAATGAGTGGTTCACGAAACGCCAAGTTGAGGTGTACCGGACCAGGGTGTTCGCCAAGGGTTCGCAGCCAAGAATCCCGGGCCAAGTCACGCCACCATGGCGCGCCCCCGAGTTCTGGAGCCCCCGGTTCGCAATACCACCTGACTGCGCTGCCATACAGGTCTCGCTGCTCAATCGTCTGCGGCGCACCAACCCCGTGAAGCTCAGGGGGTCGGTCTGCGGTCACCACCAACATCGGGACAAATGCCTGATGCGCCTCAATCACCGCAGCATGAAACTCTGCTGCGGCCGTTCCGCTTGTGCAGAGCAACATCGCTGCGCGACCTGTGGCGAGGCCTAGGCCCAGCGCCGTGAAAGAACCCGATCGCTCGTCGTGATGAACATGCACGCGTAGCCGTTCTTCCTGAGCCGCTGCAAGGGCCATAGGAGTCGAGCGCGAGCCGGGGCAGATCACTGCATCGGTGAGACCGAGCCTCACCCACTCATCAAGCAGGGTTGCGCAATAGGTGGCGGCTACATCGCCGTCCGTCAAAGAAGGGTCTACTGCGGGTTCCCCGAGAGGCTGCTGCTGTTGCATAACCTGTTTAACCCTACGGTGTATACCAATGAGTTCGGAACGAAACCTTGAGGCGACTGAAACATCGCTTGCTGCTCGACTGTTTTCTGGCAACGCCTACCGCCGAGTGTTCGTTCATGGCTTTGCTCAAAACAATCGCTGCATTGGACCTTTTGCTCAGTTGATCGCAGGCTCCGAAGGCCTGCTCGCCGTTGATGCGCCAGGGCATGGAAACTCAGCGGAGCATGCTTCTGCGAGTATTACTCAGGGTGCCGAGTTGTTATGCGCTACTGCGGGGCCGGCTCAGTACATCGGCTATTCCATGGGTGGCCGCCTCTCCTTGCAGGCGGCGATCTCACATCCCGAACTCGTCAGTTCGCTCGTACTCATCGGCGCTACGGCAGGTATCCAAGACACTGCGGAACGCACCGATCGCCGTCAGTGGGATTACGAGCAGGCCGAACTGCTCGAGTCACTAGGCATCGAGCAGTTCCTGCAGATGTGGCTAGACCAACCTCTCTTTCGTGGGCTCCCCGATGCTGCACGCTTTCACAAAGAGCGAGAAGAGAACACTGCTGAAGCCCTAGCTGCAAGCCTTCGTTTGGCTGGGACGGGATCGATGATCCCGCTCTGGGATCATCTTCAGCAGATCACCTGCCCTGTGCTAGTTCTCACTGGCATCAACGATGCTCGTTACAGCGAGATCGCCGAGCGATTAGTTGCTGGGATTGGCAACAACGCAACTCACAGAGTCATCGCAGATGCAGGTCACGCTGCACACCTTGAACAGCCCGAGTCAACGGCCGAGACTGTTCTGAGCTTTCTAGATCCGCCAAGCCATTAGGCCTCTACCCTGCGGAGGCGCCAATCCAAAGTCCTAGAGCCAACAACAGCGCGTACACGATCTGAACCTGCCCTGTTCGGACCAACACGGGTATGAGTGCTGGGCCCTTGGCACCTGAAAGCACTTGGGTAATGGGTTGGCGCGCAGGCACAATCGCGAGCAATGCCAGCACGCCTACTGGTCTACCGCTGAGTCCCGCTAGTAGCGGAACGAGTAGCACCGG
>WLJI01000097.1 GCA_009701845.1 Actinomycetota bacterium
AGCCAGCGCCATTCGCCACTGACCCAAAGCATGTGGCAGTTGTTGCGGCGCGTGCACTGAGTAGGAGCCATTCAAAAGAAGTGGTGTGGATCCCAGGAAAACTTCGCCTGCTCTTTGCAGTGTTCACAACCCTTCCCTCTGCCGTATGGAGAAGGGTCGCGGCTGATCGCTGATCGCTGACCGCGGACCGCTGACCGCTGACCGGTTAGGGGTAACTCTGCTTCCATCCGCCAGGAAGTTCGGCGCCCTCGCCGGAATCATCAAGCCAGGAGATGACTTCTGGAAGTGGGAGCGGCTCTTGGATGGCTCCCTGGACGAGTTGCTCTGATTTCTGCGCAGCAATGCGTTTTCGGATTTCCCGGCGTGACAGTTTTGGGCCTCTGCTGTGCTGGCGCTGTACTCCGCCGAGTTCTAGTGCGCAGGCAATGCACACTGCACCTCGTGAGACCCCATAGGGAAACACCACGCATTCGGCGCAGTACTGAGTACCGCATTCGCCGCAGATGTGTTCTGCGGCAGTCATCGGATGTTTCTCGCAGGCGTACGACACCCGAGAACTATCGACCGAATATACGAAAAGCTTGAGGAACTCTCTCATTGAGATGGTCTGAGCAGTCGCCGTGGGCGAGAATGTTCGGGTGACTGACGTTCCCAACATCCTTGCTGCCCGTTATGCCAGCGCCGAAATGGCAGAACTTTTCTCTGCCAAACACAAGGTCATCCTGGAGCGACAGCTTTGGGTTGCCGTCATGAAGGCGCAGCGTGATCAGGGAATCGAGATTCCTGACCAGGCAATTACGGCTTATGAAACCGTCATCAATCAGGTTGATCTGGATTCGATCAACGACCGAGAGCGAGTAACCCGCCACGACGTAAAAGCCCGCCTTGAAGAATTCTCTGCGCTTGCGGGCTACGAACATGCACACAAAGGGATGACCTCTCGCGACCTCACCGAAAATGTTGAGCAGCAGCAGGTTCGATTGGGTTTGCAGATTTTGCTGACGCGAAGCGTGGCGGCACTTATGCGCTTAGCTGCACTTGCGACTGAGTTTGATCAAACAGTCATCGTGGGACGCAGTCACAATGTGGCTGCTCAGGCAACCACATTGGGGAAGCGGTTTGCCAACGCTGGCGAGGAACTTCTCATCGCCGTGCGACGCCTCGAAGACCTGTTGGCAAACTACCCGCTACGCGGTCTGAAAGGTCCGGTCGGAACCCAGCAAGATCAACTTGATCTTCTTGGGGGCGACAGTGAGCGAATGGCAGCGCTTGAAGCTGCCTTTGCAACTCATCTGGGCTTTGATCACACACTCAATAACGTGGGCCAGATCTACCCGCGATCGTTAGACCTCGAGGTGGTTTCAGCGCTGGTACAACTTGTGGCGGGGCCCTCTTCTTTGGCTATGACCCTCAGGTTGATGGCCGGAAACGAACTCGTCACCGAGGGGTTTAGAGAAGGGCAAGTGGGGTCCTCGGCCATGCCACACAAGATGAACGCTCGAAGTTGTGAACGCATCAACGGGTTCCGAATCATTCTGAGCGGCCATCTCACCATGGCTGCCGGGCTAGCCGGTGAGCAGTGGAACGAGGGCGATGTCTCGTGTTCAGTAGTGCGTCGCGTGTTGTTGCCGGATGCGTTCTTTGCAGCTGACGGCGCCTTCCAAACCCTGCTGGATGTGCTGAGCGGGTTTGGTGCCTACCCGGCAGTGATCGAGCGCGAGTTGCAGCGCTACCTTCCGTTCCTAGCGACGACCAAAGTGCTGATGGCGGCGGTGCGCGCTGGCGTGGGAAGAGAAGTTGCCCATGAAGCAATCAAGGAGTCTGCAGTGGCTGTGGCACTCGAGATGCGTGAGCAAGGAAGCGAGGGCAACGATTTGGTGCAGCGCCTTGCCGCCGACCCTCGTTTGGGCCTTGACCTTGCTGCGCTCGAGTCTGCGCTGGGGTCGCCAATAGGGTTTGTGGGCAACGCAGTTCCTCAAACTGCGGCATTTGTGACCGCTGTTGAAGAACTCGCCTCCAAGTACCCTCAGGCTTCGAAGTATCAGGGAGAGGAAATTCTGTGAGCAGTTTGTCAGTGGTCCCAGATCTGGGATTACCCCATGTGCATAGCGGCAAAGTGCGCGACTTGTTTGATGCCGGCCAAGGTCGCTTGTTGATGGTCGCCTCTGATCGGCTTTCTGCTTTTGATGTGGTGATGAACGAGGCAGTGCCGAATAAGGGGCGCGTTCTGACGGCCATGTCTGCATTCTGGTTTGCAGAACTCAGCGAGATCATCGGCAACCATCTGATCTCTACCTCGCTTGATTCGCTTCCTGCTTCGGCGCAGGTTCCCGAACTCGCTGGAAGAATCATGTTGTGTAAACGAGCCGAGATGTTGCCCATCGAATGCATAGTGCGCGGTTATGTTGCTGGTTCTGCGTGGAAGGAATACAGCCAAACCGGAACGATTCATTCAATGGCAGTCCCTAGTGGACTCGCTGAGGCTGACCGACTGCCTGCTCCGATGTTTACTCCGTCTACCAAGGCGGCGGTGGGTGATCACGATGAGAACATCAGCTTCGATTCAGCAGTGCAACTCATTGGCGGTGAGCTAGCAGAACAAGCCAGAAGCCTGAGTCTGCAGATGTATGAAGTAGCCGCTAACAAAGCAGAGGCCGCTGGCTTCTTACTCGCTGATACCAAGTTTGAGCTGGGTCTCATTGCTGACGCTGAGGGCAACAAAGAACTTGTAGTAGCAGATGAGGTGCTCACTCCGGATTCTTCTAGATTTTGGTTGATCCAAGATTGGCAACCCGGTGCCACTCCGCAGGGTTTCGATAAGCAACCAGTGCGCGACTTCCTTGAGACGCTCACTTGGAACAAAACTCCACCGCCACCGGCTCTTCCTCCGTCTGTTGTAGAAGCAACCGCAGACCGGTATCGGCAGGCCTACGAGCAGATTTGTGGGCTCAGGTTTGACGATTGGCCGGGTGTGACCGGGCCGATTCCTGCAGTGTGAGAGAATCAGCAGATGATCTTTGAGGTAGTAGTAGAAGTCCGTCTGCGAGCAGGTATTGCCGACCCCCAAGGGGCGACGATTGAACGAGCGTTGCCAGCCCTTGGGTTTGTTGGGGTGAACGGTGTGTCCGTCGGAAAGAGTATTCGCTTCACTGTGCAGGCCGAAGATGAGGCTGCCGCGCATGAGTTAGTCACCGACCTCTGCCACCGTTTCCTCACGAACCCCGTCATAGAAGACTCAGAGATTTCTCTTCAAGTAGCGGAAACTTCTGCGAACTGAAGATGTCTACCAACGTTGCAGTTATCAGATTTCCGGGAACCAATTGCGAGTTCGACGTAGTCGAAGTAGTTCAGCACTTAGGTGCATCAGCAGAGATTGTGTTTCATGACGAGCCGAGCTTGGGTAACGCAGACGCGGTAGTTGTTGCCGGTGGCTTTGCCCATGGGGACTATCTGCGGCCAGGAGCAATAGCTCGATTCTCTCCGGTGATGGATGCAGTGGCAGCGTTTGCTCAAGAGGGTGGGCCAGTCGTTGGAATCTGTAACGGGTTCCAAGTGCTCACAGAGGCACACCTCTTGCCTGGCGCCCTGCAGAAGAACGCTGGCCTGAAGTTCCGTTGCGGGTTTACTGACCTGCGTGTTGAGAGCTCAAATTCGGTACTCACTTCTGCAGTCACACCCGGCGACATCTTGTCGATCCCCATCAATCACTTTGAGGGTAATTACACCTGTTCATTAGAAACCCTGGCAGAGTTGCAAAGCGAGGATCGAATCCTCTTTCGCTATGTGACAAATCCCAACGGCTCAATGGATGATATTGCGGGTATCTGCAATGAAGGCCGAAACGTAGTTGGTTTGATGCCTCACCCTGAGCGGGCCTGTCATGACCTCTTGGGCTCACATGATGGTATAAACCTGATGCAGTCACTACTTAATGCCGCAGGGCTTTCTTCGGTCCAGGGGCCGAGTTAAGCGGGAGCAACCCGAGATATCCCAGCGGCCTTCAGTACAGATGCTGGAACCCCAAACTCTCGCCATGCGGCGTAAGAGATACCTTTGCGCTCGCTGTAACTCTTGGCAGCAATGATGAAATCAGGCTCAAGTTCGGCAACAAGATCCGTGGAATTGTCTTCAATTCTTTTGAGTTCCTGTGCTAAGTCAATTCGCTCTTGAAGGAGACTTAGTCGTTTCAGTGGGTCAAGCTTCGAATCAAGAATTTGATTGACTTTGTTGATTCGATTATTCACCGATTCAGAAGTTCGTGGTCTACCAGCAGTCGGTTTGGTCCGCCGAATAGCCTCTAGGTAGCTCTTAATAAGCCTGCTTTCAGTTCTGCCTTCGGCCATTGCAGCCTTATGTTCCGGTGAGAGTGATTTGGGACCACGTTTTGCCATATTGGTAGTTGAACAGATAACTCCTATTAATTCAAGGTAAGCAGAGGGTCACCGTACTGATCTGCGCTGCGATATCGTCCGCATATGGCCGAGCAAGGACTTGAGGAGTCACTCCATCGCGAGTTGGGGTTGACCGACGACGAATACGAGCGCATCTGTTCCATCTTGGATCGCAAGCCCAATCACTTGGAACTGGCGATGTTTTCTGTGATGTGGTCAGAGCATTGCTCCTATAAGAGCTCTCGCATCCACCTGAAACGGTTCCCTACCGAGGCCCCCTGGGTGCTTGTTGGCCCCGGTGAAGGTGCCGGTGTGGTTGACGTAGGAGATGGGATTGGTGCTGCGATTCGCATCGAGAGCCATAACCACCCCTCTGCGATTGAGCCATATCAGGGTGCGGCCACGGGTGCCGGAGGGATCCTGCGAGATATTTTCTCTATGGGTGCTCGACCTATTGCGCTCATGGACCCGCTGCGATTTGGTCCGCTCGATGACCCGCGGTCTCGGTGGATTGCAGAAGGCGTGGTGTCTGGAATTTCTGGGTATGGCAACTCAGTCGGCGTGCCTACGGTTGGCGGAGAAACTGTTTTTGATGAGTGCTACACGGGTAATCCACTTGTGAACGTCTTGTGCTTGGGTGTGCTGCCCGTTGAGCGTTTGGTCCTTGGCCGCGCCGAAGGGGTAGGCAACTTGGCAGTTTTGTTGGGTTCTACTACTGGGCGCGACGGCATCGGTGGAGTATCGGTTTTGGCCTCGGCTGGTTTCTCTGACGAAGCCTCGGACGCAGATAAGCGCCCGAGCGTGCAGGTAGGCGACCCGTTTGAAGAGAAGCGTTTGATCGAGGCATGTCTAGAGCTTCTGGACTCGAACCTTGCAGCTGGGGTGCAGGACTTGGGGGGTGCGGGAATCACCTGTGCCACAGCCGAGACTGCAGCCAAGGGTGGTGCTGGTATGGACGTCATGATTGCCCCGATTCCTCAGCGCGAGCCGGGGATGGAGCCGTTTGAGGTGATGATCTCGGAGTCTCAAGAGCGCATGCTCGCAATTGTGGAGCCTGCGAACCTTGCAGCCGTGCTCGCCATTGCTGAGCGCTGGGAGATTCGCGCCAACGTAATAGGAATTGTTACTGACACCGGCCGGCTGCGGGTTCTTGATGAGGAGAACGGCCAGGTGCTTGCAGATGTGCCGGCTAAGGCACTTGAGCAAGATGCCCCGCTGTATGACCGCCCGCGTAGCGCTCCGGCAGATCGTGAGCAACGACAGCTCGAGTCTGCAAACGCACTTGACGCACCCGCTGATCCCGGGGCTGATGTCTTGGCGATGCTGAGCGATACCTCTTGGGTGTCCTCGCAGTACGACCACATGTTGTTCCTGAATACCGTCGAAGGCCCCGGCGGTGATGCTGCTGTTCTGCGACTCAAGCACCCTTCAACGGGCCTTGATACGGGACGTGGCTTAGCGCTGACCACAGACGGTAACCACCTCTGGGGTGCAGTTGACCCCTATCGAGGTGGCGTGATGACCGTTGCCGAGTCAGTGATGAATCTGGCTGTAGTTGGTGCGCGGCCGCTAGCTCTGGTGAATTGCCTCAACTTTGGCAACCCCGAGCACCCCGAGGTGATGTGGCAACTCTCTGAATCAATCGATGGCCTGTCCGAGGCCTTGCTCGCCTTCGGAATCCCGTGTGTCGGCGGCAACGTGAGTCTGTACAACGAGAGCCGCGGAACCGACATCGACCCGACCGCGGTGATTGGCCTGCTCGGTGTCGTTGATGTGCTTGAGACTCCTCCACCTGGGGTGCGGCTCGTTGAGGGTGGGCGTCTGTTGCTCTTGGGCCACACCGAGGCCGAGCTTTCTGGTTCTGCCTGGGCTGCTCTGAAAGGCCACCGCGGTCGCGGCAAATTGCCAGAGGTAGACCTTGAAGCAGTTGCACATGTGGCCGACGCAGTTCGGGACCTCGTGATTGCTGGCCTCGTGCAAGGCGCACACGATGTGTCTTCGGGTGGAACTGCAGTTGCCCTAGCAGAGATGGCAGTTCGTTCAGGGGTCGGATTCACAGCAGCACGCTTGGCTGATCACACCGATCTTTTTGCCGAGTCCTCGGGCCGAGCGGTGTTGTGCATTGACCCAGAGAAGCTGCGTGAAGTGCTTGATGTGTTAGAGGAGCGCGGCATTGAACACTCTCGAATTGGGGTTGCTGGTGGCGATCGCATGAGCGTAAAGGGGCAGTTTGATCTAGGCCTGAGTGAGGTAACTGCTCGGTGGACGAATCACCTGCCAGATGCGCTCGGTTCGGGAACCGTTCAGGGCTAGCTCCGATGTTGGCCGGACGCTTTGCGCCGAGCCCCTCAGGAAGCCTGCATCTGGGCAACCTGCGG
This sequence comes from Actinomycetota bacterium, assembly GCA_009701845.1. Taxonomy (GTDB): domain Bacteria; phylum Actinomycetota; class Acidimicrobiia; order Acidimicrobiales; family Microtrichaceae; genus IMCC26207. The sequence continues at coordinate 6,770 of WLJI01000097.1, forward strand.
ACTGCCTTTGCTGCATGGTTAGTGGCACATCAGAACGAAGCAAAGTTCTTCTTACGCTTCGAGGATCTCACCACTGGCGCAGCGCCGATTGCTCAGGCCGAACAAGTACATGACTTAGCCCTGCTGGGGTTAACTCATGACGGCGAGGTGACACGCCAATCCGATCGGACGGCGTTGTATGCAGCCGCAATCAAGCAGCTTGAGCAGCGAGGCATGACCTATGACTGCTACTGCAGTCGAAGAGAAGTTCGAGAAGCGGCAGCGGCACCACATGGGGCCGGAGCCGAGGGTAGCTACCCGCGAACCTGTGTGAAGCTCACTCGAGCGCAGGTGAATGAACATAAGCGCGCAGGCCGGCGTCCAGCCCTCAGGCTGCACGGCTCTGCTGGCGTTCATAGCGGAGGGTTGTACACAGACGATTTTGTGTTGCGACGAGCCGACGGAGTGGCTGCTTACAACTTGGCTGTGGTGGTCGATGATGCAGACCAAGGGATTGATCACGTGGTGCGTGGAGACGACCTTGTTGAGACCACACCTCGGCAGATTCTGCTGCAGCACCTCCTTGGTTACTCAACGCCGAGTTACCTGCACGTTCCCCTCGTAGTGGGCCCCGACGGAGAACGCCTCTCGAAACGCCACGGAGCCGTGGGTCTCTTGGATCTGATTCCTCTTGGCTACACGCCGGAGCAGATCTTGGGATGGTTGGCCTACTCGCTTGGCATGACCGCCGAGCAGACCCCGATCACGGCGAAGGAAGCAGTGGGTGTCTTTTCTGTTCAGAACATCCCTGCTGAGCCTTGGGTTTTTGACCCAACTCGACTGCGTTCGGAGTGAGCCTCGGTGATGTGCGAACATGGGGTGGTGAACTTTGATCCCGGCTTGACTGAGGGTGAAGAACTCGATGAAAAGCCGGGGGAAGCCTGCGGTGTTTTTGGGGTGTTCTCACCCGGTAGTCCGGTGGCACATTTGGCCTATCTGGGGATCTATGCGCTTCAGCACAGGGGGCAGGAGTCTGCAGGAATCGCAACCTCGGACGGCGACCATCTGACCGTTGTAAAAGACATGGGCTTGGTGTCGAATGTGTTCGACGACCGAACGCTTGCCGCTCTTGATGGCAGTTTGGCCATTGGTCATACCCGCTACTCGACCACTGGGTCAAGCATGTGGAAGAACTCGCAGCCGATCTATCGAGATGTAGCGCATACGCAGTTTGCCCTTGGTCATAACGGCAACTTGGTGAATACCGCAGACCTAGCCGATCAGGCAGGCATGCTGCCCGGAACGGTGGGCAGCGATACCGACGCAATGGCAGAACTCATTGCATTGGAATGCGAGCGGATCGGCACTGAGGACGATCCCAACACGCTCGAAGAAGCACTGGTGAAAGTACTCCCGATGTTTAAGGGTGCGTTTTCACTTGTGTTGCTTGATCGTCAACATGTGATTGGTGTTCGCGACCCTCATGGGTTTCGCCCACTCTGTCTAGGCAAGTTGGACACTGGCTGGGTATTGGCCTCTGAGACTCCGGCCCTTGATGTGGTGGGCGCTCACTTTGTACGAGAGCTTGATCCCGGCGAGATGGTGATCATCGATTCAGATGGTGTGCGCTCTGTGCGGCCCTTTGACGATGAACGCGTTGAGCCCAGGCTCTGCTTGTTTGAGTTTGTGTACTTCGCCCGACCTGATTCGCAGTTGTACGGAAAGAACGTTCATCAGGCTCGGGTCAGGATGGGTGAACAGCTTGCAGCGCAGGCTCCTATTGAGGCCGACATGGTGATGGGGGTTCCCGAGTCGGGGATTCCTGCAGCCGAAGGGTTCGCCCGTTTTTCTGGCACTCCGTACGGCCACGGCCTAGTCAAGAATCGCTATATCGGCCGCACGTTTATTGCGCCGAGCCAAGAGATGCGTGCGCTTGGAGTGCGCATGAAACTCAACCCTCTGAAAGAAAATATTGCGGGTCAGCGCCTAGTTGTCGTCGACGATTCGATCGTGCGTGGCACAACCACTCGGGCGATGGTGGCCATGCTGCGAGAGGCCGGAGCGGCCGAGGTCCATATGCGAATCTCGTCTCCGCCGTACCGCTGGCCGTGTTTTTATGGCATGGATACTGGATCGCGCTCGGAGTTGCTGGCGGCCAATATGGACGTTGAAGAGATCCGCACATATCTCGGTGTCGACACGCTGTCGTATCTCACCTTGGATGCACTCGTTGATGCTGTTGGCGCACCCGGAGCAGGGTTTTGTACGGCGTGTTTGACTGGTGAGTACCCAGTAGCGATTTCTGAGCAGAGTTCCTCTTCGCAGGCAGATCAGAGCACTGAAGCTCTGCCAGTGCGAGTGGAACAAGCACCGCTCACCCTTCTTGATGCTGGAGCAGGGCTCCTCCCAGCAGAAGAAGCGGCATTGCTCAACGCTCAGACACAAGAAGGAGACCGAGATTCCAATGGGTGAAACCTATGAGGCCGCTGGGGTTTCGATCGGCGCCGGCGAAGCTGCAGTCGAGGCCATCAAAGCCGATGTGCGCTCCACGTTTCGGCCAGAGGTCATTGGAGACATTGGCGGATTCGGCGGCTTGTTCCGCTTTGATCCCAAAAAGTACAAAGACCCGATTCTGGTTTCTTCAACCGACGGCGTTGGGACCAAGGCCTTAGTGGCACGCTCCGTAGGGCGATTCGATTCCATCGGCATCGACCTCGTGGCCATGTGTGTTGACGACCTTGTTTGCCAAGGTGCAGAGCCGTTGTTCTTCTTGGATTACATCTCGGTTGGTCACCTAGACCCAACCCACATCAAGCAACTTGTTGCTGGGGTGGCGGATGGTTGCCGTCAGGCAGGATGTGCGCTGATCGGCGGCGAGATGGCGGAACACCCCGGCTCAATGGAGCCAGGGGAGTTTGATCTGGTTGGCTTTGCTGTCGGGGTGGTCGAACGAGATCGCATGCTCACCGCAAAGCTGGTCAAGCCTGGTGATGTGCTCATTGGTTTGCCCTCGCCGGGGATCCGATCAAATGGCTACTCCCTTGCACGACGGTTGATGTTTGAGATTGCTGGCCGCACTGTTTCTGATCCTGCATGGGATGGGTCGAATGCCCCGACGGTGGGAGATGAGTTGCTGATTCCTTCGGTGATTTATGCGCCTGCAATTCGTTCATTGCTTGATTCGGTTGAGGTTCATGCAGTGGCGCACATCACTGGTGGCGGCATGCCTGGAAACCTCAACCGGGTGCTCGGTTCGCATTGCGATGCAGAGGTCGACCCTGGCTCTTGGGAGTGGCCAAGAATCTTTACCGAGATGCAACAGATCGGTTCGGTCTCTGATGACGAGATGCGCAAGGTCTTCAACCTTGGCATTGGAATGGTGGCTGTTGTGCCACCCGCTGCAGCAAACAAGGCAATCGACGTGTTACGCACAAGCGGTCATCGAGCACGCAGTATCGGCCAAGTAGTCGCTGGTCACGGTCTTGTCCGCTTCTCTGACTAGTTCGTTTGACTGAGCAAAGGATTTTCCTATGAGTTCCCCCCCTCTTCACGGCCCGGATAATGGCGGTTTTGTTGCCC
>WLJI01000098.1 GCA_009701845.1 Actinomycetota bacterium
CGCTGCATCAGGGAATTGAAGACACCTATTCTTGGTATCTTGATCAACTTGGTTGAGTCAATATTGGTTGTTTGTACTGCAAACATTTGTCGTTCGCCAATCGCTGAGCGGCTGCTGCAACGTGAAGCGGAGCAGCGCGGAGTTGCAGTTGAGGTGTCATCGGCAGGAGTGCTCGCTCGGCAGAATATGCCAGCAGCCTCAGGGTCAGTTGTGGCACTCGCAGCCTTGGGGTGTGATCTTTCTGACCACATCAGCCGGCCCATGGACGAGCTAGCTGAACAAGCAGATCTTGTACTCACAATGGAAGCTGCGCATATTCCGGCGGTTGCACATGGCGAGCGCGCATTGTTCCTTCGAACGTTCACTTTGAGGGAGATCACGAGCCGCGCTCGGGAAGTTGGACCGAGGGGTGAACTCACTCTGGAGGAATGGATCCAAAACCTGAATCAGGGACGCACAGCGCAAGGGGTGCTGTCCTCAACAAATCTTGATGTTTCCGACCCCTATCGCGGGAGTTCGATCGAGTTCGACGCATGTGCGAAACAACTCGATGATTTGTGCTCTCGCTTTGCACGCAGCATGTGGGGGAGTGCTGCTCCAATGCCCTAAAGTTCTTGGTCTATGCAGCAACGTGGTGAGAAGGGTTTATGGGCACTTGCCATCGGCGTATCGGCAATTGCTGGGTTTGCAATTGCTGGATTCCCGGGGATCCGCAGTGAGGGTGTTGTTGCACTCCCTACAACCACAATTGAGCCGAGTGCCACAACTAGTACCACAGCGAGTAGTACTACAGCGCCCAGCAGTACCACTACCTCACCTGCCCCAATTGTTGTGGTGAAGTCTCCGAGTGAGTTGACCGTTCGAGTTGCTAACGGGACTCGCGTTTCGGGCGCTGCAGGCAAGGTCTCTGACCGCTTGTCTGAGCTTGGCTATACAACCCGGACCCCAACTGACGCTAAGACCAATGATGTTTCGGCCACTGCAGTTTATTTTTCAGCGCCCTTCAACGCCGAGGCAGAATCTCTAGCCAAGAGCTTGGGCTTGGACCCAGCAGCAGTGATGCCGCTCACTGATCCTCCTGCCATCGACCCAGACGGCGCAGAACTAGTTGTTATCGTTGGAACCGATCAAGGTGGGTGAAGGTTCCTTAGCCTTGTTGCTAGATTTTTTGGCTGACTTCTTTGCTGCGTCCTGAGTGTTCTTCACGCCGTAACCGTAACCGTAGCCATAGCCGTAACCGTAGGTGCTGCTGTCTCCCTTGAAGCGATTCAGGACTGCTCCAATGAGGGGGGAATCAACTTGTCGGAGTTGGCTGAGAGCTTTTGCGATCTGGTTGCGATCTGAATTCCCCACAGAGGCCACAAGGATGACGCCATCTGCAACGGCAGACAAGACCAGCGGGTCAGAGACTGCGAGCACCGGCGGGGAGTCAATCACCACTAGATCGGCAACATCGGCAATGCCGGCAAGGAGCGCTTGGGCGCGCTTGCCAGACAACAACTCAGAGGGATCTGGGGGAATCGGCCCAGAGGGGACCACTAACAAGTTCGGCTCCCCAGGAATTCTTTGACCGACCCCTTCGAAGGTTCCTTCTCCGAGTAGCAGGGAAGTAAATCCGTGCTCGTTGCTGAGGCCAAAGCAGCGGTGAACTCGTGGGTTGCGAAGATCACAATCCACAAGGACGACGCGTTTGCCGGCTCGAGCTACTGCAACTGCAAAGTTTGCAGCTGTTGTGGTTTTTCCATCGCCAGGCCGAGGGCTTGTTACTTGCACAGTACGGATCGGCCGGTCGATCGCAAGGAACTGCACCGCTGTGCGAAGACTCCGGTATGCCTCGGCAGGGTATGAGGTTGGGTCCGTGCTACTAATCACAGACATTTCCTCGCCCTTCGAGTCCCCGTCGTAGATGGGGATAACAGCGAGTACATCTAGCCCAGACACAGTCTTGAGCTCTTCCTCGGATCGCAGGGATGTATCTAGGTTTTCGAACAGCAGCGCCATTGCGGCACCGAGTAGCAGACCTAATACGAGAGCAATCGCAACGTTATTCAGCATCTTTGGCGCGTAGGGAGCTGTCGGCACAGTTGCCTTGCTGATGATTGAAGCTCCACCGCCTTGGAGCAGCTCGGCCGAGAGATCGAGATTCGCAGTGAGTTGATCAAGTCGGGTTCGTTCTAGATCTAACGCTGTGAGTCGCGCTGCGTAGGAGTCGGTGATTCGAGAGGCTTCTTCTGCTTGGGTGAAGCTTCGCGGCAGTGCTGCAATGGCATTGTCTCGTTCGGCTTGCAGAGAACCGATTTTCTGATCGATCTGGTCGGCTTGGCCCTGAATCGTCGCTGCTGCGCCCACGTATTCGTCGACAAGAGCGGCCCTGCGAACGTCAATGAATGCCGCAGCGTACGCGTTTGCAATTGCTGCTGAGGCTTTTGCATTGGTACTCGTGGCCGTGATCGTCATGATGTCGGACTCTGTGTTGGCAGAGACGGTGACCTCTGGCTTAAACCCGAGTTCTTTGGTGGCGGCATCTATCACACGCAAGCTTCTTGCGAGTCCGAGCTCGTTCTCCATGAGCGGTCGAGCATTCTGAGCCGATTGCACAGCCTCGGGATTGAGCAGAGCGGAGCTACTTCCTTGGCGAATAAGAAGGTCAGACTCTGCCTTGTACCTAGGGGTTTGCAGGCTTGTAGCGACTACGGCTGTGAGTACTACTGTCACCGTGCAGACAAGGATCAGCCACTTACGCCGGCGAGCAACGGCAAGAGCATCACGAATTCCATTTGTTGATTCTGCAATTGCTGTAGGCATAACGCTCTCATTGTACTCTCTGTGGTCTTGCGCAGTTGGCTGGGGATCCCCGCCGTTGCTACTTCGCCTTGAAGGTCACGCTGACGGGGGTTCTCCATTGGGAAGGAACTAAACCGGTTGCTGTTCCGCTGACTATCTCCAACTGGTTGGAGGACGCAGCTTGGAAGTTCTCTCCGTCGCTCACGGTGACCGAGTAGGCATCAGCATTCACCATTGGCTGGGCCGAAACATCAAGGTTGTACTCGCTACTGGGGGTGAGGCGTCCAGAGAGGGTGTAGCTCAACTCATGCGTTGCGCCGGCGGGGACTTCGGTGATTACCCGATAGGAAAACCCACCGAACTCCTCGTGAGACTCCACGGGGGTGACGACTCCGTCGATGCGAAGTTCCTCAAGGGTCAGCGCCGAGTGAACTGCTAAGACCATGCGGTTATTCCCCGGTGGATCGCTTGCATTTCCGATAACAATGGGGGGTAGGCCACTTGTTGGAGCGTCATTTCTGAGTTTCACTACGGCTACGGCCTTGACTGAACCGGTGAGCGGCTCGTACTTGACGGTGTAGTTGATTGAGCGGTGAAGGAATACATCGATTTTGTTGGCGTTTGCGTTGAAACCCCGGACGGACAAGAAGTCACGCCCGGGAGTTGTCCCGAAGCCGCCAGAAATTCCTGTTGCAGCAAGCGCCCGCTGTTCTTTGGGATCAAAGGCGACCATCATGAGATGACCGCCCCGTACTGCCGGAGCCAGCGTAGAAACTATCTTCGCTGGACCTGGAAGTGGCCTCTCGAACAGGGCTTCGGTTACTGATCGTGCTACGTCAACGAGCACGTCAGTGCGCCCAGAAGTGTCCTGCTCAAACTGTACGTACTGTTCGGCCTGCAGATAGTTCTCTACTGTCTTGGCATCGAGCGTTCGCTCTGCGGCGGGTACCTCCACCGGCCCGGTGAGCTCTAGTAGAGCCGCTACTGCCGTTGGATCAGCCAGGATGACACCATCAACTTGTGTGCCGGTGGCAGCAGCGAACGAGTCACGCGCTGCTTCAGCATCAGTTGCAAAATCTGGAGTCGCAGTGACGTTATTGAAGTACCTGCCCATCTGATAGCGGCCGTAAATATTGGCGAAGTTCGTATCGCCAATACTTGGTGCTGCCAAAGCTAGGGCCTCGTTGAGCTCGCTTGCCTTGCCGGACTGAAGAATCTCGACTCTGCCATTGCTCACTTCTACCAAAACAAAACCGCCAACAAAGCCGCCAACCTCACGGGTTTCGGAAGGGTTCGTAGCTAGCACCAGATAGGTTCGTGGCCTATCGACCCCCAAGAGACTGTCTGTCTTGCTGAGCACTTCTGCAGTTGTCGCCGCAGTAGGTGCAGCCGAATCAAGTTCGTTGCTCAGAGAGTCAAGTTGTCTGCGAACTGGCGCAATAAGCCAACCATTTGCCAGATTCGCCACGCTGCGCTGCGCCGTTTGAAGCTCTTGGGCGGCTTGTTCAGCAATTGGCAAATAGCTGTTGAGCAGGTTGATATCGACTTGGCCATTCGTCACAAGGCTCTGGGAACCATCGACCTTCTTAGCTGTGGCTGCGGCAGTTCGAGACAGTGATACTCCTGCAGTCGCCGCTACCGACGCCGTTCGAACATGCTGGCCAAAAATCGGGATCCCTAAGCCCGGCTTCACCCACCATGGCTGCAGACTTTCGTGCGCTTGTGAAAATTGCGTTTCCGCTTTTTGCAGTTTTGCAAGGGTCACTTGTGACTCATCTTGCGAGGACTGCCGCACAGCATCTCTCGCATCATTCGCACCCTGAGTCAGCTGTGGGGCTGCCTTGAGCATTGCAGCGCCCGAAGCGGCACTGGCAACAATGATGAAGACAGAACAGACTGCGCAAACAAGTTGCCATCTGCGTTTGTTGGCGTGTTTGCAATGGCGGTAGCCAGAGATCAGCACGGGCAGTGCGGCGATAGCAGCAAGTGCTGAGCACATGCCAAAGGGGCCTATCGGCGGCAACCGAAGAAGCGCCTGACAGGCGAGTGCGCCGACTAGGGCATGAACCCAAACAGGCAATCGAAATGCAGCGGAGAGCAGTGCAATCGCAAAACTCGCTGCTGCTAGAAGCGCCCACCAAGAAGGGACAGCAGCAAGAGTTGCTACTGCACCGATCCAAATCAGAGGTGCGTCGCTAGCCTTACTCGAGGCCACAGCAAGCACGGCTCCCGCGATCGCGAGGAGCACGAAGTTGAACCAATTGCTCGCCGACGGTTGACTACCAGCCAAAAAAGCTGCAGCAGCGCTCAAGGTGACTACTGCTGCAACAGCAGGCGTGCTGCTACCTGGTGTCTTGGTGACCGGTTTCCGACGAACTACTAGGTCCTCATTCACCTACAGCGGCGAACTGAATCTGATTAAGCAGATTCGGTACGGCGCTTGCTTGCAAGAAGCAACAGTCCGCCAAGCACTGCAATGACAACACCAATCCGCACAAGACCAGCGCTGCTAGATCCAGTTGCAGCCAATCCGGTTGTGGCAGCTGCTGTTGTGGTAGTCGTGGTTGCGCCTGCAGCAGCAGTGGTGATGGTGGTAGTGACGTTGAGCGGCGCACCGTTAGCGTCAACTCCGATAGCTCGAATGGTGTGAACACCTGCAGGAAGGCTTGCGGGCAGGGTCGTGGTGAGCGTTGCGGTACCGCTCGAGTTGGCTACTGCTGTGCCCAATGCCTGAGGGGTTGATTCCACGCTAAATGCCACAGTGGTACCAGGGCCAAACCCAGTGGCTGTGACCGTAATAGGCCCACCGGCGACCGGGGTAGAGGTATTTGTCGTCACCGCGGCGGGGACGTTGTACTGAGCAGAGGCTGTTCCCACAGAAAGCAGGAGCACTGCTGCGAGACTCAGCGAGGCGACTAGGATTTTGGCGCTGCTAGATGATGTGTTCTTCATGAGGAGCTCACAACCTTTCAATCAAAACCTTATGGTACAGCAAAACTATCTTGCGCTGTCAACGATTGACTGAAAGTACTCAATTGTTCGAGTCAGGCCATCTTGCAATTCAACCCTTGGTTCCCAGTTGAGTAGGTCTTGTGCTCGCGTTATGTCGGGCCTGCGCCGAACGGGATCGTTCTGTGGGAGGGGTAGCAACCTCACTCCAGCTGTTGAACCTGTGAGCCGAAGAATTAGTTCGGCCAGCTGCAGAACCGTATATTCGGTCGGGTTACCAATATTTACTGGGCCGGTCACGTTGCTCTCGAGAAGCAGCAGGATTCCCGCCGCCTGATCCTCGACATAGCAATAGCTTCGGGTTTGGGACCCATCGCCATAGATGCTCAGTGGCAGGTTCGCTAATGCCTGGGTGATGAAGTTGGGCACCACCCGGCCGTCATCGGCGCGATTACGTGGGCCGTAGGTATTGAAGATTCGAACAATGCGAATATCAAGGTTGCGGTCTCGGCGGTATGTATCCGCCGCAGCTTCGCCAAAGCGCTTGGTTTCGTCATAGCAACTGCGCTCCCCAAGGGTGTTTACGTTGCCAAGGTAGGACTCACTCTGCGGGTGTACCTCTGGTTCCCCGTAGACCTCGCTGCTTGAGGCAAACAAGTAGGTTGCACCGGTCCGGTCAGCAAGGTCTAAGGCGTTCAGCGTGCCGATCGATCCGACCCGTAAAATCTCAAGTGGCATCGTTTTGAAATGCAGCGGAGACGCAGGCGAGGCAAGATGGAGCACAGCATCAAGGCTTCCGCTGACATCAATCCCCTGCGAAATATCCGCTTCGATCAGGTCAAAGTTGGGGTGACTCATTACTTGAGACAGGTTTGCTTGGGAGCCTGTCAGAAAGTTATCTACCCCAATCACGGCGTCACCGCGGGCAAGCAGCATGTCGACGATATGTGACCCCAACATGCCCGCAGCACCTGTTACGAGGATTCTCTTTTGTGAGTCAGTCATCGGGATCTCTTACCGTTACCTTGGTTGGGTCATTTTGAGTTGTTCGGTGAAGTCACTTGTGGAGACTCCATAGAGCGAGTGTGCATCTTTGCACTCACCTAGCAACAATTGGACTGCAGCATGAGACAGTTCATGTACCGAGCAAGTCGTGGTCTGGCTCAGGTGTTCCGCTGCAGACCCTTCGGCAGTGAACTGCTCTGCGAGCTTCTGTGGCCCGTAGGCCCGCAGAGACCCAGCCAAGTCAATGTGATCCAACCATTGCGCCGCTAGGGAGTCTGTCTCACTGTGGCTTTCTGTCTCACTGTGGCTCTCTAGGCGACCGTCGGCCGCGGGTATTCGACTTTTCTCGCGGACGACCTCCCAAGCGGCACCCCAAGGCCGGACAACTCGAGGGGCTACTGGTGCATGGCGAAGGGCCCGCATGAAATCAGGCGCGCTGCCCCAGATGAATCGAAGGTTGCCGATGAGGTAGCGCCGCCAGAGGCGTCTGGGCTCGCTGCAAAGACGAAACAACCATTCCAACCCTCGCTGCTGCATCCATTGCGGCGCTTGGGACTTGTTTCCTGCCAAGAAATCGAAGGCGGCGCCGACCGGGATGAGCACTGCAGCAACCTGAGGTCGGAGTCGGTGAACGAGTTCATCTTGTTGCGGAGTACCGAGGCCTACCCACACCACATCCGCCCCACTCTCGGCGATTCTGGTAGCAAGCAATTGCTCCTCGGTTCGAGTTGATGGGCGAAACGGTGGAGCTTCGCGGCCAACAATTTGAGCGTCCGGAAAGCGTCTCTGAATGTTTTGTTCAAGGCTCTGCAGAGTCGCTTCTGTTGTTCCGTAGAGGTAGTGGCGAAGCCCAGTGCTGCTGCCTTGCGCTAGGACCCCACTCATCAGATCAGGGCCGTACACACGATTGGTTATTGGCTTCCCAAAGCTCTTTGCTAGCCAAACTAGGGGCATCCCATCGGGAAGGTTGAGGTCACCTGAGTCGACACGATCTGCATGGGCTGGGTCGCCGAGCCCATAGGCAAGAGTCCAAGCGTTGCAAAGATGTACCGCAACTCCTTGGGTTCTCGGCAGGGTCTCACGCAGGCCCACGGCCATTGAAACTACTTGGCTGACTGCTGCTTCAAGGTCGATGCAGTCAATCCGTATACTGCAGCAACGAACGGCAGGAATACAACGCTCGCTAGGCAACGGACTGGTCTTGCGCTACTGATTTCGCTCCATTATGTGCTCGGCCTGCTTGCTCTTTGAGTTCCACCAGTGTGGCTGGTTCACCGGAAGCAAAGTTCTTGAGCGTGCGTCGCAGAATCCACCAGTCCAGTCGAGGCGATGCAAACTCTACGTAGAGCCGATCAAACTCGGGGGATTCGTTGATCAATTCGGCGGCGGCTTCACTGATCTGCCAAGTGCCAGTGACTCCGGGGAGCACCAAGGTCCTCATTTCTACGAATTGAGCGTCAAAGGTGCTCGACAAGGCAACCATCTCTGGGCGTGGCCCAACAAGCGACATGTGTCCAGCGACAACTGCCCAGAGTTGTGGCAGCTCATCAAGGTGGCTCTTTCGCAGAAGTCGAGTCCACTTGCCGTAGGTGACAGCGTTGAGCGCGTATTTGTCGAGTGTGCTCGAGGTAGTCGTTGGCAACGAACGAATCTTTGGCAGCATAAAGCTCTGCTGATTCATACCGACTCGCTCTTGTCTAAAGATGGGGTTGGCTCGGAACCTGATTGCAGAGACAACCAAGCAAGGCAGTAGTACGGGCAGTGTCAGTAGGGACAGGAGCGCCGCCGAACTGCGATCGATCAAGGATCTTGTTCGACTCGCTGACCAGGTTGTCGGTTCCATGGCTCTAACTCGCAGTCAGCCCTTTTCCGGGGCGGCCGGGGGGATCGGCACTGCGCTTCGCAGCACTCTCAATGGTAGTTCATAGCGAAAGGCCCTTGCTACGTCAGCCGCGCTCTGGGCAAAACGACGAAACCCCCGCCGCTGCGGGGGCTTGTCATATGGTGCGCTCGGCGGGACTTGAACCCACAACCTTCTGATCCGTAGTCAGATGCTCTATCCAATTGAGCTACGAACGCTTGGAATTGATGACTGTAGCAACTCGGATGGATGTGGTCGATATTCGACCACATCCACCTGATGTTGCGTCTGACGCCGGCCGAAGCCGACGCCAGACTCATGTGGCGGAGAGGGTGGGATTCGAACCCACGGTGAGGTTGCCCCCACACCTCCTTAGCAGGGAGGCCCGATCGACCGGACTCCGGCACCTCTCCAACGAGCAAACACTGTACCTGCTCAGCGGTATGGCCTACCACAGGAGGCTCGGATTGCGGTTATGGCAGCTTGAGCGCCGGGTTTTCTGCGAGCATGGAACAGCCAAGGCGCGGACCCCCGTACTAGGTGGTGTGTACTACGTGGTGCTGATCACAAGGAGCATGAGCATGGCTAGTCGAAAGTCCTTGGTTTGCATGATGCTGCTTCTGCTTCTCGCATCGAGTTGTGGTGACAAGAGCGCAACGAGCAGCACATCCCCGCCTAGCAGCACATCCCCAACGACTGTTCCCGCCACCGCGGGAGTGGTGTGGCCTGCAGCAGACGGGTCGGTGCCCTATGCAGACCCGGTAGAGGCAGCCGCTGGATTCGCAACCGAGTTTATTGGATTTACCGAGCCGCTTGTTGGCGAGTTTCAGCGAGGGGACTCACGATCAGGCGAGGTGGAAATACGCCCAACGGCGACTGGACCCGTCACGACCGTGCTGCTTCGTCAGGTAGCAAACGATGATTCCTGGTGGGTGCTCGGTGCTGTTACTGATGCAATTTCGCCGACTGCCCCGGCCCGGGATTCGATTGTGAAGTCACCGGTGTTGCTGCAGGGAAGCAGCACTGCCTTTGAGGGAACCGTAGACGTTGCAGTTCGCAGCCGATCGACGGCGCGACCGTTAGCTGAGGGCTTTGTGACGGGTGGTTCGATGGGTGAGGTGGGACCATTCGATAGCACCTTGGAGTTTGCCAACTCGGCAACCCCGGACGGTGCGATTGTGTTCAGCACTTCATCGATGGAGGACGGCCGAGTTTGGGAAGCAACAGTGGTTGCAGTCAGGTTTTCCTAGGCCCACGCCGCTATGGCTCCGGTCGTTTCCTTGGCAGACCGAAGGCAAACACTGCCCCCGCCAACGCGATGATGCCGGCCAACAACGCACCGTTCTCTAGGGCCAGCAGTTGTGCCCGCTCGTACAAAGCAACAATCTCTGTTGCCTCAACCTTGGGAATTTCGAGCTTGCTCACCGCAGCTTCTGCCTCGGATTGGGTGACAAAAGGCAAGTTGCGCTCAATGTGTAAAGCAGCCAGTTCTTGAGTCTCTGAGCGAAGGTAACGGCGCCCAAACATTATTGGATCGATCAGCACAGGCAGGCCGCGCCGTGATC
>WLJI01000099.1 GCA_009701845.1 Actinomycetota bacterium
TCGGCCACTGCGTTCTTGCGCACCCTTGACCAAATCTTTTCGTATACGGACTCAGAACCCGAGCTTGCTGTGCGAGCCAGAACAGACACTCAGTTTTTGCAACGATGCGTTCACGAGACCATCCGCCTGAACCCCTCAAGCCCCGTAGCCATGCGGTGGGCTGTTGATGACGTTGTCCTCAAAGACGGAACACAGATTGCTACTGGCGACAAAGTGGTCATCGACCTGATGGCAGCGAATCGTGATGTTTCGGTGTTTGGCAGTGATGCCGGCGCATTTCTTCCCGAGCGTGAACTTGTAGACGGCCTTGCACCTTGGGGGCTGAGCTTTGGTCTTGGGATGCATGCCTGCATAGGTCAGGATCTTGCTGCCGGAGTCGACCCGGCTGGTCATTCTGCAGAAGAAGAGCATCTGCTGGGCCTAGTGCCCGCCGCCGTTGCAGCAGTACTTCAAGCTGGCGGCCGTCGGGATCCTGATCGGCCGCCCACACTCGACCCATTTAGCGCTCGTCATTACTGGAGCAAGTACCCCGTGCTTTTCGAAAAGAGCGAGCCATGATCGACATTCACGCTCATGTGGTTTTAGAAAGCAGTTTGGGTGCATGTGGGGCGTATGGCCCCGAGTTGTATGAGGGTGACCCGAGTAGCGGGGACTCGCCTTTTTTTCGCGTTGGCGACTACGTGCTGCATGGAGTGAAGTACCGCGGTTCGGCGTTTATGGACCTAGACCTTCGCTTGGCCAAACTCGATGCTCTCGGGATTGATCTACAAGTGCTGTCACCCAACCCGCTCACGTATTTTTCGGGTGTGGATGCAGATGCGGCTGTCGGGTTTTCTCAAACTCATAACGACGCACTTGCGGCACTCGTTTCTCAGGCGCCAACTCGGCTGGCGGGGTTGGCGCAGCTTCCAACACAACATCCCTCCTCAGCAGTGATCGAGTTACGAAGGGCTGTTCGAGAGCTTGGTCTGCTTGGTGCATATATTGGAACTGACCTTGGATTGCCTCTTGACGACGCAGCCTTTGACCCCCTGTATGCAGCCTGCGTAGAACTGAACGTTCCGCTGTTTTTTCACCCCGCTCCCGATGGGGTTTCTGGGCAGCGACGAGACGAGCGTTTAGCCCGCTTTGACGGCGACTTATGGCTTGGCTTTTGCTACGAAGAGACCCTCGCCGTTTCTACGTTGATACTCGGCGGAGTGATGGATCGTCACCCCGAGTTAGACATCTGCATCTCGCACGGTGGCGGGGCAACTTCTTGGCTGGCCGAGCGACTCGAGCATGCTGCACGAACTCGGCCATGGTCGCCGCGGCAGTTGCGTGACCCCGGAGCAGTGGCCGCACGCTTGCAGCGCTTCTGGTGGGATGGTCACGTTGGTGGACCAAGGGCATTCGCTGCGCTGCTCGCAGCCTTCGGCACTGAACGAGTGGTCGCTGGAACCAACCTTGCCGGCTGGGATCAAACAGATGATCCGACCTTTGGAGACTCAGCGCTAGCAATAGAATTTGACCGAAATGCTCGCCGACTTCTTCGACTGCAGGCCTGAGCGTACCGAGGCACACCAAGTTTTTGAGCAGTCCACGTTTTTGAGAAAAGAGAATCCGCATGAACCTATCGTTACGACAACTCGCCGCACCTGCGGTGGTTTTTGTTCTTCTCGGGTCGGCCGCATGCAGCAGCGCTGATGCCGAGGCAGAGGGGTCAACCACCCGTGCAGACAGTGCTGCAACCGCTGATGAGTCAGTCGGGCCGACACCGGAACAGGTCGAATCCTTAGCTGGCAGGTATGCCCACTATGACGTGGTTGCGTATCAGAGCACTGACATGAAGACCTTGATCATCAGCTATGGGTTTACGGACCTTGCAATGAAAGACGGATCGCTGATGGCTACCGAGTCGTTCTGCCATGCAGAACACCGCGGTGACCAACCGATAGAAACCACGATCTCGGATGCTGCAACGAGTGCGATCAAGCCAATCGCCGTAAAGGTGGATGTAAGCCTGCGTAACGGAAAGTTGCACCTCAAGCGGCCGCCGACTCCAACGGGGATTGGGATCGAGTTTGCGGACCCCGCTAACGATTCGCTCCCGACTGATCCGAACGACCCCCGCACGGTTGACGACGATGGTGACGGTAATCCGGGCATCACCGTTCACATCAAGGTGACCGAGGAATTTCAAGGAGATCTTTACATTGCTCGTAGGGAAATCTTTCAGTATGAGGTCACCCAGCAAAAGAACCTGTCGCTGATCGGCACGGTTACGGATAACTCCGAGCAGCTGATTATCGGTGCATCCAACCCGCTCTTTATTACTCGGGCAGAGTGGCTCCAAGTTCCTGATCCGAGCAAGAGTCCGATCGTGTTGGTGCCCGTTGAGCCAAGTTGGGACTGCGAAAAGCTGATGACTCAAAGCCCAGAAATCTTCCCGGCGATACCGGTTGTTGACTGGTAGGACTAACTCAGTTCTGTGCAGCGGGGCGCTGCGGCTAGCCTCGCTGCGTGCTGAAACTCGTACTCCCCAAAGGTTCGTTAGAAAAAGCCACCATGGAATTGTTCGAAGCCGCTGACTTGTCGGTGCATCGCAGTTCTTCGGTCGCGTACAAGGCTTCTATCGACGACCCTCGCATAGACAGCGTTCGTATTCTGAGACCCCAAGAAATTGCAGGGTATGTAGCCGACGGCTTGTTTGACCTTGGAATCACAGGGCGCGACTGGATAGAAGAGACTGGCTCGGATGTTGTCAGCCTTGGCGAGCTTCGCTATTCCAAGGCCACGAGTAAGCCCATCAAGGTGGTCTTGGCCGTGCCCGAGGACTCGCCCTACCAGAGTGCAGAGGACTTGCCTGCGGGTGTACGGGTGTCTACCGAGTACATGGGAATCACGCAGCGCTACTTCGAGTCCAAGGGAGTGCAGGCCGATATTCGTCTCTCCTATGGTGCGACCGAGGCCAAAGTCCCCGACATTGTTGATTGCATTGTCGAGATCACCGAAACCGGGAACGCCTTGCGGGCAGCAGGGTTGCGCATCATCGACGAGGTTCTGATTTCGTATACCGAGCTTGTTGCTAACCGTGCTGCCTATGAAGACCCAGAGAAGCGCCACGCTATGGAGCAGGTCCTGACTCTGCTGTTAGGCGTGATGGAGGCTCGAGGCAAGGTCTTGCTCAAGTTGAACTGTTCCACAGACCGCCTTGAGGAAGTCATTTCTGTTCTTCCCGCCATGAAGACCCCCACAGTGAATGAGCTCTACGGCGGCGCCGGATATGCAGTAGAGACGGTGGTTCCAAAAAATCAGATCAACCTGTTAATCCCAGCGCTCAAAGACGCTGGTGCAACAGATTTGATCGAGCTCTCCCTGAGCAAAATCGTCCACTGAGTTCGCTCAGCGGATCTGGCAGAGACCCAGTAGCAAGAGACCCAGTAGCGCTAGACCCAGTAGCGCTAGACCCAGTAGCGCTAGAGACCCAGTAGCGCTAGAGACCCAGTAGTGAGGGCATGACGATGGCAACTCGTACGATTCAGTCAGGCACCGTGCAGAGCTTTGATCAGGCAGTTGGTCTGGGCACCGTTGTTGACGCCCAGGGCACGACCTTCAATTTTCATTGCACGGCAGTAGCCGACGGCTCACGAAATATCGCCGTTGGAACCGCAGTGAGCTTCGTGCTCAGGCAGGGAACCCTGGGCAGGGTCGAAGCCGTTCGAGTTACGCCCTAGCTTGCAGAGGAATCGGGTGAGGCGTTCTCGGTTCCTTGTTTGACCTGAACGAAGACCATCTGTAGTTGCCCCAAGGCTTCAGTCAGCATTGGTCGATGCTCGCCTAGTCGGTCGCCGAGGCCGTCAAGGACCGAACGGAAGGCTTCAATCACTGTTGCTGCTTCGGCAAATGCGGGCGGCTCGCCCTCTAGGTAGATAGTGGCCAAGTCAAAGAACCGCATTAGGTAGTTGGCCAGCATCTCCGCTGCAGGAGTGGAAGCTACCTCTCGCCGGACTCGCATCATCTCATTGAGTTCGCTCTGAAGTTGGCTCTTCTCCTCGGCGGTGAGTGAATCCAAATCCACTCCGATGGCAGCCGCTGCAGCCCGGAGCGGGTCGCCACTGAGTTCATCTTGAACCTCTAGATCTGGGCTTGCCGCTTGTGCGACTGGTCGTTCTCCGTCGGGTGTCCAGAGCGAACTCATAGTGATTCTCCAAGGTCGGGGAGGCCAAGTGGCCGTGGGGTGATTCTCAGGATCCAAACTCAATGCTGTTCAGAGCCAAGACGGCTGGTAGAGTACTAGCTACAACTGAGCAAGAGGGCTCCCGCCCCTCCTGGCCACAGTGCAGAATCCAGTGAGTTGGTTTCTGCCAGGTGCGATCAGGATCTGATATGCCCGCCAGAGTCGTGCCTCACCGCACAACTATTGGCGGATGTTGGCGGGTGCTCGCGCACTCGTCCATTTCGTTTTTGGGCAGCCGTTCTTGAGCAGTGGTGCTAAATCCAATGCGATCCCTGCAGAAAGGACGTGATGTTGAGGAGTAACCGGTCATAGCTGCTTCACCTGGAGACGAAACTCGGACCAATGACAGGATCCGAGCCCGCGAGGTTCGATTAATCGACCCTGACGGACAGCAACTCGGAATCAAATCTTTGCCCGAGGCCCTGTCTATCGCTCGATCGATGGATCTTGATCTTGTGGAAGTGGCCCCAGAGGCCAGACCTCCTGTATGCCGAATCATGAACTTCACCAAGTTCAAGTATGAGGCACAACAACGGGCAAAAGAGTCGCGCAAGAAGGCCACAAACATCATCGTCAAGGAGATGAAGTATCGCCCCAAGATTGGGAGCGGAGACTTCGAAACCAAGACAAGGAAAGTTGCTCAGTTTCTCACTGAGGGCCACAAAGTAAAGGTCACAATTATGTTCCGTGGCCGAGAGATGCAGCACCCAGAACTTGGGCGTCGAATTCTTGATCGAGTCGCAGCAGAGGTTGTCAACGTCGGCAAAGTCGAAATCATGGCCAAGCAAGACGGACGGAACATGACGATGGTTCTTGGGCCAGACAAAAAGGCCCAAGACATGGTGAAAGCTCTAGAGAAGAAGGCAGTCGAAGCTGCAGTAGCTGCCGAACAAGCAGAAGAACGTATGGATTCCATCATGGCTGATGCCCAACCCGAGGCACCTGAACTGGTAGGAATCGCTGCTGATGGCCACACGGCTGTGCCAGCAGAAGAAATCGAATCCGATCTTGCAGAGACCGAAACTGAAGAAGCAGCATCAGTAGCTGAAGAAGTAGCTGAAGAAGTAAGTGAAGCAGTGAGCGAAGAAGTAATTGAAGAAGTAATTGAAGAAGCGGAAACAGAAGTAGAACCGGCAGCTGTCGGTGAAGACAACTGATTCGCATCAGACAGAGGAAAAACCAATGCCAAAGATGAAGACACACTCCGGAGCCAAGAAGCGTTACAAGGTCACCGGCACAGGAAAGATCACCCGCCGCAAGGCTGGCCTGAATCACATCCTTGAAAAGAAGTCCCCGAAGCGCAAGCGCCGACTCGCTGGTTCAACCGAGTTGTCACCTGGTGACGCACGACGTGCGCGCCGTTTGCTCGGCAAGTAGGCCAGAGCGGCCTCACGGCCGGAACGGTCTTTGATTCAGAAGTGATTTTTAGTCCCCGCTAGTAGAAGGAGCGCCCAATGGCACGTGTCAAGGGTGGAGTTCACGCAAAGAAGAAGCGCCGCGCCGTACTCGGTAAGGCAAAGGGTTATTACGGAAACCGCAGCCGCAGCTTCCGGTCCGCTAACGAAGCAGTCATGCACGCTGGGCAGTATGCCTTCCGCGACCGTCGTGCTCGCAAGGGCGAGATGCGTCGGCTGTGGATTCAGCGCATCAACGCCGCATGCCGCATTCACGGCATGAGCTACAGCCGATTCATCAATGGCCTCAATCTTGCCGAGGTCGAAGTTGACCGCAAGGTGCTTGCAGACCTAGCCGTTCGTGACGATGACGCTTTTGCAGCACTCGTCAAGGTTGCAGAGGCAGCACTTGCGGCAGCGCCGAAGGCTGCAGACGAGAGTGAGCCGGCAGGAGCCGACAGCTGAGCGCTCTCAGCCCGACCAACTCAGAACTTCAACGGCTGCGGCGCCTTTCACGGCGCCGCAGTACGCGTTCCGAGGAGGGTGCCTATTTGATCGACGGACCAGTCCTGCTAGCGGAAGCCCTTGCAGCAGAGGTGGAAATCGAGTCGATCTATGTAGAGCCCGAGGCGTTGAACCACGAGTCTGTTTGGGCTGCACGCGCGGCTCAGATCCGGGTGAAAGAAGTCACTCGGGGTGCCCTACGCAAAGTGCTCGAGGTAGCCGCTCCCCAAGACATGGTGGCGGTTGCCAAGCAGCGTCAGAGCAGCGCAACGGACCTGATTGCTCAGGCTGTGGCCACAAAGCGGCCGCTGCTCGTGCTGGTCGAATTAGCCGATCCCGGAAACGTCGGGACACTGATCCGCGTAGCTGAGGCGGCAGGATGTGTTGGGGTGATCCTGACGGAACGAACCGTGGACCTGTACAACCCAAAAACTGTTCGGGCCACTGCGGGGGCAGTGTTTCGGGTTGCAGTGGCAGAGAGTGTTGACGCTGCGCAGTTCTTGGCTGACTGTGCCGCCGCAGGTTTAGACACATGCGCCACCGTGGTGGGTTCTGGCCTCTTCCCAGAGGAAGCTCCCCTTGCCCAAGCAGGAGCGCTGTTGCTAGGCAGCGAAGCCCATGGACTTGATGCTGGCCTTGTGCAGCGCTGCAGCATGTCTGTGTCAATACCAATGGAGGGGCAAGTTGAGTCGCTCAACGCGGCCGTTGCAGGGTCGGTATTTCTCTTCGAGGCTGCGCGGCAACGGCGAGTCGGAGGGGTACATTCTGCAGTCGCTGAGTAGAACTAGCACCAACACAAAGCGGCTGATCAGTAATGAGCGGCCAATCGATGAGCAAGAATGATTGAAATGCATACTTCCCTAACGCAGAGCACGAGCCAATGACAGTCGAGCCATCGCAGATTGCGGATGAGGGATCGGTCGCGTTTGCGCAGTCAGAAACCCTTGAAGCAGTTCACGAACTCGAACTGACGTACCTCGGCCCGCAATCAGTGCTGAGCGGACTCAAGGCCTCGTTTAAAGACCTAGACGTTGCTGAGCGCAAGGTGCTGGGTTCTCAGATGAATGCAGCACGTCAAAAGCTTGAAGCCGCTGCTCAGGGTCGTCGAGAGGAGTTGGAGTCAGCCGCACGCGCTGCACAGTTGGCTACGGAGGGCGTTGATCTCAGCGAGTCCCTTGGCAAAGCCAAGCTCGGGCACAGTCACGTGATAACTCAAACCTGGGAGCGGCTAGAGGACGTTTTCTGCTCCATGGGTTTTACCGTCGCTGACGGCCCCGAAGTAGAAACTGACTGGTTCAACTTCGAGGCGCTCAATCTGCCACCTGCTCACCCTGCACGCTCGCTCTGGGACACCTTGTACCTTGACTCCTCGCAGCTTGAGGGCCTTGGACAAGAGCAGCTCCTGCTGCGTACTCATACCTCTCCGGTGCAGATCCGATCCATGCTGCGGGCAGTTCGTGACAACTCTGGTCCGCCGATCTATGTGGTATGCCCGGGGCGCGTGTACCGGCGCGATACCGCTGATGCCACGCACCTGCCTGTCTTTCATCAGATCGAAGGCCTAGTGATTGACCGTGGCATCACCATGGGCGACCTTGCCGGCACGATCGAGAGTTTTGTGAAAGCCTATTTTGGCGAAAACATGACGAGTCGACTGCGGCCCTCCTATTTTCCCTTTACTGAGCCTTCTGCAGAGTTTGATATTTCTGCCGCTGACGGCTCCTGGCTTGAAGTCGGCGGCTGCGGGATGGTTCATCCGAATGTCTTGAAAGCAGGCGGTCTTGATCCAGAGGAGTGGTCAGGGTTTGCCTTTGGATTTGGAATCGATCGCTTAGCAAAGATCCGTTATGGAGTCGAAGACCTGCGTGAGTTTGTTACCAACGATGTTCGCTTCCTCTCTCAATTCTGATTCGTTACCGCTGTCCTGACCTGCTCCCACACGAACTGCTCCCACACGAACTGCTCCCACCCGCTCACCGACTGAACTGACTCACCAATGGACCACACAACATGAAGGTTCTTCTCTCTTGGCTCCGCGAGTTTGCCCCCATAACGGGCACCCCCGATGAGATTGCCGTTCAACTCACCGACCTTGGAATGGAGCTTGAGTCGATTCACCAGATCGGTGGGTCGCTCAACGGCATTGTCGTTGCTCAGGTGCTAGAGATCCGCCCTCACCCCGATGCAGACAAGATCTGCCTAGTTGATGTCGACCTTGGCGATGGTGAAGCACTGCAAATCTGTTGCGGTGCGACGAATATGACTGTCGGGGATCGGGTGCCGCTCGCAACTATCGGCACCGAGATGCCATCGGGGATGCTTATTGCCCCGCGAAAGATGCGCGGTCAGGCGAGTAACGGCATGTTGTGCTCGGGCCGTGAGATGGAGATTGGTGATGACCACGAGGGCATCCTGATTCTTCCGTCAGATCTGCCGCTCGGTCTACCCATCACCGAGGCACTCGAGCTTCGTGACGATGTTGTCTACGAGTTCGACGCTCTGCCCAATCGGCCCGACACACTGAGCGTGATGGGCGTTGCGAGAGACCTTGCTGCGCGCCAAGGCGTGCCATTCGCTGTGAGCGAGTTCAGCCCGAACACCGCGGGGGAGTCTGCTGCTGAGCTGTCCTCGGTGCAGATCTTGGCACCCGAACTCTGCGGCAGATTCTTGACCCGCGTGATTTCTGGCGTTCAGCTCGGTCAGTCGCCGCGATGGATGGCGCAGCGCCTCATCGCTGCTGGCATGCGTCCAATTAACAATGTGGTGGATGTATCGAACTACGTCATGTTGGAACTTGGCCAGCCGAACCACACCTACGACTTAGCCAAGCTGGGTTCTGGGGAGTTGCGGGTGCGTTGGGCCTCAGAGGGCGAGCAGATCCTGACTCTTGATGGCGTCACGCGCACTCTGACTGCCGATGATGGTGTTATTGCTGATTCAACTGACACAGCGGTTGGCATCGCAGGAGTCATGGGTGGCGCCTCAACCGAGATTTCTACAACAACCACAGATGTGCTGTTGGAGCTCGCATGGTGGGACCCGGAGGTCATTGCGGCGACTGCGACTCGGCTCAACTTGAATTCCGAGGCATCACTTCGCTTTAAGCGGGGAGTCGATTCAGAGCTTGCGCCGCTAGCAGGACGCAGATTTGCAGATCTGCTCTGTGCAATTTCCTCGGCGCAGCTCCACCCTGATCAGGTTGATGTTTCGGGCAATCTTCCTCAGGCTGCGAAGATCCGAGTTCGATTGAGCAAGGTGAACGGACTGCTTGGCACCTCGCTCACGGAGAATGAGGTTTCTGGCCTGCTCTCACCTATTGGCTTTGCTTCAGCGCCAGCAGATCCTGCGGGCGAGGCAGATGATCTTGTGGTGCAGGTCCCAACTTGGAGGCCGGATTCGACTATCGAGGTCGACGTCATCGAAGAGATTGCACGCCATTACGGCATGTCTCGAATCCCAAAAACCATTCCTACCTCGCCACACTCGGGTGAACTCACGCAGCGTCAACTTGATCGGCGTCGGTTGCGGCGTGCGCTGATTGGCGCCGGTTTAACCGAGGCTATGCCGATGCCTTTCTTGGCTCCGGGTGACTTGGAAAGAGCGGGGATGACTGCCGATGGGTTGCTTCTAGCAAACCCGCTTGTGGCCGAGGAGTCTGTCTTGCGCACCTCGCTTCTGCCGGGCCTACTCAAGGCAGTGTCCTATAACGCTAGTCACCGCCAGAACAACACGGAGTTCTATGAACTGGGCAGGGTCTTCGGCCTTGGGGAGCGCGTCATAGCCGACCCTGTGGAATCAGCGAAGGCAGACCGTGTGCTCGCCGGCGAGACCGAACACCTTGCAGCGGTGCTCGCTGGCCAAGAGGGAAACGCAGCTGTCGAGTTGTTGCAGGTGCTCCTGCGAAGCGTGAACAGATGGGGTCGAGAGCCTGCTGAGCTTTCGGTGCAACTCGTACAAGAGGTGATTCCTGGGTTGCATCCTGGCCGCGCTGCGCAGGTGCTCCTTGGTGGTGGGGCAGTCGGAGTTGTTGGTGAGGTTCACCCAGA